>CAZKVF010000067.1:0-11039 GCA_964556085.1 uncultured Solibacteraceae bacterium
CTCGGGGCATACTCAGGCGCGACACCATTTGGTGTGCCATACGGGGCACTCCAAACCCCCGGGATCAATCCCTTCATAGCGCACCAGTGGGCTCAGGCGATGGGAATTTCCCCGGCCTTTTCCGGTTACCAACATCCCGGCCAGGTGGGCTTAACCGGCGGCTGGCAAAATCCGTTCGGTCAGAACCCGTTCGGCCAGAATCCGTTCGGTCAGAACCCTCTCAGCCAGCTGACGCAGGGGATACAGAACCCGCTGCTTTACGCTGGACTGCAGAGTCCGCAGCTCCAACAGGCCTTGCTCCAGAATCCAATGCTGCAGCATCCGCTGCTGCAGAATCAGCTGTTGCAGAATCAGCTGTTGCAGAATCAGCAGTTGCAGAATCCGCTGTTGCAGCACTCGCTCATGAATCCAATCCAGGCTCAGCTGCAGGCGCATGCCCAGCAGTTGGCACTGCAGGCGTATGCGGCGCAGGCCGGCGGAGCATCGCCGTACGGAGTGGGTTCGCTCTATGGGCAGACAATTTCTCCGTTCACACAACAGGGACTGCCCTCAGTGCCCGGGATTTCGCCCCTCGCTCCCCAAACCTGGGTGGGCCAAGGCAGCGGCATCGGATATGGCCAGGGGCAATCCATTCAGCACCCGCTTGCACAACTCGCGGGGCGCGGCTTCCAAGGGCCGTGGGCAGGTTTCTAGCGCACGCCGGAATCCATCTCAGGCAAAAAACGTGGGAGTGTGCCGGGAACGCGGGAGTCCCGTGCCTCGGCGCGCTCCCGTAACGAACAGCAATGGAAAAGCAGCCCGTGAAGAGCCCGAGGCAAGTCAAGAGCCCCAAACAAGAGGAAACGAAACCCATGTCACCTTACGAATTACGAACTCAGACCCAGCAAAACCGTTCCGTGGAAGGAATTACCGTAACCGGCGAAGCCGTTCGCCGGGTAGCTCCGGAAAGCGCCGAGTTCCTCGTTGAGATTATAACGGCCGCCCCGACAGCCGCGCAGGCGCTCCGCGAGAATCACCAGAGAACCATGCACCTGGCCCAGGCGGTGGCTCCCCTCGGCGTGCAAGCATCTGACCTTCAGACGGTATCATTCAATGCCTATAGTCAGTTCGCTCCCGTCGTACCCGGGTTGTCGAGCCTTCTGCCGGGTTATGGCGCGCCGCCGCAGATCGGGCAGCCAGGTTTTTCGCCGTACGGCGGCGCCGTGCATCCCGGAACCGGCGTGCAGGGCGAGATCCAGTTCGGCTCCTTTCATGCCAGGAATACGGTGCGTGTAAACGTGCGGGAGCCTGGTCGCGCCGGAGAGATCATGGATGCCGTCACTAAGGCTGGAGCTAACATCGTCGGAGGGTTCTCGTTGAAGGCATCCGATGAGGGACAGGCAAGAAGAGGCGCGCTCGAAGCAGCCGGCCGGGATGCGCGGGCCAAAGCGGAAGCGCTGGCTGTTGCAGCGGGCAAGCAGCTCGGAGACGTTGTTGGTGTTTGCGAAGAGATCGTCGCTACAAACGGAACCTATGCAGCCCTCAGGGCCGCTCTACCGTTCTCGTTTGGAGCAGGCGCTCCTCAGATCGCCGGCGAGCTGGAATATTACGCCAGAGTCTCTGCCAATTTCCGGCTTGTGTGAGCTGTGGAATCCTGACCAAAGTCCAGCGGTAGAAAACCGATTCGGCGCCGCGGCTGAGGCTTCGGCGTCAGAATACCACGGGCGGCGAAGAGCAATCGGAGTTCGGCAGTCTGCTCTTGATGCCGCCGTTCCAGCTCTTCCAGTTTCGCCACCAGTTCTGCCGGTTGCGACTGGGGGCTCTCACCTTGGCAAGGCGGGTTATAGGCCCAGATCAGCTCATTGCGCAGTATCCAGCGCTGGCCGGTGGTGGAAAACGGCAGCGGCAGCACGGCAATGAATAACGTTTCCTGGCGCGCGGGTATCAGCTTGCTGACCTCCCGCTGCACCGCTCCGACCGAACTATTATTGCCAAACTCGCCAAAATAAAGTGGTTGGAAAGGCCGCGGCGCCCAGTTCGGATCCGTCACCAGGATGGCGTAAAGGCTCGCGCACCCGGGTGGCCTCCAGTTTGCGAAAGGAACCGGCTCACCGAAAAAGCAGTCGTTAAAACGAATTCCAGATTCGTCCATTGAAAGCCCCTGATCCCCGCATCGTGCTGCTTATGTACTCTAGCGAACTTATTGCAGCAGTGCAAGACTCCCCCCTTTTTTCTACCAGCTTACCCTGCGATCAAATGGCCTGTGTGCTATCCCTCCCCCTTCTACTTCTATTCGATGTAAATTGCGGCCGAACAGCCAGCGAAAGTGCCCGTTATAATGAGCCATGGCGTACGGTTTGCGCTTCGAGTGTCAGCGCGGCTGTACGGAATGTTGCCGTCGGCGCGGCTTTGTGTATTTAACCGAGCAGGACCTGCTCCGGGCTGCGTCCTTCCTTGGCATGAATCCTGAGGCCTTTGAACGCAAATACGTCTACCGCACCCGCCGCCTCCTCCGTCTGCGCGTGCCCCGCGATGCGCACTGCCATTTCCTGAATGCCGATGGCTGCTCGATTCATCCCGCCAAGCCCACGCAGTGCCGCATCTTCCCCTTTTGGCCTGAGCTGGTCGAGAGCCGCCGCGAATGGCACAAAACCGCGGCTTATTGCCCCGGAATCGGCAAAGGACCGCTAATCCAGATTACGGACGCCCGGCGCGATGCCGCGGAAATGCGGCGAAATTACCCGGAATTGTACTGAGAGAATAATACCTTTAAACCCTCAATTCTGATATCATAGTCGCTCACGGAATTGGGAGGGCATTATGCCGCATGCCGCTTGTCCGAAATGCCATCGGCCGTTGCCGGAAGGCGCGATCTGTTGCGCTATAGTTCGCTGCATGTGGCGCTGCCGCCGTTGCTTCAAGCTGACCACCGGCTTTGCCATTCCGTACGGCAGATGCCGGCGTTGCGATGGCGAACTGCAAATGTTTACCGACAGCTACATGCCCGAAGCGGAGCGCATCTGGGCTGTTCGCGAAGCCGTGCAGGCCGAATTGGATGCTTTCCTGTTCTACAAGTTGGCACGCGACCAGGCGCGTCACTGGGAGCAGCGCGCCGTGCTCGAGCGCCTGTGCGAGGCCGAAATGAGCGTGCTCGGCGACCTCGAGAAGCAATACCACCCCCACCTGGCCACCACCGTTCTGGAACTCAGTCCGGATGAGCAGGGTCG
Source organism: uncultured Solibacteraceae bacterium (assembly GCA_964556085.1). Lineage (GTDB taxonomy): Bacteria > Acidobacteriota > Terriglobia > Bryobacterales > Bryobacteraceae > PSRJ01. The sequence continues at coordinate 3,207 of CAZKVF010000067.1, forward strand.
GCTCACCCAAAGGCTCTTTCGCGGCATCTGTCTCAGCGATCATTCGGCGGTGCGCGATTTGTATCAGGCCGCTCTCGCCATGGAGCGTCACACCTGCGACCGCTTCCATAAGCTAGCCGGGCAATTGCCCGAAGGCGCCGACCGTAAAGTTTTCGCGGAACTCGCCGAAAAGAACGCGGACCACGCGGCCTTGCTCGAATCCGAACTGGGGCTCCTGGCCGAGGCGGCAGTATAGGTAGCTTGCCTGGGACAGGCCTCCCGGCCTGTCAAGGTCTGTAGGGTGATCTGCGCTCTGTGCTATCATGTCATAGTACCAAAACGAGATTAAGAGAAGACAAGGAGTATGAACCTCTAGAATGGCACTGGCGATTGAAGCAAAGCGGCAGATTTTTTCCTCGAATCAGCGCCATCGTACCGATACCGGGTCGCCAGAAGTACAGATTGCTCTGTTGAGCCAGCGTATTTCACTGCTGACGGAGCACTTCAAGACGCACAAGAAAGATCATGGCTCCAGGCGCGGCCTGCTGACTATGGTCGCCAGGCGTCGCCGGCTTTTGACATACCTGCGCGATACGGACCCCGAGCGCTATAAGGCAACTCTGCAACGCCTCGGCATTCGCCGGTAGTGCCGTTCCAACTGGAATCACCTACGCATGTCCACTAGGCGGGAGACGTTGGAACAGCATTAGCCGTTCTACGGGAACGCTCCGTATGAGCGGAGGTTTCCGATTCATCCGAGAACACCCCGCGTTGGGGTGCTTCGCGGGACCGGCTGTCGGCCGGCCCTTCCGGCGCGTCGCGCCGGATAACACTCGTCCTGTCAACTCCAGTCTCAAACCGGCTTCCGCGAAGCGGTTGCCGCCTTTGGAGGCTAGAAGAGAAGAATGTCACATACAGTAGAAGTAGACCTGGGAGGCGGACGCACGCTGACCCTGGAAACCGGCAAAATCGCCAAACAGGCGAACGGCGCGGTGGTGGTCCGTTCCGGGGACTCGGTGGTCCTCGTGACGGCTTGCATGGCCGAAGAGGCCAAGCCAGGAGCGGCCTTCTTTCCGCTCACCGTGGATTACCGCGAATACACTTACGCCGCCGGAAAGATTCCCGGTGGTTTTATTAAACGCGAAGGGCGGCCTTCAGAAAAAGAGATTCTCACCAGCCGCCTCATCGATCGGCCCATCCGGCCGTTGTTTCCCGAGGGCTTTCTGAACGAAACCCAGGTAATCGCCATGGTGCTTTCGGCCGATCCCGAGCAGGATCCCAACTCGCTGGCGATTGCCGGTGCGGCTGCGGCGCTGGCTATCTCCGATATTCCTTTTCCCTATGTGCTGGGCGGTGTCCGCGTGGGTATGAAGGATGGAGAATACGTCGCCAACCACAGCTATTCGGAGACCCGCGAATCGGACCTCAACATCGTAGTAGCCGGAACCGAAGACGGCATCGTCATGGTGGAAGCCGGCGCGCAGCAGGTCTCGGAAGCGCAGGTGCTCGGCGCCATCGAGTTCGGGCATACCTGTTGCAAAAAAATCGCCGCTGGAATTCGCGAGCTGATGAAAGTTGCGGGTAAGCCCAAGAAACCTTTCACGCCGCCCGAGCTGGATAAAGAACTGTACAACGCGATCGCCAAGACCGCCCGCGAAGAGCTCGCCGACGCGCTCAACACTGAAAAATATCCCAAGCTGGAAAGCTACGCGCGCGTGCACGATCTTCGCAACCGCGTGGTCGAGGCCTATGAGGAAGACAAACAGAGCGAAGCCGGCAAATGCTACGACTCTCTGAAAGAGCGCATCTTCCGCGACGAAATGCTGAAGCAGCACCGCCGCCCGGACGGCCGAGCTTTCGACGAGATCCGCCCCATTACCATCGAGACGGGTCTGCTGCCGCGTACCCATGGCTCGGCGCTGTTTACACGAGGCGAGACGCAGGCGTTGGTCACGGTGACCCTGGGCACCAAGGAAGACGAGCAGCGCATCGAACTGCTGGAGCCGGGCGAAACCTCCAAGCGCTTCATGCTGCATTACAACTTTCCCCCCTTCAGCGTCGGCGAAGTCGGCTTCATGCGCGGACCCGGACGCCGCGAGATCGGTCACGGAGCGCTGGCCGAGCGGTCACTGAGCGCGCTGATTCCCGATGAAGAGCTGTTTCCATACACCTTGCGCGTGGTGAGCGACATCCTGGAATCCAATGGCTCCAGTTCCATGGCCACGGTGTGCGGCGCCTCGCTGGCTTTAATGGATGCCGGCGCGCCCATGGCTTCTCACGTCGGCGGTGTGGCCATGGGTTTGGTGAAGGAGGGCAAAGATTACGCCGTGCTTACGGACATCGCCGGCGCCGAAGACCATTACGGCGACATGGATTTCAAAGTCGCCGGCACGCGCGATGGCATCACGGCCCTTCAGATGGACATAAAGGTCCCCAATATTACCACGTCCATCATGAAGGAGGCGCTCGAGCAGGCGCGCCGCGGCCGCCTGTACATATTGGACAAGATGCAGGAGGCCCTGGCCCAACCCAAAACCAGCATTTCGCAATATGCCCCCCGCATTTACACCATGACCATCCCGCAGGACAAGATTCGCGACGTGATCGGACCTGGCGGCAAGGTCATTCGCGGCATCATCGAGCAGACCGGCGTCAAGATCGACGTGGAGGACAACGGGACCATCCACATAGCCTCGAGCGACGAAGCTTCCGCCAACAAAGCCATGCAGATTATCTCCGATATCACGGCGGTAGCCGAGGTCGGCAAAACGTATCTCGGTAAGGTGGTTCGTCTCGTGGATTTCGGCGCTTTCGTGGAGATCTTCCCCGGGACCGACGGCTTGCTCCACATCAGCGAAATCGCGGAAAACCGTATCCGCGAGGTGCGCGATGAGCTCAAGGAAGGCGATCAGATCCTGGTCAAAGTCCTGGCCATGGAGGGTAACAAGATTAAACTGAGCCGCAAGGCCGTCCTTCGCGAACAGAGGGAAAAACTGAAGCAGCACACCAAAGCATAATGATGAGAGCCGCGACCGTCAGGGAGCGGTCTTAAGGCTCTCCCATGTCCGTTCGCATCGTTAACCAGACGCGCAACACGACCCTCGCCGCCGCCGCCGAGGTCGCCGATACGGGCGCCAAGCGCCGCGTTGGCCTCCTCAAGAAGAATAAGCTGGAACCCGGCGAGGGCCTGTGGATCACGCCCTGCGAATCGGTCCACACCTTCTTCATGAAGTTCGCCATCGATCTCGTCTATCTCGATCGGAAGAAGCGGGTGCGCAAGGTGCGGCATGCGGTGCCGCCTTGGCGCATTTCCGGTTGCCTGGCCGCGCACTCCGTACTTGAGCTTCCCGCCGGCGCCGCCGCGGCCAGCGGCACCCAACCCGGCGACCAACTCGTTTTCGAATAAGAGTGGGGCAGGCGCCCGAAGCGCCCCTGTAGCGCCGGCTATCTCGTCGGCGGTGCTTTTACCCTCTACTTCATAATCAACCCCTGCCCCGTTGGCAGCGCCAGCACCTTCGCCCCCAGCGACCGCGCGGCTCCGTCGATCGCTTCGCCCTGGATGCGGTTCCCGAAATACGCGTAGTCGTCCAGTAGCACCATGCCCCCGGGCGTAAGCCGCTCCCAGAAATATTCCAGCGCCGCGCGCTCGGGATAGGCGCAATTCATATCCAGGTGGAGAAAGGCCACCGACTCGATGCCGGCCAATGGCAAAACGTCGGGTACCGCGCCCTGTACAATCCGGCTGTTGGGCCATTCCGCGTAGTTCGCCCGCACCCGCTCCAGGTCGGTCACATACGCGCCGCGACTCACGGCCTCTTCGGCGATGGTCCGCCGTCCTTCGCGAATTTCTTCCGAAGAGTACTGCGTCAACACGGGGCCTTTAAACGTATCGATCAAAAAGAACTGCTTGGCGACCTCCTTCCAATCGAGATACTGCATGATTCCCGAACTCACGAACCCCGCATTCACCCCGCACTCCACGAAGTCGCCCGCCGCCCGCAGCGCCGCTCCCGCCGCCCAAAGCGCTACATGAAACCGCCATTCCATTCGCGGATCGACGCCCTGGCTCGCTTTCACCCCTCGCGCGTATGCCGCGCAAAACGCTGGATCGCTCCGGAAATAGGCGCTGTGATAGGTGAATAGCCCGTCCCGAGCGTAAGATCCCTCCGAACGCGTGTTGAAGACCGCGTAGCCAAGTGAGTTGAGCAGGCTCCTTATCCACTGCCGCATGGTTCTGCCCGCCGCCGGGACTTCTCAAAGTAACAGAGGTACGGTCGTGCGGTGGTATTCCCACCATCGCACCGGAAACCGGATCCCTGTAGATAATCCGCCACCCGAGCATCTCCACTACTTCCTGATCTCCCGCTTTCAAAACGATCAGGTCGCCGCCTTCTTTAGGGTCGGTGCGGTCAACGGGTTCCCAATTGAGCCCATAGAGCAGCCTGTAAAAGTTCAGGCTTGGTTCCATGGGCCAGCTGGCCCGGATCTTAAGGCGCTTCTGTTCGTCCCGGGAGCGGATGAAACCTGCAATCCTTTTGGTCCCGGCATCGAAACGCCACTCGGCATAGGAAGAAAGGTTGCCCTCCAATACAAATACCGTGAGGCAAACCGCAGCTCCTGCGGCGGCCGCGACCCGGAGGACTCGATACTGTCGAAACCGGTAGAACAGAGAGGACGCGGCCAAAAATGAGAGAGGTAGGAAATACAGTGCCGTGCGGGTTAGCGGGTAGAGAACGCCCGCAACCCGGTGCGCCGCGATTACTAAGCCCGTCGTTGCGGCAAATGAGAGTGCCATGAGGCAGCCATGAATCTCCGAACGATTCTCCCGAAAGTCGCGGCTTATCGCCAAGTGGCGGAGGCTCCGTCCGCCAAATGCCAGGCACGCCGTCAATAGAAGCGCTCCGGACGGACATGCGGCAAAACGCGACCACTGTAAAGTAGAGTCGAAACTCCCCAAACCCGGAATCACGATTGGGCGGTAAGCGAACGAGTAGTCCGCCAGGCTCTGAACCGTGTCCGCGAGATGCCGCGCTCCAAAATAGAGGTCCTGGGCTTGCGCTTTGGAAAACGGCCATATCAAAAAAACGAACGGAACCACCAGTGTTGGAACGAGCAGCTCGCTCCAGACCTCACTGATCTGAACTCCGCCTGTAGCTGCTCTGGTCGCGATGTATGCGACTATAAATGCAGCTACGGGAAACAGCCATGTCAGATTGGCTGAGATCGAAAGACCGAAGCAAACCCCGGCGAGATATAGCGAACCGGATTCCAGCCTCTCGGTTGGGCGAATCAGATTGTATATTCCCAATACGAGAAAGCCGAGAGCGAGGCCGTATCCTCGGGCAGCGGACAGGTAGTCGAGGAGAAACGGATTGGTTACCAGCACCGCGGTCGTCATGAAGCTCCATAGACCGCCGCCGTATAGCAGAAAACAGAGGCGGTGGACCGCAAACAGATAGATTGCACCGCCGAGGACGCTCGGCAGCCGCAAACTCCATTCCGACAGACGAAAGGTATGTACGGATAGGCGGGCAAGCAGGCTGTTCAGCACATGATTGTTGGCGTCGAATGGTTCGAACAGGCCCGCGAATGGCTTGGATACAAAACGTTCGTAAGTAAAAGCCTCGTCGGTTGTGATCGACTGCGTAGCCGCGCGATACACATTGCAGCCGATCACGACCAGCAGCAGAAACCAGGCAATTTTATTCCAGGTGATAGAGTGTCCACTCTCCGGTTTTGGCAGCACTGCGGATTCCCCAGAAATAAGCGTACTTTTGGAAGTCATCGGCGTGGTAATCGCTATGAGACACAATCAGGTATTCGAAGCCATAGCTCTTGATCATTGCAATCGCCGCCCGGCGCATCCCGGCCGGCGGCGCAATCATCGTGGTGTGAATACTCGTCTTCAGGGGACTGAGGACCCGCGGTGAAAGCTCACCACTTACGCCGATCTCTTCTGGAGCATCGGGCGGGCTCTCCAGTAGGACGGAATCCACGGCAGTGGAGCGATCGAAACGAATCTCCAAAAATGCGCCACCAGCGCCGTACTGTTCACTAGACCACTTACTGACCGCGTTGTTATCGAATGCAAACGGCGCCTCCCACGGATCCGGAACCGCTGCAATCTTCCAGAATGGAGACCTGGGCAGTTCGCGGCCCTGATTCAGGACACGTAACTCGCTCACCTCCCACACCTGGTCTGGCTTGGCGCCCAGCAGCACTACGCGCAGGCGAGTTGTCAGTAACTCGGGAAACGACAGAAGAATGTGTTTGCGCGGCTGCCGTTGTTGTTCGAGAGGTGTCCAGAGCATACCCCAAAGCGCGTTGCTCTCCTGCGATTCATACCAAACGGCGATATCCCGCGTGCAGTAGGCCTTTGCTGGACAGCTGAAACACAAAATTTTGCTCTCCGGCGGCGTTTCGCGTTCCACCATCCGCGCCATCTCCCAGGCCTCGCCCAGGTTTTGATGGAGGTAGTCAGCGGCCACGCGAGAGTCGATTGCCGCCCTCGCGGGCATATCGGAAATCCGCCACGTACTGCGATCGCAGTATCGGTGTGTCACGCTCGGCCACGAAGCGAACGCATGGAAAGTCATCAGCGCAGCCGCCGCAAATTTCGTGTCGCCGACTGACATTCCTAAAGCGAGAGCAGCACACGGCACTGCGGGAATCAGGAAACGTGCGCCGCCGTTAGCAAACACTGGCAAAGCGAAAATGGTCGCGGCGGCCAGCAACCTCCTGCCTGCGCGTATCCGAAGGACCATCAGACTGAGTGGCATCAACAGGAATACCGGCCCCAGGAAGCCCGCGACACTGGCGCCGGTTATCGTGTACTTCACCGCGAGATCCCGGAGATCGCTGGAGCCCGCGTAGTGAGCCATTGTTTGGATGTACTCTCGTTCGAATTTGGCCGACACGTAAGGATTGGGAAAAATCGTGTTGAAAAACGGCGCGACCGGGTTGTGCATGTAGATTGCATTCTTGGCGAGCCAAGGTGCGATCATGACCAGAGATGTCATCGAGAACGTCAGGAATGCGCGCCAGTCAATGCGGCGGTTGCGGACGGCTTCGATAACAATGAGCAGTAACCCATATAAGACGCCCACGAAACCTGTGTACTTAATCCCGAAGCAGAATCCCGCGAGAAAGCCGGCGGGAATCAACAACCGGTCGTCTTTTTTCACTAGCCAGAGCTCCATGAGATAAAAGACGCCAAATGCCGTCGCAGCGAGAGCGACGTCGTTATACGCCACAGATCCGTCCCGTCCCATAAGGGGGCTTGCGAATACTAACAATGCCGCCAGCAAGCCGGCCTTAGGAATGTGAAGTCTGAGGGAATACGAGATGATTAGCAGCGGCAAGGCGATCAGAAACGAGAAATGAACCAGGGCGGCTGACGAGTGGCGTCCAATCGAAAAAGCAAACAGAAACAGCATTTCCGCACCTTCGGGGAGCGCGCCGTAAACGTCCCGGATCGGTACCAGACCTCGATGAGACCAGAACTGCACGACATTGCCCAGATGATACGCACTGCCGTCCGGGCTTACTTCCGGCGCCCATGCTGTAAACAGGTAAAGCATCAGGAACGGCGTTGTGAGTGCCACAGATAGAATGACTAGCGGCCAGGAAAAGGCCGTGCCGGTAGATTCTGAGACTGAGCGGTTTCTATACCGCCAGGCCAGAGCTATCAGTGAGGCTGACAGGCAGAGAAACACTCCTTTGCGTGCCAGGTGCCAAGCCGCCAAGCCCAACACCAAAAGGCTCAAGCAGGCGCACCCGGTCAGGAATGCCAGCGCTTCGTGCTCCACGCGCCGAAGCACGATGCCAAGCCTTTGGAATAGGAGTAACCCACAT
>CAZKVF010000068.1:0-10032 GCA_964556085.1 uncultured Solibacteraceae bacterium
CGAAGCACCGAAGCCATTGGAGTGCGGGCCGAAAGGTGCGTCCGGCGGGGGGTCCGCTTGGGGATGCCGCCTGGCAGGCGCAGCTCCACCCGTGACCCGTTTCAGTCCGCGGGACCGGGTCCGCCCGATAACCGTCCTTGATAACGTCGTCAAGGTCGACTTCTTGCAATCGCCGACGGAGATCGATCACTACCAGATCCAGCGGGTAATCGATCTCTACGTCACCCCCAGCGGCGAGGATCTGGGGAATGTGACTCGCGCGATCCGGCAGACAGTGGCCGATGCGAACTTGCCGGCGAACGTGCGCGTCAACTTGCGCGGCATGGTTCAGGGGATGGAGCAATCGTTCAAGAGTTTCGGTCTTGGTTTCGTGCTCTCCTTTATCCTGCTGTACCTGATCCTGATCGCCCAGTTTAAATCGTTCATTGATCCTTTTCTGATCATGCTGGCTATTCCCATGGGTTTCGTGGGAGTCTTTATAATTCTCCCGCTGACCCATACGACCCTCAACGTGATGTCGCTGATGGGCGTCCTGATGCTGGTCGGCATCGCCGACTCGAACAGCATTCTCATCGTCGATTTCGCGCACAAGCTCGAGGAGCAGGGGCTCTCGGTGGCGGACGCGGTGATCACAGCGTGCCGTGTCCGGCTTCGGCCCATACTCATGACCTCACTCGCAACCATCATCGGAATGATTCCTATGGCCATGAAGCTGGGGACCGGCGCCGAGCAATACACCCCAATGGCACGAGCCATCATCGGCGGGCTCACTTCTTCCGTCTTACTGACCGTGTTCATCGTTCCCGCGGCGTATCTGCTGGTTTACGGCCGGCGGCAGCGCCCGGGCAACACTCCGGCGCCGGTGGCGAGCACGCCGCACGCCTGATGCACACAGATACTAGAGAGGCAAACGACTATGCGTAGAATCGTACTCTGCCTGCTTGCGTTGGCCATGGGCGCAGCCCCGCTGTTTTCTCAGGGAGGCGCTCCCATCCGGCTCACCTTGCAGGAAGCGGAAGGGATGGCGTTGAAGAATCACCCGCAGGTCCAAGCGGAACAGGGCGTTGTCGGGGCCGCCAACGAGCACATCACCGAAACCCGGGCCGCGTATTATCCCACTGTAGACGGCGATATTACGGGTTCCCAGGGCAATATCGGGGCGCGGATTGGCGCGGGCTATCTGTCCGCTTCGCGCTTATTCAATCGCTTCGGCGTGGGCGTTTCCATCAATCAGCTGGTCAGTGATTTCGGCCGGACGCCAAATCTGGTGGCCGAGTCCAGATTTCGAGCCGGCGCCGCCCAGCAGGACTACAACGCCACTCAATACGACGTGCTACTTGGTGTGAACCGCGCCTATTTCGGCACCCTGCGGGCACAGGCGCTGATTAAAGTTGCCCAGGAGACCGTAACAGCGCGCCAGCTCCTGGTGAACCAGGTGACCGCCCTGGCTCAGAACAAGCTTCGCTCGGATCTCGATGTCAGTTTCGTCAGTGTAAACCTGGCCGAGGCGCAGCTCCTGTTGATCCAATCGCGAAACGACCTCCAGGTAGAGTATGCGGAACTGACGCGCGCTCTGGGACAGGACCAGTCCGCCTCATATGATCTGGTGGAACTGCCGATGCCTCCCAGCCCGCCGGAAGATGTCGAGCGGATCGTAATGCAGGCAGTGCAGAATCGCCCCGAGCTGGCCAGCCTGCGGTTGAGTTTGCAGGCTGCCACCCGCTTCGAGGAGGCTGAAAAAGATCTCTCTCGGCCTAACGTAAATTTCGTGGGTCTGGCCGGCTACATGCCATACATTGACCAGATCACCCTACCACGCGTCATTCCAGGCGAGTACGAGGGCGCCGGCATCAACGTACAGATTCCCATCTTCAACGGCCATTTGTTCACGGCTCGCAGGCAGGAGGCCCACTACCGGACGCTCGAGGCCGACCAGCGGCTGCGTGACCGGTTGCAACAGGTCGAGCGGGATGTCCGAACCGTTTGGGAAAACTCCATGACAGCGTACCAGCGCCTGGATGTAACCGCCCAGTTCCTGCGGCAGGCCGCACTGGCTCTAAGCCTCGCCCAGGGTCGCTACGACCTGGGGCTCGCCTCGATCGTGGAATTAACGCAGGGGCAGCTCAATCTCACGCAGGCCGAAATCGAAAACTTGAGCGCCAAATACGACTATCAAATCCAGTACGCGAACCTGGAATACACGATCGGCGCGCTGCGGTAGTCTTGCGGCATGAGCGCCAATCAGGCCGAGCCTGTTTTTCACGAGGTGCAGGCGCTGCGCCAGCGGCATGCGCGGCTGGTCCTGGCGATGCCCCCGGCCGCTATGCTCTTCATTGCCGTGCGCCAGCTCGTGTTTCATCGTCCCTGGGGTAACCCTCCGATGTCGAACGGCGGCGTGATCTTCCTGGCCGTACTTCTGGTGGCCGTTTACCTCCGGCTGATAACCGTTCGCCTGGTTACTGATATACGTTCGGGCGAATTATCCGTCGGTTTGCAAGGCCTTTGGCGGAAGCGCCGCATATCGCTAACTGGAATTCGATCTGCGATTGAGGTTCAATACGATCCCGCCGCCGAGTACGGAGGCTATGGGATTCGCTCCAGCCCGAAGGGGCAGGCCTACATCGCCAGCGGCAACCGCGGGGTTCAGGTGGAACTGAACGACGGGCGGAAACTGCTGATCGGATCGCAACGCCCCGGGGAACTGGGGCGAAGAATCATCGAAGCGCGAAACGGCTCGCGGTAGAAGCCCTGGCCTGAGGCATTTTCCGACATTCGCATTGTTTTGCGATTGTCACTTGACTCGCCGCCGGGCTGCCGCCTACACTTCAAATAGTCGTTATCGAATGGCGAAAACGAAAAAAGAGCGGGAAAGCCCGATCGCCGACCGTGATCTGTACTCCGGGTTGATCCGTCTGCACGTGCTGCACCATGCCACCGAAGAACCGATTTTCGGGCTGGGGATGATCGAAGAACTCAACCGTCACGGTTACCGCATCAGCCCGGGAAGCCTCTATCCGCTGCTCCATGGCCTGGAAAAGAAGGGCTATTTGCGCACGACCGAGGAACGGAACGGAAAGTCCCTGCGCAAGGTTTACCGGGCAACGCCTCGGGGAAGAAAAGCGCTCGAAGCCGCTAAGAGCAAGGTGCGGGAGCTGTTTCAGGAACTCATCATGGAAGGCGAATCGGAGAGTGCGTAAATCCAAAGAAGTGGCTCTAATGCCGCTCGTCCTGATCGCGTCCCTGCCGCTCGCGGCGGCCACGGACGCGCAGCCGCCCGGTGCGGCGATGGCACTGACCCTGGCCCAGGCCGTAGATGGCGCGCTGAAGAATTATCCATCCATCCGCGTTTCGCAGGAGCAGGTCAATGCAGCCGCGGCCGAAATCCAACTGGCCCGGACGGCCTATCTGCCACGCATCGATACGCTGGCGCTGGCGAACCGCGCCACACGAAACAATGTTTTCGGGGTGCTTCTGCCGCAAAGCGTGATTCCCTCGATGTCCGGTCCCGTAATCGGAACCAATAACCTAGGAACCGTTTGGGGGAGTGCCGTGGGAGTGTTGGTCTCATGGGAGCCGTTCGATTTCGGGCTTCGCCAGGCCAATGTTGCCGCGGCATCCGCGGCGCGCAAGCAGTCCGTGGCAGAAACGAAACGCACCAGGTTCGAGGTCGCCGTGGCCACCGCCGATGCCTACCTCACGCTAGTCGCGGCTCAGGAGACAGTGCGAGCGGCGCAGGCCGGGGTGGATCGCGCTGAGGTTGTGCTACGGACAACCAACGCGCTGGTCAATTCGCAGCTCCGGCCGGGAGCCGACGCTTCGCGAGCCAATGCCGAACTGGCCGCGGCACGCACACAAGTGATTCAGGCAGACGAGGCAGGCGGCGTGGCTCAGGCTACAGTCGCCCAGTTCGTCGGCGTGGATGCCGAGCGGATCAGCGTGTCAGCCCGTGCGTTACTCGAGCCGCCGCCGGAGCGCAGGGTGGCGCCGTTTGACGCCGCGACGAATCCGCTGGCCTTGGAACAAAGCGCCGTAATCGAGCACACGCGCGCCCAACTCCGGGCGCTGGAGCGGTCTTACTTTCCGCGGTTTTACCTTCAAGGAGCGGCTTATTCGCGCGGAACGGGAGCCGAGTCGGACGGCCGGAGGCTTGGCGGCCTTAACGGGCTGGCGCCCAACGTTCAGGATTACGCCGTCGGCTTCAGCGTTAATTTCCCGGTCATGGATTTCGAATCGCTTCGGGCTCGCGAGGCGGCGCAATCGGCGGACATCCGGGCAGAGGTGGCGCGTGCCGCGCAGATCGTCACCGACCTGCGGGCGCAGTGGAACCGGGCGGTGGCTACTCTCGAAGGCAGCCGGCGCGTCGCGGCGAATACGCCCGTCGAGGTGTCAGCGGCGCGCATCGCGACCGAACAGGCAACTGCGCGCTACCAATCCGGTTTGGGAACCATCGACCAGGTTGCCGAAGCACAGAGATTGCTCACGCAGGCGGAAATCGACGATGCGCTGGCGCGGCTGGCCGTGTGGCGGGCCCTCCTGGGGATCGCAACGGCGGCCGGCGATATCCAGCCATTCGTGGCGGAGGTCAGCAGGTGATGGACAAGGAGGAGGAAGATGCGCCTGGTTCTGGCCGCGCTTAGCCGGCCGATTACCGTACTAGTGGCGCTGCTGGCCATCGCCCTGTGCGCCGTGCTGGCGCTTCAGCGCATGTCGGTAGACATCTTTCCCCAAGGGGGCGATCCCGCTATTTACGTGGCGCAGCCGTACGGTGGCATGGATCCGGCCCAGATGGAAGGCTACCTGACCTATTACTACGAGTATCACTTCCTCTACATCACCGGCATCGATCACGTGGAGAGCAAGAGTATCCAGGGCGCCGCCCTGATGAAGCTGACATTCCACGAGGGCACAGACATGAGTCAGGCCATGTCGGAGACGATCGGGTACGTGAACCGCGCCCGGGCCTTCATGCCTCCCGGAACCGTGCCTCCGTTCATAACGCGTTTCGACGCGGGAAGCGTAGCCGTCGGAGAGTTGGTGTTTGAAAGCGCGGCGCACACGCAGGGGGAACTGCAGGATTTCGCGCTGAACCGCGTGCGGCCTCTATTCGCGACGCTGCCGGGCGTTTCCGCGCCGCCCCCGTTCGGGGGCAACCAGCGGACTATCGTCATCACGCTTGATCCCGAGAAGCTGCATCAGTATCAGATCTCGCCCGATGAAGCCATCGCCGCTGTGAGCAAAGGCTCAGTCGTGATGCCCTCCGGCAACATGTGGACAGGCACGCTCAACCGCATTGCCCGCACGAATGCGGCCTTAGGAGGCAATCTCGCGGAGCTGTTGAGCACGCCTATCCGGCCGGTCTCCGGCACCACGGTTTATTTGCGGGACATCGGAACCATCGAGAACGGAACGGACCTGGTCACCGCATATGCCCACGTGAACGGAAAACGCACTGTATACATTCCGGTGACTAAGCGCTCCGATGCGTCGACATTGGCAGTAATCGATGCGGTGAAGCAGGCAATTCCGAGCTTCAAGCGCGCGGTGCCCGAGGATGTGGACGTGCGGTTGGAATTTGACCAATCGCCTACCGTGACCAATTCGATTCGCAACCTGGCCACCGAAGGAATGCTGGGCGCTGCTCTCACCGGCTTGATGGTCCTCATCTTTCTGCGGGATTGGCGGAGCGCCATTATCGTGGTGCTGAGTATTCCGTTTGCTCTCCTTACCGCCGTGGTGCTCCTTTGGGCGACCAACCAGACGATCAACATCATGACATTGGGCGGCCTGGCGCTGGCCGTCGGTGTCCTGGTAGATGAGGCCACTGTGGAGATCGAGAATATCCATTCGCACATGCGGTCCGGCGTATCGGTCGCGCGGGCCGTCGTCGAAGCGTGCAGCCGAACGGCAATAGCGCGGCTTCTGTCAATGCTGTGTGTTCTCGCCGTGTTTGTGCCGTCGTTCTTTATGGCCGGCGTGAGCCGGCAGCTATTTGTACCGCTCTCACTCGCGGTTGCCTTCTCGATGATCGCTTCGTATGTTCTTTCCAGTAGCCTTGTTCCGGTGTTTTCGACGTGGCTGCTGAAAGCTCGCCGCGTGCATGATGAGAGCCGGGGCCTTTTCGGACGCCTGCGCGATCTCTATTCCCGCTATCTCGGTTTCGTGCTTCGCCTGCGCTGGCCGGTGATGCTCGCCTACTTCGCCTCTGCGGCGGCGCTAATTTACATCCTTGCGCCACGACTGGGCACCGAGATTTTTCCAGAAGCCGACCCTTCGGTATTCCGGATCCGCCTTCGCGCACCTACGGGAACGAGAGTGGAGGAGACCGAACGCATCGTTCTGCGGGCGCTCAACCTTGTTCAGCGGACCGCCGGTGAGGGCCAGGTCGCCATCACCAGTGACTTTGTCGGCGTGGTGCCTTCCAGCTATCCGGTCGATCTGATCCACCTGTTCACCAGCGGACCGCAGGAAGCGCTGATTCAGGTCGCCCTCAAACCGGAAAGGAATGGCGGGCTCCGTGGCGAGGCGCTGCGGGAGGAGTTGCGCAACAGGTTCCGCAGCGAACTTCCCGCTTGCCAGGTTTCTTTCGAGGCCGGCGACATCGTCGGCCAGGTGATGAGCTTCGGCTCCCCGACCCCCATCGAGGTGGCTGTGCTCGGCGGCAGCCTGAAAGACGTTACCGCGTACGCTCAGAAAATTCAGGCGAAGCTTGCCGGCCTGCCGTTTCTCCGCGACCTACAGTTCGCGCAAGAAATTAACTATCCGACCTTGGACATTAATATCGACCGCGACCGCGCGGGTCAATTCGGGTTAACCATGGCTGACGTCGTCCGCTCCGTCGTCCCGGCTACTTCGTCGTCGCGCTTCACACAGCCGAATTATTGGCGCGACCCGAATTCGGGTAACGCTTTTCAGATCCAGGTGGAACTGCCGCAGTATCGCATGCAGGGCATCGAGGAACTGGGCGACGTACCGGTGATGCAAAACGGGCGACCGGAACCGCGGCTCACAGACATCGCCTCGCTGCACCCGGGAGTCATGCCGGGTCTCATCGAGCGTTACAACGGACAGCGCGTCATCAGCCTGACCGCCAACATTCACGGCCTCACGCTTGGCCAGGCAGCGCAGCAATTGAGCGCCGCCCTGGCCCAAGTGGGCGCGCCAGAGCGCGGGGTTAGCGTCACACTTCGCGGTCAGATCCCTCCGCTCGAGCAGACGCTTTCCGGCCTGAGGACCGGTCTACTACTGGCCATTCTGGTGATTTTCCTGTTGCTCGCAGCCAACTTTCAATCCATCCGGCTGGCGTTGGCCATCCTTCTAACGATTCCGGCGGTGTTGTGCGGCGTGCTGCTGATCCTTTGGCTCACTCGAACGACTTTGAGCATCCAGTCGTTCATGGGGGCAATTATGGCCATTGGCATTGCGGTGGCGAATGCGATTCTGCTGGTTTCGTTCGCCGAGCGGTTCCGGCATGACGGAAGGAGTACCATCGAAGCCGCACGCGAAGGGGCGGCGAGCCGCATCCGCGCCGTTCTCATGACCGCTGCAGCGATGATATTCGGCATGGTGCCGATGGCCGCCGGTCTGGGACAAGGGGGCGAGCAATCCGCTCCGCTGGGACGCGCCGTCATAGGAGGCCTCATCGTATCCACGTTCGCAACGCTGACAATCCTGCCGTCCATTTACGCCATTCTGCAGGGCAGGGCGTCTGGTACTTCGCCCTCTTTGAATCCTATGGACCCGGCGAGCCGATATTATGAAGCCCGGTAGCCTGCTGATCACCTTCCTCGGCATCTGTTGTGCGGCCCTCGCTGCCGCGCCAGAACCCGATCTCGTACCCGTTGTCTCCAGGCAGGTCTCGCGGATTACTGACCTGCCGGGGGAGTTCCAGCCCTTCCTCGAGGTTTCGTTGCATGCCAAGGTACCAGGGTTTGTGGACCGCATCCTGGTGGATCGCGGCAGCGTGGTCAAAGAAGGCCAGCTTCTTGTGGAATTGAGTGCGCCGGAAATGGCTGCCCGGATCGCGGAAGCGGAGTCGCGGCTGGAAGCGGCGGAATCGGAACGGCTGCAAGCCGAAGCGCAACTCTCAGCCGTTGAGAGCACCTATGCGCGCTTGAAGGAAGCGGCGAAAACGCCAGGCGCCATCGCCGGGAATGAACTCATTCAGGCGGAAAAACAGGTGGAAGCCGCGCGGGCCCTGGTCCGGTCGCGCCAGCAGGCCAGCCGTGCTGCCGATGCCGCCGTTCAAGCCCAGAAGGAGCTGCAATCGTACCTGCGCATCACCGCCCCGTTTGACGGCATCGTCACCGATCGCCTGGTTCATCCGGGGGCACTTGTGGGGCCGGGCGCCGACCCGGTGATGCTGGTGGTTCAGCAGGTTTCGCAATTGCGCCTGGTGGTTGCCGTTCCCGAAGAGGATGTGGGCGGCATCATGACGGATGCGCACGTCACTTTCCATGTGCCAGCCTATCCCGAGCGGACATTCTCGGGGACGGTGGCGCGCATTTCCCACGCGCTCGAGCGATCGACGCGCACGATGGCCGTCGAGTTGGACGTGCCGAATCACGATGGGTCGCTTGCCCCCGGGATGTATCCGACGGTGCACTGGCCCGTGCGCCGGGGGCGGCCTGCGTTATTTGTTCCCAAGACGAGCATCGTCACCACCACAGAGCGCACTTTCGTGGTACGCAGCCAGAATGGACGGGCGGAGTGGGTCGATGTGCGCAAGGGAGTGGCCGAAGGCAATCTCCAGGAGGTGCTTGGTGAACTTAGGCCGGGCGACCTGGTCGTGCGCCGCGCCACGGACGAGATGCGCGAAGGGAACCCGTTGCCGGCGGGGGCAGCTGGTTCTAAGTGATCTTTACGCCGGTGACAAGGGAACCGGCGCCAGCGATTACAGAACCTGCCGGAATAGCCAGAACAAGGATGCCGACAGGATGATGGACGAAGGCAAGGTTAACACCCAGGCCATGGCCAGGCTGCGGACGGTGCCCCATTGCAAGCCCGATCCATTGGCTGCCATAGTTCCGCCGACGCCGGAGGAAAGGACATGCGTGGTGCTGACCGGCAAGCCGAGTTGGTCCGCCGCCTCGATGGTGGCCATCGCAATGATTTCGGCGGAGGCGCCCTGGGCGTAGGTCAAATGCTGTTTGCCTATCTTTTCGCCCACCGTAACCACAATGCGCTTCCATCCGACCATGGTTCCCAGCCCCAACGCTATGGCCACGGCTACCTTGACCCAGGTGGGAATGAACTTGGTGGCGCTGTCGATGTGCTTCCGGTAATTTTCTAGCGATGTCCAATCCGCGCTGGTAAGCTGCTGCGGCGTTCCCGATTTTTTCATCAGGCGAAGGGCTTCGCTGGCGACGTACATGTCGTTGCGAAGATTAGGGGTCATGTTGGGGGGAACGTTTTTCAGCTCTTTGTAGAGCGAAGCTTCACCGGCAATGCTATTTACCAACTGCTCCAGGCCGAGCACCGTGGCTGGCTTGAATTCGCGCGTACGGATGTAATCGGTCACCTCGGTGCGCGGATCGCCAATCACGGCCGAGGGAGAAACATACTTCTTTAAAGTGTCTTCAGCCTGGTGGGAGACAGCTACGAAATCGGCTGTCTGCGTCTGCGTCACAGCATGATTCAAAGCGTAAGCCGTGGGTACGGTCCCGATCAGGATGAGCATAATCAGCCCCATCCCTTTTTGGCCGTCGTTCGATCCGTGGGCGAAGCTGACTCCACTGCAGGTGAGGATTAACAGGGCGCGAATCCAGAAAGGCGGCGGCTCCGTGCCTTCCGGCGCCTGGTAAAGGCGAGGATCGCGCAGCACGAGTTTTCCAACGAGCAGCAGCAAGGCGGCCGCGAAGAAACCAATCACCGGCGAGATCAGCAAGGTTTTGCCGACGCCGGCGGCCTGGGACCAATCGACCCCACTCGTCCCAGTGCGAGCGGCCATCAACTGATTCGCGATTCCCACACCGATAATGGAACCGACCAGGGTATGGGAACTGGAAGAGGGCAGCCCGAACCACCAGGTCCCGA
>CAZKVF010000069.1:0-4745 GCA_964556085.1 uncultured Solibacteraceae bacterium
CGGATGCGCCGCAGGAAATCGTCCGCTGCCGCAGCGGCATCCATTTTGGAATAAACGAATCCGATCAGGTCGCTGAGGAAATGATCGCGGAAAATGAGGTGGAGTTTGTGACCCTTTTGCCGCCACCGATATGGCCGGTAGAGGCCCTCGACGGGCACGCCGCGATTCAGCGTGCGATTGAGGACGCCGCTGTCGGTCGCGGCCCAGGTGAATCCCACGTCGCTTGCGATTCCCAAGACTTCATCGGAAACCGAGCCTTCCGACGGCCACATGCCGACGGGCGCGGCGCCGAAATGGGTCGTAATGTACTCGCGAGCCATGACGAGCTGGCGACGCGCATCCTGCGGGTAGCGGAATCGCGGCGGCAGCGGAACATTGTGGTGAGATTCGGAGGCAATATTGGAATCGCACAGTAAAGGTAGGATGGGGTGGTAGTAAGGAGTCGTGGAGATCTCGATTTGCCCGGACGCGGCCAGTTTGCAGTATTCCGGCAGGACCTTGCTGATAGCTTCTCGCTGTTTCTCGCCCAGGCGCTGCTGGTCGGCCGCCGTGAAGTTGCGCCCGCGCCGAACCCACTCGACTATCTCCGGATCTTCGGCCCGCACGTCCTCGTCGAACCAGGCAAGCTGCGACCAAATTTGGAGATCGCGGAATTCCTGTGCGGAAAATCGGGGAACTCCATTTTCTTTCTGCGCCTGCCAGAGGTCAAAGAGCTCGCCATATCGCGGGTAGCGGTGTATCATGTGGTGCGGGTCGGCGTAAAAGGAATGGCGCAACAGGAAAGCCTGATCGGCGGCATTGAGTGAGTCGGCGGGCTTGAGAGCCATTTCCAGAAACGGATCGACGGCCCGGCCGTAGGCGTATTCTTCCACCTGGACCATCATGGAGGGGACCAGGTTGAAGGTCTGGCGCACTCGCGGGAACTCTTCCAAAATGCGCGACATGCCGTAGTAGTCCTTCAGGGCGTGCATGCGGGTCCAGGGGAGCTTGTATTCGCCTGAGACCAGGTCCTTGTAAAAAGGCTGGTGCATGTGCCAAAGGAAGCAAAGATAAATGTGCGCCATCGTCTCTATCTGGGGAAGTAGCTGCTGGTGGGCGGGGGAGGCGGCGTGTGGCGGATCGCGCGCCACAGGATGCCGGTCAGTTCATCATCGTCGTTGAGGTCGGCATCGCGGAAATCCATGCGCGCGGAGGCTTTCGCGCCCGGCGAACCGGCTGCATTCCGGTCGTCGAGGCGTATACGGGGCTTTTCGGCCGTATAGGGCGTTGCATCGGGCGTGGTTTGAAACGGCGCTCGTATGATGCGCGCCGCGGCATCGAAGTGAGTCATGGGGCGCAAGCCCAGCAGCAACTCCATGGTCCGCAACACAGACGCCGTGTTGTACATGGTGCCGTCGACCGTGTGCCGCTTGATGAACGGCGAAATCACGAAGGCCACGGAGCGGTGCGAATCGACGTGGTCCGGCCCGTTCTGCGCGTCGTCCTCCACTACAAAGATTGCCGTGGATCTCCAAAAGCGAGAGTGCGACACGCCTTCGACAATTTGTCCCAAGGCTGCATCGTTATCGGCCACCGAGGAAAGCGGCGCGATAGTGCCCGGACGCGTGCCTGAGGTGTGATCGTTGCCGAGGCGCATGACAATGAGCCGGGGCATGGTGGGATCCGCGCCGCCTTTTTCATAATCGGCCAGTTCCGCGAGGAAGACTTTAGCGCGCTCCAGGTCCGGGAAGTCCTGATCGTAGCCGCGAAAGATGCGGTTGGTCACACGGGCGAGCACCGGGTCGCGCACGGCGGAAACCTGCTCGGAGCCTGCGGGCGCATTCGGCTTGTTCTCGACGTAATAACCGAAATTGCGCAGCGAAAGCCCTGCCAGCGCGGCATTGGTCCAGAGATAGCCGGCGGGTGGCGCGGCGGTAGGTTCCTGGCCCTCGAAATCATAGACGGACCGGCGCCGCGCGGCATCGCTGCGCCAGAATTTTTCGACGTAGTCGTTGGAGATGGCGGCCGTGGACCAGTGATGGCCATCGGCGCTGATATCCGCATTAACGTAGAAGTTATCGAAAAGCGCGAACTCCCGCGCGAGCTTATGATGATTGGGCGTGACGTTTTCGCCAAACAGGACGAGCGAAGGGTCTCCGTTGCCTTCTTTCATATCGCCCAGGACCTGATCGTAGGAACGGTTTTCTTTCACGATGTAAATGACATGCTCGATGGGGGGAAGAGGATTGGCCTCATCGAGCTTGGCATCGGTGTAAGGCGAATTGGCGAAGACGGTTTTGGTCCAGGCGGCCAGTTGCTCCTCAGTATAAGGATCGATCCAGGAAGCAGTGCCGGTCTGGAGACGGCCGACGAACTGCGGCGAGGCTTCGCCGCTGGTCGTGGGGTTAGGGCCGTGGGGATTGGGGTAGGAGCGCCCGCCTTTGCCGTTAAGAACGACCAGGGCTCCGGATTTCAGAACGCGGACGGCAGTGGGATACCAGCCCGTCGGAATGAATCCCTCGAGATGGGTGCGCTCGCCGGAGACGTCTGCCACGGCCACGGCGTTGGCGTCCGAGCAGGCCACATACAAATGCCTGGCATCCGGGCTCAGGGCAAGAGCCGAGGGGGTCATTCCCAGCGGCTGCCGCGGCGTCATCGACACATTGATGCTTTCGATGAGGCTCAGTTCTTTGGAGGGGCCAACCCCCACGGCGTAAACAGTGTTGGTATTGGCCGCAGCCACGAAGAGCCGCGCGGTCCAGGTAGCCTCGCCTTCGACGGTCCCTTGACTGGCGCCGGCGCGCCATACTATATCGGTGGGATGCGGACCAAGGCGAACGTTGGCGGTTTGGGTCCCGCTGGCCGCATCATAGTGGCCCAGGGTGCCGTCGGTCCAGTGAGTAACGAAGAACGATTTCCCGTCGGGATGAAAGAGAATGCGATAGGGCCGGCGGCCGGTCTTAATGCGTTGGATGACGGTACCCGATTGCGGATTCACGACCAGGATGGAATCGTGAAACATGTCGGCCGCGTAGAGCAGCCGGCCATCGGGCGAGAACGCGACATCGCCAGTAAAATCCTGCGGCGTGCGGCGGCCGGGCGCGGATAGCGGGAAGGTTCGGCCGGGCTGCAGCTTGCCATCGCGGAAGGTGAATTCGAATATGGCCGCTTTGGAACCGCCGCCGACATAGACGCGGTCGCCCGCGGGAGAGAACGCGAGGCCGAGCCAGGCATCCTCCAGAGGCACACGTCCGAGCACCGCGGCGGAACCGGTTTCGATTACCGCGATCGACGGCGGCTGATATCCGGCGTGGAGCACCAGCAAATACCGGCCGTCCGGAGACAGCGCCGATGACATGGGAAAAGTATCGAGCGGCAATTGCTTTCCGGCCGGCTGAAGGCGCCAGCCGCTATTGAGAAGAAAGCCTCCGGACGGCAGCGGGCCGGGCTGCTCGCGAGGCTCCGGTTGTGACAGCAACAGCGCGGCTGCGAGCGGCGCAACCAGAAAAACCAGCCACTTCTTCATGAGCTTTTATTGTAGCCAGCCGCTCCGCGTGTGCGCTCTCCGAGACGAGACGTCCGCGGGCCGCCGCACAGGCACGGAGACACAGAGAAAACCCAAAAGACAAAACCTAAAGAGCACAGAGTTGACAGAGGCCACAGAGAAAAGCATTCACAGGGCAGGCGGAAGCGCCTGCCCCACCCAGGCACTCCCTTGCGGTCGCGGCTCCGACTGGGCAAGGTCAGCAGGTACGGTTTTTTCCTATTGTTGGCAGGCGGAAACGCCTGCCCCACCTAACTCTTCGAGGCCCATTCATGGAACAGATCGGGCTGGAGGTCGAGGGCTCGCCGTTCGATCTGCTCGAGTGTAAATTCGAACCCGAGCGCCCTGGCGTCATACTCTGCCTGGCGGTGCGCGCGTACGGCGTTGATATATAGGCTGGCGGCGTGATTGAGACGGGCCTGGTTGGCCTGGATCCGGGGTTGTTGCAGAGACTGGAGGGCGGCCAAGTCCTTTTCGGCCTGGCGGCGCAGGCGGCCTTCCTGAATGCCGAGATTGACGAGCTGCCGCTGGTAGGCGAGAAAGACCTTGGCGTCGATCAGTATCTTGCGAGAGCCTTCATCGTACTCGGGGAACAGATCAGCGAATTCCATCCGGCCGAGGGCATAAATACCCATTTCGAGGGAGGGAATGCGGGCGATGCGCCAGTGCGTATCGGCGAGGGACTGGACGAGAGCCAGCTCCTGATCGCCCACAGGCTGGTACTGTTCGCGGAATCGGGCGAGATGGGCCTCATAGAGCGCGGCATCTTCGGAGGGCAGCAGGACGGTGCGTCCGGTAAGCCCGGTTTTGAGGGCGTTGAGAGAGGAAGTAGCCTTACCTTCATCGGAGGTGGGACCGTGAGATAGGGCGCCGTTGACACGGCTGGCAGTTACCTGGGCGGCGGAAGCCATGGGAGTCTCCTTGAAAAAAGAAGTGGCTCAGGGAGGCCGGTTGGCAGGCGAAACCGCCCTGCCCCACAAGACTTCCTGAGCCAGCCTGACGGTACCACGAGGGCACAAGAAAAGGAGGGGGCGGCGGCGCCCCGATTTGGCCGTAAGTTACTGAATCAGATAGGGGAAAGATTTTTTTGGAAGTGGCGTGAACGAGAAAGCTTTGGTCCCCGGCGCGAAGTTTATTTGCGGGTTGGATGCCACATTGGCGGGTCGGGCGTTATGCGGCAGTTGACGTGCGGCGGCTCCGGCGCCATGGCAAACGCAACAGT
>CAZKVF010000070.1:0-14568 GCA_964556085.1 uncultured Solibacteraceae bacterium
GCTGCTCGAGCGCGGCGCCGATCCGAACGATGGCGAAACGGCGTACCACGTGATCGAGACGCGTGACAATACCGTGCTGAAGATCCTTCTCGAAAGCGGTAAGCTAAACGACCAAAGCCTGACGACGCTACTGCTTCGCAAATGCGACTGGCACGACGGAGAAGGCCTTCGCATGGTCCTGGAGCATGGCGCGAATACCAACCTGACGGGGATCTGGGGAAAGTCACCGATCTACCAGGCGGTGCTCCGGGATAACGATCTCTCGATGATTGAGATGCTCCTCGATTTCGGCGCTGACCCAGCGATGCCGAGCCGCGATGGCAAGTCCGCCATCGTGCTAGCCGCGCACCGCGGCCGGGCTCGCGCGCTCGAGCTTTTCAAAAAACATATGGGCTCGATCAACCTCACCGGGGTGGACGCGCTGATCGCCGCCTGCGCGCTGGACGACAAGCACACCATCCAGTCGGCGTTGACGGCCAATCCCCAATTGAAACCGGAACTCATCAGCCGGGGTGGTACGCTTCTCGCCCAATTTTCGGGGGTCGGAAATCTGCAAGGTGTACGCAATCTGCTTGATCTGGGTGTGAACGTCGGCGCAATCTATCACGAAGGCGATTTGTACTATGACATTGCGAACGACAGCACTGCCCTACACGTCGCTGCGTGGCGTGCGCGGACCGGCGTTGTAAAGGAACTGATCGCCCGCCGCGCGGATGTCAACGCCACTGATGGCCAGGGCCGCACTGCGTTGCAGCTTGCCGTCAAGGCCTGCGTCGATTCGTACTGGACAGACCTCCGCTCGCCCGATTCCGTCCGGGCGCTACTCGATGCCGGTGCATCGACAAACGGAATTGCGACTCCCACGGGTTACGAAGAAGTCGACGGGCTGCTTCAGGGGCACTAGTCAACACGCATCCCGGACGGTCAGCTTACCGCTCTCTTCACGAGCGCCCCAACCTGTGCCTCCTCGGTCTCCGTCAGATCCTTTAGCGCGAAGGCGGTCGGCCAAGCACTGGAACTCGTCAGCGATTGTTTCGATGGGCACGGCGCTACCCAAATGATGGAAATCACAGTTGTGTGACGGTGGGGAAGAGGATATGATCATCCGATCGGGACGATAAGGAGGGAATTTATGGCTTCTCCGTGGGTAGCTTTTCAAAAGAGCCCGCCAGCACACGACACCTTCTACGTTGTCAAGCAGTGCTGCTTGGCATCCACGCCGGCGACCGTCACGGTGCTTCATCAGGTGCCGACCGGCGCCGAAGAACTGGCAGCATTCGACAATCCGAATCAAGCCATTGATTTTGCGGAAGTGACGGTTCGTGAACAGTGCGCCATCGGCTCACTGGTGGAACTTATCGATCCACCCTACGGTCTGGTTGGCGCCGGCTGAAGCTCAATAGCGGCGCCCTATTGGGTCGTGGTGGTCCGTACTGCCTGCCGGACCCGCAATGAAGCTACAAACTCGTTAACGGTAGGACGTCAAGAAACAATTCGTCAACGATGGCTCCTCAGCAGCGTTCAACGGTTTACCCACACGCATCTTTGTCAGATCATAGTGCAGCCGCTTCCCACAGGCGAGACAAGCCACGTAAGTTTCACCGGCAGCTTTGCCAAACTTGTGAATCGGAGTAATCGGTCTGGTGATCTTGTCGTGACGGCAACCCAAAAGCAGTTCTACAATCGTACCGAGCATCCCTGGCCCTCCTTTTTGCAGAAGACACGCCCACACATTCAATCGCGTGGGATTTTGATTTGAGCCTCAGAAAATGGCAGCGGCGACGACGGCTAGCTGCGCTCGAAGCCCATGTGGCACCGGATTCGTCATCTCCGAGGGCCGAACATTTGGGCATCGGATGTACTAAGCGTATAGCTGATTGCGAAATCAGTCAACGAAATTTTCTTTTGCAAATTCAATTAGATATAGACCCGGTTTCAACCGCCCGTCAATTGCTAAAGAAACAGTTTGATCGGGCGTTTCATTCCCCGTCGTAATCGGTTAAGGAGCTCTCAGTCAAAACATAATTGGTCCTGAAGTCTAGAGGTGAGGGCCTGATTCCCAGCCGTCAGCATACGAGCCCCCGCTCTTGCACGGCGGCACTGGCGGAAGCGGTCGGCTCGGGCGCCGCCGAGCCACAGGGACCTGGCGACCCAACCGTGCCGAATGGCTGGCCAACCCGGCGCGGAGCTAGAGCAGGTAAACACATCGGCAGGGCCATGGACAGTCTGGAACATTCTTGGAGATTTTCTACAGTTCCTCCGAACTAAAAGAATCTGCGGGTATCAGAGGAGGTACACGTAATGTCCACAGCATCGTCAGTGTTAAATTCGCCCCGGCCGGACGGCGATCGGGGCTCACACCTGGGTCACGGCGTCCGTATCCAAGGTAAGATCTTCAGCGATCAGGACTTGCAAATAGATGGTCAAGTAGACGGCACCCTGGAAGCAGCCGGCCACAACCTAACCATCGGTTCCCAGGCAAAGGTCAAGGCCGACATTAGGGCGCAAAACGTCAGTATCGTCGGCGCAGTCGAAGGGACAATCGAAACCAGCGACTTAGTCGAGCTTTGCAGCCAATGCCGGGTTGTGGGGCAAATCAAAACTCGGCGGATTGCGGTCCAAGACGGGGCGTATTTCAAGGGGGACATCGAAGATGTTCAAACTTCGGTAGTTGCTGCCCGCCCACGGGGACCGGAAGTAGCCATCATCGAAATGAGCAAGAAAGAACCGTCTGAAGCTGACAGCAACGAACTTTTAGCAACTGCTTAGATTTGGCCAATTGGTCGAAAAGACAGATAGCTAAGTATCTTTCTACCGTCTGAACTTAACTCGTTTTGGCGGGCCGATTTCTTTAGAAGATCCGGTCCTGCTTGCGCAGCGTTCCGAAGCTGCCCAGGTTCGCCACCGAGAACGACACGCGGAACTGGCTCTCGTTGCGGGGGCCGATGTTGAAGAGCCGGTATTGGACGCTCAGACCACAGCAGTCGGTATTGTAGGTCGCCTGAATCGTGGTGTACTGGAATTTCTGAGTGCGCAGGTCGTAAATCGCGTCCACACCGCTGTTCAGTCCGCGCCGTGTAATGTCTCCGCGGCCTAAGCGGAAATGAAGCTGATCCTCGCGCGCCGATAGGATGGGGTTAGTGCGCACCAGGTTGTCCCCCACCGATACAAAGTACTGGGCCCAGCGATAATCCACGGCTAGCGTGTTATTCACCAAGTGACCTACCTGTGGGTCGTAATCCGTTCGCCACTCGATGCCCAGCCGGTTTACCGGCGTGGAATGCAACACAGACACAAGTGGGGAAGCGCTGCGCGGATACATTAAGAATGAGTACGGCGTGATTTCTTCGGTCGTCAGAAAGACGTTCCGTTGTCCCGGAATCAGCGCGCCGCCAAAGGTCGGGTCGAAATACCGCGCCTGGAACAGTTCCCACGTGAAAATCTCCTGCACAGAATCGTTGCGCTTGGCGTAGATGCGGTTGGTGAGCGAAAAATCCAGCTCATTGGTGTTGGAGAGAATGTCCGTTTCATCGAAGCGGATGAAGCGGCTGAAGTCCTGGCCGATGCCGGTTACATACTTGTAGGTCACCCGCGGTTCGATTACATGCTTCAGTTTGTCCCCGAAGATCGTCTTTTTATCGAACACCCGTGCTAGCGGCGGGAACACGACATCAAGCGAAAAGGCCCGCGAACTGCGCAGCAGGTTCGTGCCGATCACCTGGTAGACGGGCTCCTCGAGCAGTTGGCTCGCGTTGGGGTTCAAGCTCTGGCTTTGCCCGTAGAACGTCTCCTGGATCCCGAATCGCGGGACAATATCGAAACCGCCCAAGTGAAACGCGCTCATCAGCGAAGGCGCGAAATTCGCCCGGTCCATGAACTGGCTGGTCTGAAAGTGCTCGACCGTGGAATAGGGGCCGCCTGCGGGATTACACGCGAGATTACATTGGAACAGCGGCTCCTGCCGGGACAGCAGCCCGGCAGAGGAATCGAAAGAGATCCACAGCGGCAGCTTTCCGATCTGGTGCTCGCGTTCGCTCAACTGCGCTTCCGGAAGCTTGCGGATGACAACGGCGTTGGGCTCGGTCGCGAGGAGTCCGGTTCTGGTGTCCTCGACGCGGAGTTCCGCCGTCTGGAAATTCTCCAGTCGCACCGCTGCCACGTCGAACGTGTAATCGGACCAGTCCTTGTTCAGAAACCCGGACGAATGCACTTCCGAGCCCACTGCTTCGTTGAACGATTCCGACCATTGCTGCCGGAACGAAAAGGAGGTGATGTAGTTGACGTTTCCGCGGGCAGTCCAGCCGTTGCCCAAATCCGCCTTTCCGGTGGCAGTGATACTGGCCCCGCTATATTGCTGAGCCGGAGTCGTGCCCGGCTGGCCCAGCCGATCGTCCACGCCGTAAATGATCGCGTCGAAATCCGTACCGGCCCGTGGCTTCCCGCGAAACTCCAGGTGATGGGCCTCGCCTCGCGCCGTGTATTCCGTCAGGTGATACAAGGCGTCATAGCTGCGGTTGATCGCCCAGAAATAGCCGACCCCGAACATGAAACCCCGTCCGGTGCTGGTCCCGAAATTGGGAAGGAGGAAACCGCTCCTGCGCGGCACCTTCTCGAGCGACTTGTAGAAGTAGGGGGTATAGAAAAGAGGCAGCCTGCGCACCCAAAACACCGACCCATAGGCGATCGCATGGTCTCCCGGAAAAATGTTGAACCGTGGACCTCGCAGTTCCCACCACGGATTCGGCATTTTGCAGTTGGTGATGAACCCGTTGTGCAGGATGTAGTGGTCTTCCACGCGTTCGGCCCACTCGCCCTGAAAAAAGAACGGGGCATTGCTCGTGAGCCGTCCG
This sequence comes from uncultured Solibacteraceae bacterium, assembly GCA_964556085.1. Classification (GTDB taxonomy): domain Bacteria; phylum Acidobacteriota; class Terriglobia; order Bryobacterales; family Bryobacteraceae; genus PSRJ01. Next base: position 4,851 of record CAZKVF010000070.1, read on the forward strand.
GGGCGCGCGTCGATGCGCGTGTATCCCTCGCCCCGAACTTGATAGAACGTGCCTGTTTCGGACTCCGTGTTGTAGTCAACGCGATCCGCCCAGAGTTGCTCGTTCTTCTCAAATCCATGAAAGTACACGTTGCCGACTGCGCGAAGGTCGCCGGTATCTTCGTTGTAATCGATTTCGTCCGCCTGGATCAGCATGGTGGCGCCTTCGATCTTCGCCTTGCCTCGCAGCTTCCTCAGGCTGCCCTCGGTTTCCTGCGTCACGGCATCCACGTCGTACGAGCCGCGGGGTGGCGCCCCGGGCCGCGGAGTCAGGATGCGCTGATCCGGCCTCACGGTCGAAACCTGAGCGCTCGCACCTGACCCTAAGCCTAGTATCACCAGTAAGGTAAATACAAAAACACAGAAATTACTCGAAGAATTTTCGTGACAAACACCCACCCCTGTGTTAAGTAGAGAAGTGAGGTTAATGCGAAGAGGCCCCAAGCGGCAAACGTACCACAGACTTGGGCCCAAAATCGCCTGTGAATGGGGAGTATCAGTGTGAACTGTACGTACTGCGGTTTCCGCACGGTCGCTGGCGAGGCCAGGTGCCGCCGTTGCGGCCGTAAACCGGGCGACACCCTCACCGGCGAGTTCGCGCTTCCCACTGAAGGCGCCCTCGCGGCCTTGCCCCAGCCGGCTACAAGAGACCACGAAACCGGCTCGCGTCCCCAATCACCGGACCTCTCGAAGGCCGTGCAGCGCCCGCTTTTTCTGGACCGTCCCGCTGATAACGTAATCCGATTCGAAGAATACAGGCCGGCGCCTCCAGAGCCGCGCCGCCGCAAATCGCCCGAGACCGCTAAGCCGCGCCGTCCCCGTTCGCGTGTGCCGGAGAGCCAGGGAAGTCTCGACTTCCTGCCCGCGGCGCCCGATCAGCCGCGAACCTTGGGAACCACGGTGGAAGCGGTCGTCATTTGTGAAGCTCCCGTCGCCGCGCCTGTTCATCGCGCCATTGCCGCGGCTTTCGACTGGTCTATGGTTTTCCTGGGCTACGGCTTGTTTGTCCTCGGTTTCCAGCTGGCAGGCGGGCATTTCCTCCCTGGCAAGGCAAACCTGATGCTGTACGGCGCTGCCCTTCTGCTCATCGCCTTCACTTATGGCTTAATATGGACGCTGGCGGGAACCGAAACAGCGGGCATGCGCTGGGCCGGCTTACGGCTCATCACGTTCGAGGGTTTCGCTCCCGAACCCCAACAACGCGTCCTGCGGTTCCTGGGTTCCTGCTTGAGCCTTTGCACCGTAGTTGGGATGCTTTGGTCCCTGGCTGACGAGGAGAGCCTGACCTGGCAGGATCACATTTCCGGCACCTTCCCCACCCCGGTCGCCTCCGAGTCGCAGGTGTTCTGCCGGCGTTAAAGGCTCTCCGGCCGCTTGCCGGAATTGATCAGGGAACCGATGGCGGACACCAGCGAGTCAACGCGTCCGGCGAGCTGGTCGATTCGCTCGCCGAGGCGCTTATCAGCCGCACAAGATTCCTCGGCTAGCTGTTCGATGCGATCTCCCAGCCGCCGGTCGGCCTCCCGCATCTCATCGGCAAGTTCGCCGATCTGACGCTGCGTGGCACGCCACAACTGGCGGTTCTCTTCGCGGTCTTTGCGGAACTGTTCCGCAAAACCAGCGGTGACATGCTCGATGCGGTCCAGCCGTTCCTCAGTGGTCACGTCTCTATCGTCTCTCAAACCACCCTGAAATTTCAGAACTTCTTCAGTTCTTCCACCAGGGCGGTGAGTCCTCTTTTGCGGTAGAGATCGGCAAGGCGCTGCTCTTCGGGCGATGGCGCCAGCACCTTCAACAAGGCGGCGCCCGCCAGATCCTGCCGGCTGGGTACCCAAACTTTGCCATCGGTGAATTCCACCTGGCTGATGAAGCCCGTCATATTGCGGACGCTCACGGGTTCGCCGTTACGCGAAAAGCGCAGTTCGGTGTCCTGGTCGAGGCGCGCAGTCTCATTCGGCCGTAGCAACAATTCCGGACCGGAAGGGGGTAGCGAAGCGGCCATGTATTGACGGTTCTGATCGCTCACCAGCCATCCCATCTCCACATATCGGACCGGCTTGCCAGAGCGGTTGTGGATTTCGATGTGCGCGGCCTCGGCCACATCGCCCCTGCCGGAAAGCTCGACCCAGCCATCCTTCGGTTCAACTGGGGCATTAGGGAAGCGCAGGAACGCGAACTGCTCGGTGTGCACACCGCCGACGGCCGCGCCGGCGCCGGAAAGCGCACGCCGCCGGACCAGCCGGACGTTCAACTGCGGACGATCGTCCTCGCGCGCCTGGATATCGAGCAGTGCTTGTTGCAGGCCTTGTGTTCCGCCCTGCGCCAGAACACGCTTCAGGTTCTCGCGATCACGCTGCGCTTCCATCTCCCAGGCGGTCAGGGTGCGTTGGGAATGGAGCTTGTCCGGGCCGAAGAAAGCCAGGTTGTGGAAGAGCACGCCGTCGAGTTCCACTTTGACCAGCGGATTGGCGGCTGCCTGCGTGGGCCGCATTAGCTGCAGATCGATCCGCACGGGAAATGCCTCGCCCGGCCCCACGTTCAGGCTAGGCGCCGAAACCGAAGCCTTGCCGCCTACCGTGACTTCCTGAGATACCACGCTAAGAACCACGCCACGGACCCGGTTGGACGAAGCGTTGCGCAGCGTCAGCAGCATGTGCAAGTCGAGGACCAGGGCGGCCCCCCGCGCCGTCGCCCTTGATTCGCCCGTAGCGACCGAAATCAGGGTCACCGGCGAATCGTCCTTCAGGTTCACCTGCACCGCGGTCTGCGGGTCCAGCGGAAGATCCTGCGCCGCCAAGCCCGTAGCCCCCAACACCCCAGCCAGCGCGAGCCGGGTGCCGATTCCGCTCCGTGTACTACTCCTCCACATATACCCTATTAATGGTCACGTATCCCGTTTTGGGATCCAGGTAACGCGCACCAATCGACCCTTGCGCGCCCACGGTGTAGGTTACTCCGCTGGCTCCCGCGTGCCGCAGTTGCAGGGCCTGCCGGCCCTGGCCAACCTCGATGCCGTCCTTAGTTGATTCGAGCACGATGCCGCTTTCGAACAGGCGGCTCTCGAAGCGCGCGAAATTCGGCCGCGCAGCGGGATGCTCAAGCATCAGCCCTGTCACCAAGAGGGCCGCTACACTGGCCAGCGCCACCGCCGCCCGCGCCCCAGAAAAGAGCGAACTGCGTAGGGGCACTTCGCCGGGCCGCACGCATTCTCCGGCCTCCAGACCGAGCCGGATATTGGCCTTCATCTCCGCGGACAGGCCGCTCCAGGGGACTTCCGGCATTTCTGCGAGTTCCGGCAAAATCTCGGTAATCCCCGCGAATGATGCCACTTCCTCACGGCAGCGTTCGCAGTGCGCAATATGGCGGTTGGTGCGCCAGCGGGCGATCGGACCGAGGTCGCCGCCCGCGTGCAACGCCAAAGTGGCCTGGTCGGGATGTGTCATACTACCGCTTCCTGTTCTCGACGTAGCGCCGGAACTTGATCCGCGCGTTGGCTATATGCGACCTTACCGTAGCTTTGGAGCAACCCAGCAGCCGCGCCACTTCCTCGGCAGGCAGGCCTTCCACGTCACGCAGCATCAGAGCTGCCCGCTCGCGCGCGCTGAGCAGCCGCAGACCGTCTTCCAGATAGTTGCGATGCTCGGATCGCAGCATGCGGTGCTCCGGGCTTTCGGACTGCCCCTCGGGCGCGTTCTCAATCTCGCAAAACGTCGCCCGGGCGTTGCGGCGCAAAAAATCGATCGCCGTGTTATGCGCGATGCGCGACAGCCAGTGCGCCGCTTTTTCCTCGTCTTTGAGCTGATCCTGCCGCTGCAGGGCTTTAATAAACGCTTCCTGCGTCAGGTCCTGGGCGTCCGCGACGTTCCGCACAAGCCTGTGGATCTGCCCGAAAACCCGTCGTAAGTTTTCGGAAACAAACCTGTTTTGCCGCTCCAGGTCGAGGCCGGGCTCGGTCAGTTCGCTCATCTGGTCGCAGACGCTAACGTTCACGGTGTTCTAGTTAGATGACGCAAGAACCCGCGAAACGTGGAATCGAAAGCAGCTAATGGCCATTGTAACCCGCCGGGGCTTGTTAAGCTGGAAACCATGAGACCGGTTGCCGTGGTCGCCGCGGGGAAGACCCCGTTTGGCATCTTTCCCGAGCTGGATATTCGCGCCCTGGCCGTCCAGGCCGGCGAAAAATGCCTCGCGAATGCGCGTGTGCCACGCCAGAAAATCGAGTCGTTCTATCTCGGAAACTTCGCTGGGCCGGCGTTCGTGGGGCAAAACCACCTCGCGCCTTACGTTTCCATGGCCCTGGGCATCCAGGGCGTGCCGGCCACGAGGGTCGAAGCCGCCTGCGCTTCGAGCGGTTCCGCCTTTTTCCATGCCTGGGCGGAGGTCGCCGCCGGCATTTACGACCTGGTGATGGTCGTGGGCGTCGAGAAGATGACGTCGCAGCCCACCGCTCGTGTCACCGAGATCCTGGCTTCCGCCGGTGATTTGACTGGCGAGATCCGGGCCGGGTCCACCTTCGCTTCGCTATTCGCTATGATCGCGCGCCGTCACATGTACGAATTCGGCACCAAGAAGGAGCATCTTGCGGCGGTGGCCGTGAAGAATCACGCCGCCGGCGCCCTGAACCCGGATGCCCAAATGCGCAAGACCATTACGCTGGAGCAGGCTCTCGCCGGCAAGCCGATCGCTGACCCCCTCAATCTCTACGATTGTTCGCTGATCAGCGACGGCGCGGCGGCTGTCATCCTGGCGCCGCTCGAACGCGCCTCTGAATTCACCGACAAACCCGTCCGCGTGCTCGGCATCGCCCAGGCCTCGGATTATGTGGCGCTCGATCAGAAGCCGGATATCACGACCTTCCCGGCCGTGCGGCGCGCCGGCGAGAAGGCTTATCAGATGGCCGGCGTCAAGCCGGAGGATATCGAGTTCGCCGAATTGCACGATTGCTTCACGATCGCCGAGATTATTGCATCCGAAGACCTGGGCTTCGTCTCCAAGGGCTGCGGCGGGCCTTATGCCATGGAAGGTCACACTTCACTTACTGGAGAACGGCCCATCAACATGAGTGGCGGCCTCAAATCCAAGGGCCATCCCGTCGGTGCTACCGGGGTAGGCCAGATCTGCGACCTTGTCCAACAAATCCGCTGCGAGGCCGGACCGCGACAGGTGGCGCGCCATTCGCTCGGCCTCGCCCAAAATCTTGGCGGCTCCGGAGCAACCTGCGTGGTCAGCATTTTGGGAGCCGCATAACCATGAGAACCGGAATCGTATACACGGAAACGGTGATTCACTCGGCTGCTCCGGCATTCACTGCCGATCTCCCGTTCCAGACGGCCATCGTGACCTTGGATCAAGGGGGGCGCGTGACAGGACGCATCAAAGGAGAGCGTGTTTCCATCGGCGACCGCGTCAATGAAGTCGAAACCCGCGACGGCGTGCCGTTCTTCGAGAAGGCTTGAACCGATCTCGATACTTCGAGGCGGTGTTCTAGTTCCACTGACGCGCCGCATTTCCGAATTCCGACTTTTGTATTCTGAGTTGTTACTTATGCACGTTGCTCAACGAATCAGCCGCCTGGGAGTCGAATCCGCCTTCGACGTGCTCGTCCGCGCGCGCGCACTGGAAGCCCGTGGTCGCAGCGTCATCCACCTGGAAATCGGAGAACCCGATTTCCCCACGCCCACCCACATCATCGAAGCCGGCAAGCAGGCGCTGGATGAGGGTTGGACGCACTATGGCCCGACGCAGGGCCTGCCCGAACTGCGGGAGGCAATCGCCGACTACGTGTCGCGCACGCGGGGCGTCCGGATGGATGCACGGAATGTTTGCGTCACGCCTGGCGGCAAGCCGATTATCTATTTCCCGCTGATTGCGCTGCTCGAGGAAGGTGATGAGGTCATTTATCCGAATCCGGGCTTTCCGATTTATGAATCGATGATCCGCTTCCTCGGCGCCAAACCGGTCCCGATGCCGTTAGAAGAGAGCCGGGCCTTCTCCTTCGATCTGGACCTATTCCGTGACCGGCTTACGGACAAAACCAAGCTGATTATTCTCAACTCACCGCAGAATCCCACGGGAGGCGTGATTCCGCGCGAGGATCTTCGTGAGATCGCGGCTATGCTTCGCGACCGTGACGTCATGATTCTGGCGGACGAGATCTACGCCCGCATCCACTATGGCGATCATCCACCCGCGTCGATTCTGGAATTCCCCGGAATGCCCGAAAAAACCATTCTGCTCGACGGTTTTTCGAAAACATACGCCATGACCGGCTGGCGCATGGGCTACGGGGTTATGCCCGAATGGCTTGTTGCCGCCGTGAATAAACTGATGGTGAATTCCAATTCCTGCACCGCCAGCTTCACGCAACGCGCCGGCCTGGCCGCGCTCAACGGCCCGCAGGATGCCGTAGACCGGATGGTAGCCGAATTCCGCCGGCGCCGCGATGCTTTTTGCGCAGGGCTCAACGGGATCCCCGGGTTCCGCTGTGCTTTGCCCGGCGGCGCGTTCTACGCGTTTCCCAACGTGAGCGGCACCGGCACTCCCGCCAAGGAACTCGCTGATTTTCTCCTGAATGAAGCCGGCGTCGCCTGCCTCGATGGCGGGGCGTTCGGCGAGTACGGCGCCGACTACATCCGCTTCAGCTACGCCAATTCCCTCCCGAATCTGTTGGAAGCTGTGGACCGCATCAAGAAGGTTTCGGCCAAGTGGGCGAACCAGGCTGTTGGCGCGCGATAAGAGCTCCAAGAGACATGAGAAGGAATTTGGCCCAACAGCCAAACGCTGAATGTCCAGAAACCGGTGGTTCCTGTCATGACGCCCGCCAGCGCTCGTAATGCCAGTGCGCCCGGCGTGCGCTTCAGATGACGCTGCTCTCGAATATAACTTTTTTTTCAGGAATCTGCAGAATTCGCTCGGATCAGTTAGAATCGGCTGACGGAACCCGCAGGAGAACACGCATGAAGCGCATGACAGCCGTTTTGGCAGCTTTTCTGGGCCTTATGGCAGGAACTGGATCGGCACAAACGGTCAGCGACGTACGCTCCGTCCTGGAAGCTTCCCTCAAAGCCATGGGAGGCGCCAATCTCAAGACGATCCAGTATTCCGGCAGCGGCTGGTCTTCGCGAATCGGCCAGACGTACGGACTTGCCGAAGACTGGCCGCACTACGAGGTTGCCGGCTACACGCGCGTGATCGACTACGACGCCAGGTGGTCGCGCGAGGACTACATCCGCCGCCAGGGCAAATATCCGCTGCTTGGCAGGCCGCCCATGCCCGAGGAGCGTATCACGTCGATTCTAAGCGGCAACTACGCCTGGGACATGCAGGGCGATAAGCCGACGCCTCTGCCGGGCCTCTATCTTGACGGAGTGCCGTACTCTGATCTGAGAAATCTCGAACTGGTGATCACGCCACACGGATTCCTGAAAGCAGCGCTCGCGGCCAAAGATGCCACCGCCATCACCCTGCCGATCGTCGGCCCGTCGGATTTCGGCCTGTCGCAGGGCGGGCGCAAAGTGACGATCGTGTCGTTCACGATGGGGAAGTACCGCGTCAACGGAACCATCAATGATCAGAACCTGGTGGAACTGACGGATACGTGGTTTCCCAACCCGGTCTACGGCGACATGGATTACGAGATGCGCTATACGAAGTACAAGAACTTCGACGGCGTGACGTTTCCGACATTAGTTCATGTTCACCAGGGCGATCCACGATTGAACCCCGCGCACAACTATTACGAGTACACCATAACGGACGTCAAGGCGAACGTGCCGGTGACCTTGATGCCTGTCCCTGATATGGTGCGCATGGCGGTGGCGCCGCCAGTCAGAGTCGAGAGCCGGAAACTTGCGGATGGCGTATGGCTATTAGGCGGAGGCACTCACAACAGCGTGCTCGTCGAATTTAAGGATTTCGCCGCTGTCGTCGAGGCGCCCCAGAACGAAGCCCGCTCGCTTGCCGTGATCGAGGAAGTGAACCGGCTCGTCGCCAACAAACCGATCAAATACGTGGTTAATACCCACCATCATTTCGACCATGCGGGCGGCCTGCGCACCTACCTCTCGCAGGGGACGACGGTCATTACACATGAATCCAACAAACCGTACTACCTCGACATCATGTTCTATCCGGCGCCGCGCGAATTACAGCCGGACCGCATGGCTCTCTACAGCCCGATGTACATGATCAGCCGGCGCCCTGCTCCCATTGAGACGGTTGCCAGCTTTGCCGGAGGTCCAGGCGGCGGCGCCGCCAAGTACGTCATCACCGACGGAGATCATATATTGGAGATATTTCACGTTCAGGATATGGCCTACGAGTTGGAAGACCCATCCTACGCACAAGGCAACCATAGCGCGGACATGCTGATGGCGTATCTGCCGAAGGAGAAGATCCTGATTCATGCAGACCTCTACTCGCCGCCTGAGCCGGGTGCGCCACTGCCCGCCCCAACGGCCGGAATGCGAACGCTGTATCAGAACATTCTCAAGCAGAAGCTGGATGTGGCACAACATGTGCCCATTCACGGCCGCATCGGAACGAACGAAGAGTTCGTGAAAATCGTCGGCAAGTGAGTGGGACGGGCCTGTTGGCCTCTCGGGCTTTTAAAACACGCCCCGCCAAGCTAGCTGCACTCCGATGAACGAGAGCCACACCGAGAGAGCCACGCGCAAAGGCCGCGCCGGAAGAACCGCGGAAAGATTAGCGCCAATCAGTACCCCCGCGATCCCGCCGGCAATCAACTTCCACAGCAGCGCATTGGCGTAGTGTCCCGACGTCAGGTTCAGGCCGCCGCCGAGAAGCGATACGGCCAGCCCGAACAACATGTCGGTTCCCACCACCTGGGCTGGCGTGAGCGAGGTGAGATTGAGCAGGGCCAGGGAGCCTAGGGCGCCTGCGCCTGCCGAAGAGAAGCCGACCTCCGAGCCGATTCCCAGCCCGATCAGCGGCAGCCATCCGTAGCGCTCCGAGCGCGTCGCGAGTTTGCTCTTCCGGGCAACGCGGTAAAGGTTGTAGAGCGCCATGGCCGCGATCGTGGTTCCTAGAATGACGAAGAGCGCCCGTTCGTAATGACGGACGTTTAGCGCTCCGATGAGGTACACGCCCAGCAGAACGCCGGGTACACCTCCAATGCAGAGCATGGTCAGCACGCGTGCGTTTACCTGCTGGCGGATCAGGTACATAGGGGCAACGACGAGCTTGATGACGGCGGCGAAGATCAACGCAGTGCCCACCGCTTCGGCCGGGGATGCCGCGAAAAAGAGGATCAGAACCGGAGCCGTGATGGAGCCTGCGCCCACGCCGGTTAACCCGACGGCCAACGCTATCACGAACCCTACCAGAAACACCATTCTCGATAGAGTTTATCGGGATTAACAAACTCACGTCAAGGCCATAGTAATCTGCCGACGGTGACGCAGATCAGCGCGGGTCAGATTTGAGGCTTTTTTCGACGTTTATCCGTGCTCATCGGCGGCTAAACCTTTTACCTGGAGCCTTTTCGAATCTCGATAAATTGACTCGTCTTTACACGGCAACGCAATTTTCGGACTTATCTATCCGTTTTGGCCCTTGGTGTGCGGTTTCATTCGTGTCATTCGCGAGGAGAGTTTATGGCCAAGGGCTTCGTTGCTATCACCGTGGAACGTTGTAAAGGGTGCGCCTTCTGCGTGGAGTTC
>CAZKVF010000071.1:0-25379 GCA_964556085.1 uncultured Solibacteraceae bacterium
TACGGGTGCCGCCATCGAGCTCGATATCGCCGACGGCGAGGGCGACCGGGGGCGTTTGCGGAGACGACCGGCGCAGGATGGCGCGGATGCGCGCCAGCAGCTCGGCGGGATCGAAGGGCTTGGCCAGGTAATCGTCGGCGCCCAGCTTCAAACCCACTACGCGGTCCACCACCTGCGTGCGCGCCGTCAGCATCAGAATGGCGGCATCTACGCCCCGCTGGCGCAGCTCGCGGCAGACGTCGTACCCATTCCTCCGCGGCAGCATGACATCCAACAGGATCAGGTCGAAACCGCCCGCAAAGCCTTTGGCGTATCCCGTTTCGCCATCGACGGCCACTTCCACCTGGTAACCCTCCCCGGCGAGCAAATCGGAGATGGTCATTACCAAACCCGGTTCGTCTTCCACCAGAAGAATTCGAGAACTCATGCTTGCGATAAAGAAGGCGCGGCGGGAAGGCGCACCACGAACTTTGCTCCCTGACCGGGTGAACTTTCCACCCGCAGGGAACCGCCGTGCGCTTCCACTATCCGTTTGACAAGGTTCAGGCCCAATCCGGTTCCATGAACCTGGTCCTGAATTGCTTGCCTGCCACGGAAAAACGGATCGAAGATGTGAGCGATCTCGTCGGCCGGGATGCCGGGGCCGCGGTCGGCAACGGCTATTTCCACTCCCGGCCCGTTCCGCGTGGGCGCGGTGGCGGCCGAAATGCCAACCCAGGAGCCGCCGTACTTGACGGCGTTCTCGATCAGGTTGCGCAAAGCCTGCCCCATGGCCTCCGGATCGGCCAAAACCTGTGGCAGGTCCGGTGGAATCCGCTTTTCGAAGATGATCCGGCCCGCCTGCGAAGACCCGTTCGCGGCGGCCGCGGCTTCCACCGGGGCGTCCGCCAGGCTGCGCTCCACGAGCGTTTCAACGGCTACCGCTTCCCGCTTGCGCGCCAGGGGGGCGCCGACACCGGCGAATCGCAGGACCTGCTCCACCAGCGCGCTCAGTTTGCCGCTTTCGCGTTGAATCAGCGCGCCGTACTTTTCCACCTGATGCGGTTGCTGCGCCAGCTTTCCGCGAAGATTGAATGCCGCCGTATGAATTACGGCGAGCGGCGTGCGTAGCTCATGAGAAACGCCGGCCACGAAATTCATTTGCAGATCGGCAAGCTGTTGGGCGCGCCGCGAGAGGCGCACCAACACAAGGGCGGTCGCCAGAATCAGCAGCAGAAGTCCCCCGGAGACCGCCAAGTCGCGCGCGCGCACGCGCGCTACTACTGCTTCGAGCGAACCGTCGCGATGACGGACCCGCAGCAACCACATGCCACGGCGGTCCTCCAGACTCGCGAGTGGAGCGGGACCGGGGCCAAAACCACGTCCGAAGCCGTCCCGCGGAGCACTGCCCGGAGGATCGGGTGGAAGGGCCTCCGCCGCAGAAAATCGCTTGCCTCTGCCAAAACCTCGAAAGCCCATCCGGCGACCCGGCGCCCCCGCCGGCATGACCGGGTCGAGCAATGCAATCGATGCATCCTCACCCCGGCCGATGGGAGGGCCCCCATCGAGCATCGACTGGTAGATCAGTTCTGAGGGGCGGCCGGTCTCCACTATTTCGGCATCGTAATCGAGCTTGCCGGAATCGGCCAGATAGCGCTCCAGCAGTTCGGGAAAAATCTTCTGGCGGAGATACGGCACATCCGGTTCTGCCAGCAGCCACTCCTGTTCGCCCTCCAGTCCGAATCGCGGACACTCGGTTACTGCGGCCGAATCCGATAGTTCCTCGAATCCGCCGCGTTCGCGATGGACCCTTCGCAGCAGCCGTTCGCGCACGGCGCTCCATTCGAGCGGCCATTCGCCGGTTGCGAATCGCGTCGTCCCCAGGTCCAGCGCGTAGAAGTCCAGCGATCCGTTGCGAGGTACGGCGAGGGCGACGCGCCTGAAGAGCGGTTCGTGGGACTCCCTCCACAGCCGGTATTGGAAGGCGTACGCCTGCTCGCGTCCCATCGCTTCCACCAGCGGTTCCCCGGGGGAGAGCGCCTCGCAAAACCCGGAAATCCGGCTGTTGAAGTCCCTTTGCAGCAGGCGCAGCCGTTCGTGCAATGACGCCTGGAGCCGTTGCCGCTCGGCGCTGCTGATTTCGCCGGTCCACTTGTATTGGAGCGCTCCCAACATGGCGCAAACCAGCGTCAGGAGACCGAGGGCAATCCAGGAGAACCAGAGCTGTTTCCGCGGCAGCATGACTCATTTACAATTGTGACCAATTCCGCGGCTGGCGGCGGGCACAGAACGCGCATTGGCGGTTAAGCCTCTGCAAAGTCTCTGTTAAGTAGGTAAAGCTTCGGCCTTGGAACAGAACGCCGAAGCGCTATGCGCCGTCGATTTTACCGGAGACACAACCCACACCCATGTCAAAAACAAGCAAACTTATGCTCGCCACAGTCGGTTTCTCGGCTGCGCTTTTCGCCCAGCGCCCGTTCGGTGCGCTGACGTCCGGAACGCCGCCCGATCCCGCGACGGTCGTGGCCAACCAGGTGGCCCGCCTGACTTCTCTTCTCACCTTGACCACGGCGCAGCAGACCCAGGCGACCACCATCTTTACCAACTCACTGAATGCGATAACCCCCATCCGAACCACTATCAAAACCGACCAAACGTCGCTCCAGACGGCGGTGAAGGCCAATGACACAGCGACCATTGATCAGCTCGCCGGAGCCATTGGCACGGCCCAAGGCCAGATTCTATCCATCCAGAATAAAGCGGATGCTGCCTTCTATGCCATTCTCACCACGGACCAGCAAACCAAACTGAGCCAGTCGCACTTTTTCGGTGGCCCTGGATTCGGCTTCGGTCCTGGCGGGCCGCCCCACGGCCGCTAGCGCCCTGTTACCGCGAATCCTTTAGCTTGCCCGAACCGCACGACCTGCGATCGCGGCTCCGTTCTCGTTGCTTCGGAGCCGCGACCGTAGGAAGCGGCCAACTGTACCCCACCTTCACTCTCCCCTACAAACTGCCCATCGGCCGTCCGCGAGCATACGGATGGCTATAATAAAAGATAATCGGTCCCCAGCAAACCTTGATGGAGGTGAGGTAGTGTCCTTGCGCAAGGCGATCCCTGCCCTTTCCATGGCTGGAATTGCCCTGTTGGCCGGTGGTTGCAGCCGGCAGAAAGCGGATGGCGGTTCCGGCAAGGTCGCCGCCGCAATGGTTCCCGTGGTGCCCGTCAGCACCGCCTCCGTCGTTCAGGAAACGGTACCAATCGAAATTCACGCCGTCGGTAGAGTGGAGCCCTCCGCGGTGATTCAGGTCCGATCGCAAATTTCCGGTCAGATCGTGAGCGTCGCCTTCGCCGAGGGCGGCGACGTAAAGAAGGACGAGCGGCTCTTTGAAATCGACCCGCGCCCGTACCAGGAAGCGCTTCGCCAGGCGGAGGCCACGCTGGCGCGCGATACGGCCCAACTGCGCCAGTCCGAAGCCAACCTCGAACGCGACAAGGCGCAACTGAAAAGCGCCGAGGCCGATGATGCCCGCAACCGCGAACTCAACCAGGAGGGCTTGGCCTCCAAGGCGCAGCGTGAACAGTCCAGCGCCGCCGCCGAGGCCCAGCGCGCATCCATCCTCGCAGATCAGGCGGCCATCGAGAGTGCACGCGCCGCGCTGGATAACGACCGCGCGTCCATCGACAAAGCTAAGCTAGACCTGACCTATTGCCAGATCTACGCGCCGGTGTCGGGCCGGACCGGGAACCTTCTGATCCATCAAGGCAATCTTGTAGCGGCCAACGGGAATCCACTGGTGGTCATCAACCAGTTGACGCCCATCTGGGTGAGCTTCAACGCCCCCGAGCAATACCTCTCGGAAATACGCCGCAGCGCGGGCCAGCGGAAACTGCCGGTGCGTGCCACCCCACGTGATGATGCCGGTCATCCGGTGGATGGCTATCTGGACGTGATCGACAACACGGTAGACACGAACACAGGCACGATTCACCTGAAAGCCACGTTCGACAACCGCACGGGCTCGCTGTATCCGGGCCAGTTTGCCGACGTAACACTCACGCTGGGCGTGCTCAACCAGGCGTTGGTCGTGCCGGCCGAGGCAGTGCAGGCGGGCGCTACGGGCCAGATGGTGTTCGTGGTCAAGGCAGACCAGACTGTGGAGCCGAGGACCGTCACGGTGGGCGCGACCATCGGAAACAAAGTCACCATCGAGAAGGGCGTATCGGCCGGTGAAACTGTAGTGACGGACGGGCAACTACGGTTATTCCCCGGCGCACGAATTCAGCCGGTGCCTGCGAGCAAAGTGGATTCCCAGCCGCTATGAACCTCTCGCGCATCTTTATCGAGCGCCCTATCATGACGGCGCTGGTGATGTTCGCCATCGCGCTGTTCGGCGTCGTGGGCTACCGCGCCCTGCCCGTAGCTGCGCTGCCCAGCGTGGATTATCCGACCATCCAGGTGAGCGCCTCCGTGCCCGGGGCCGATCCCGAAACGATGGCTTCCGCGGTAGCCACTCCGCTCGAGCGCCAGTTCTCCACAATCGCCGGCATCGAATCCATGAGTTCTTCGAACTCGCAGGGTGAAACCAATATCACCGTGCAGTTCGAGTTGGAGCGCAACATCGATGCGGCCGCGCAGGACATTCAGGCGGCCATCGCCGCCGCTCAGGGTCTGCTCCCGCCGGAGATGCCCCACCCGCCCACCTATCAGAAAGTCAATCCCGCCGAGCAGCCGATCATGTACCTGTCGCTCTCTTCCGACACGCTGCCGCCTTCCACGGTGGATGAGTATGCCGAAACGCTGCTGGCGCAGCGCATCTCGATGTCCAGCGGCGTCTCGCAGGTGGGCGTCTTTGGCGGGCAGAAATATGCCGTGCGCGTGCAGTTGAATCCCGAGGCCCTCAACGCAGTCGGGGTCGGCATCGATGACGTGCAAAAGGCCATCCAGGCCAGCAATGTCAATCTGCCCACGGGAAAGCTGTTCGGGGATAAGCAGGCGTTTACGGTCCACGCTCTGGGCCAGTTAACCAGCGCCGCGGCATACCGTCCGCTGATTGTGGCCTGGCGAGACGGCGTACCCGTGCGCCTGGAGCAGTTGGGCGAAGTGCTCGACAGCGTGCAGACCGAGCGCGTGGCCGCCTGGATGAACGGCCATCGAAGCACGGTGCTGGCCGTGCGCCGCCAGCCGGGCAGCAACACCGTGCAGGTGTCCGACAACGTCAAGGCGCTGATGCCCGTCTTCAAGGCCGAGATCCCGCCCGCATTGAAACTCGAAATCATCTACGACGCGTCCGAGTCGATCCGCGCGTCCATCCAGGACGTCAAATTCACTCTCCTTCTGACGGTCTGCATGGTGGTGCTGGTCATCGCCCTGTTCCTGCGCAACCTGTCGGCGACGATCATTCCGGGCGTGGCCGTGCCGCTTTCGATTATCGGCACGTGCGCCACGATGTACCTCCTGGGTTTCAGCCTGAATAATCTCTCGCTCATGGCGCTGACCCTTTCGGTGGGCTTCGTGGTGGATGACGCCATCGTCATGCTCGAGAATATCGTCCGCTACGTGGAAATGGGCAAACCCCGGCGCGAGGCTGCGTTTCTGGCTTCCCGCGAGATAGGGTTCACGATCGTTTCCATGACGATTTCCCTGGTATCGGTGTTCATCCCGGTGCTATTTATGCCGGGCATCGTGGGCCGCCTTTTGCATGAGTTTGCCATTACCATCGCCGTGGCTATCCTGATCTCGGGCTTCGTTTCCCTGACGCTCACGCCGATGCTCGGCAGCCGTTATCTGCGGTATAACCACGCCGGGCGCCACGGGCCGGTGTACCGCGCGCTCGAAGGCGGCTTCAAACTCATGACGCGCGCCTACGACAGCTCGCTGCGCCTCGTGCTCCGGCATCGTTTCGCCACCCTCATGCTCGCCTTTGCGCTGCTGGGCGGCACGGTTTACCTCTTTCGCGGCATGCCCACGGGCTTTATTCCCAGTCAGGATAGCGGCGCGATCTTCGGCCCGACCATGGCCGCGCAGGATATTTCGTTCCCTTCCCTGGCCCGGCACCAACGGGCCTTGGCTGACATCATCCAGAAGGACCCGAACGTGGATGGCGTATTCGCTTTCGCGGGCGACGGCAACACCGGCATCCTCTATGTGATGCTGAAGCCGCGCAGCCAGCGCCCGCTCTCGGTAGACCAGGTCATCGCCGAACTTCGCCCCAAACTGTTCTCGGTTCCGGGGATGCTGGCATTCCTCCAGAATCCGCCGCCCATCACCATCACCGGCCAGGAAAGCAACAGCGTCTACCAACTTACGCTGCAGAGCGCCAATCTGCAGGAGATCTACAAGTGGGTGCCCCAACTGACCGCCAAGATGCAGACCCTGCCGGGATTCGTGGATGTGAATTCCGATCTGCAGATTCAAAGCCCGCAATTGAAGCTGGACATCGACCGCGACCGCGCGCTGTCGCTCGGCGTGACGCCGCAGCAGATCGAAAGCGCGCTCGCGGCTTCGTACGGCAACCAGCAGGTCTCGACCATCTTCACGCCGTCGAACCAATACCAGGTCATCACCGAGGTGGAGCCTCGCTATCAGTCCAGCCCCGACGCGCTGGCGAAACTCTATGTGCATTCCTCGCAGGGGCCGCTTGTACCGCTGGAATCGGTGGTGCGAATGAGCCGGAGCGTGGGCCCGCTCTCCGTGAATCACTTCGGCCAGCTTCCGGCGGTCACCATTTCGTTCAACCTCGCGCCCGGATTTTCACTGGGCCAGGCTGCCGACCGCGTGAACGAAGCCATCCGCGATTTGCGCATTCCCCCGACCGTAAGCGCCACGTTCCAGGGCACGGTGAAGGAATTTCAAAAATCATTTCGCAATATGACGGTGCTGCTGATTGTGGCTGTGCTCGTTATCTATATCATCCTGGGAATCCTCTACGAGAGTTTCATCCACCCGATCACGATTCTTTCGGGCCTGCCCTCGGCGGTGTTCGGCGCGTTACTGACGCTGAAACTGTTCCATAAGGAACTGGACCTGTTCGCGTTCGTCGGGCTGATCATGCTCGTAGGCGTGGTGAAGAAGAACGCCATCATGATGATCGACTTCGCGCTGGAAGCCCAGCGCCTGGAAGGCAAGGATGCCCTCCATGCAATTTACCAGGGTTGCCTCTTGCGCTTCCGGCCCATCATGATGACCACCATGGCGGCCCTGTGCGGCACGCTGCCTATCGCCATCGGCTACGGCGAGGGCGGTGATGCGCGCCAGCCTCTGGGCCTCGCTGTGGTGGGTGGTTTAGTGGTTTCCCAGTTCCTGACGCTTTACATCACTCCCGTGATTTACCTCTACCTGGAGCAATTCCAGGATTGGCTGCGCCGCCGTAAGAGCGCAGCCCACGAGGAACTGGAGCGCGCCGCCGTCCAGGTGTAGCAAATCTTGGTAGCGCCGGCTGTCTTGCCGCCGGCGCTGTACCCTTTGCGCTGGGTCAACTTCTAGTTGCAGCCCGTTGCCGGTTGGCGGAAGCCCGGGAAGGGGTTTAGATCCCCCATGAGGGTGTAGCGTCCGATATTCGGCGAAGGGGTCTGCGTCGGCTCCGAGACGGTGTTCGGCGCAGTCCGCATGAACCACGGAAGGAACACCTCGTCCTCGGGATGGTAGTAGCCATCGGCGCTCTGCGAGCCGTTCGGGTTCGGGCCCTGCTGAAAGGTGTTCGTACCCATCGCAAAGCCAATCGAGACAACCGGATCCCCAGTCTCGAGGATACCGCTGCATCCGTACTGCGGCGCGGTCGGCGTCAGCCAAGGCTCCACCAGGTTGTTCACGAACGGATCGTCCGCCCATTCCGAAATCTCGTGGCTGAGCGCGTGGATGTCCTGCAGCGCCCAGTCAGTGCCGCCGTTCGGTCTGGCATAGAGCCCCGGTTGGACCCATGAAGCCCACGCGAACGTCTGCACGTTGGCATTGCCGTTGCTATTCGTGCTGCCGCCCCCGTTCCCCGCGGCGCGCGTTCCGTGGTACCCGATCACGCAGCAGTTAGCCACGTTGTTGCCTTCATACAGCAGGACATTGTCCGTAAGGTAAACCGCCAGGTGCGTCGGATCGGCCTGTGTCTCGAGGTTGTTAATTTGCGACGACCACCAACCGATATCGACATCCGCGAAGACCACCCCACGACCACTAACGAGCAGGGTGCCCTGGTTTCTCGGTACAGTGATCGTGACGGGCGACAGGACCTTGGGCTGCAGAATCAAGTGATAATTACTGGTGCCCGTCTTGTTGAACTGCGCTCGCATGGTCGCATCCTCGAGTTGCAGTGAGTTGCCAGCGTCACCCTGCGAGAGTGTGCCGCCTGGGCCCTGGATGAGGGCGGGTGCTAGCGGAAACGCGCCGGCCGCGGTTGCAAACGGAGTCGCGCCGAAATTGTTGAGCACAAACACGGGCGACGCGAGCGTCGCGGCAAGGACGTCTGCTCCGCTGAACGTGAGTCCGTCAATGTTGACAATGATGGGCGTTATGTCTGCTTCGATCGTCACCGAACAGGCCGAGCCGGAACAGTTGTTCGGGTCGGCGCCGACCATGTTGTAGCCATAAGTAATGCCGTTATTCGGGTTGAGCGTGGAACCCCACCAGTGGGGGACCGTACGCGTCGTGGGCAGTACGCTGGCTCCGCCGACGGTCGTCGTCACCGCTTTCAGCTGAGAGTCATCGATTGGCTGCGGCTCAACCGTTGGTGTGCCGCTAGCGGCGAACAATGCCGGGTTGACGAAGGCCACGAATATACCGACAGCACCCAGCTGTAAAGTGACTTTCTCACGTTTCATTATTGAGGTCTCTCCTTCTCCGCCAAAACCGGTTTCGGCAGGCCACGCTCGCGTTCGCACTGTTTGAATGTACGCAGAGTTACAGAAGGTATTCTACACCCGGGGACGCGCTTGCCACGGTCCAAGGCCGCCCATGACGGTCGCGATGGTTCTCGGCCAGCTTACACAGGTGTCGCACCTGTCCGTTAGATACCGGGTTTTCGACAGTTGCCCAACTTCTTGCCGCGACACCCGGAATCATCCAGGACAAGAGCGGCGAACTGAGCTTCGCTGAGTGGAACTGCCGCGCCGGTCAAAACAACGTCATCAATCACCCGGGGTTTCCGCGGGGGCGTGAAAAGCTTCGACGACTAGCGTCGGCACGAGTGCCGACGCGGCAGACACGAGTGTCTGCGCCACATCACGTCTCGGCAGACCTTACCTGGCCAGGGAAGAAGCCGGGATGCCGCGCTGCTCGAGTGGCACGATTTCGCGGGCTTGGTTGCCCGTATAGATCTGGCGTGGCCGGGCGATTTTCTGCTCCGGATCCTCCAGCATTTCCTGCCACTGGGCGAGCCAGCCCACCGTACGCGGAATCGCGAACAAAACGGTGAAAATGTCGGGCCTGAAGCCCATCGCCTGGTAAATGATGCCTGAGTAGAAATCCACGTTAGGATATAGTCGGCGTTTGACGAAATACTCGTCGTCCAGGGCGATCCTCTCTAACTCGAGGGCGATCTCTAACTTGGGATTCCTGCCGGTTACTTCGAACACCTGGTCCGCGGTCCATTTCACGATCCGGGCGCGCGGGTCGTAATTCTTGTACACCCGGTGGCCGAACCCCATCAGCTTCATGCGGCCCGCCTTGACTTGTTCAATGTACGCGGGCACGCGATCCTTGGAGCCGATCTCATCGAGCATCTTAAGTACTTCCTCGTTGGCGCCTCCATGGAGCGGACCGGACAAAGCCGCCGCGGCCGCCGCCACCGAGACAAACGGATCGGCATGGGCACTGCCGACCGAGCGCATTACATTCGTGCTGCAATTCTGCTCGTGATCGGCGTGCAGGATGAACAGGATGTCGAGCGCCCGCGCCAGGATTGGGTTGGCCTGGTACTTGGGCTCCACCATCTTCCACAACATGTTCATGAAGTTGGCCGTGTAGCTCAGCTCATTGTCCGGATAGACATACGGGTAGCCGAGGCTGTGGCGGTAAGTATAAGCCGCGATGGTCGGTACTTTTCCAATGAGGCGGCAAATCTGCAGTTTACGGTTTTCCGGATCCTGAATCTTGTGGCTATCAGGATAGACAGTCGATAATGCCGCGACCGTGCTGATGAACATCCCCATCGGATGGGCGTCATAGCGAAAGCCCGCGAGAAACTTTTTGGTGGTCTCGTGGATCATGGTGTGGTGTGTGATGGTGTCCACCCATGCGGCCAGTTCGGCGGCTGTGGGCAGTTCGCCGAACAGCAGCAGGTACGCTACTTCGAGGAAGGTGCACTTTTCCGCCAGGTGCTCGATTCCGTAACCGCGGTAGCGCAAAATGCCTTTCTCGCCGTCAATGAACGTGATGGCGCTCTGGCACGATGCCGTGTTCATAAAAGCCGGGTCGTAACCCATGAGCCCGAAGTCCTCGGGCCCGGTTTGGATCTTGCGCAGGTCCATCGTGCGAAGTGTCCCGTTATGGAGGGGGACTTCGTAACGGGTATTCGTGCGATTGTCGATAATGGTGAGGGTTTCTGGCATGTTATTTCTCCACGAATCCGATTGGCCGCCGTTCGAGGCAGGCGTCGATTCCTCTTGGGGAGCAGACGGTCCACGCCCATGGCCGCCGTTCGAGGCAGTGGCGATCCGGCGAACGGCCTCAAGCTAATAATAAGACCGGAAGGTCCGGATTGCAAGAAGCTCGGGGTGGCCGGTATGTCAGGTCCTGGCGAGGCGCGCGGCGGCGAAATAGCAGGGAGACGCAAACGCGGGTCGCGCGCAAAATTTTACCGCGCGTAAGTTATTCATTATTAAGTAGTTGCCTAGGACCGATCGGTCCAGCAAGGCTCTGGCGGGAATTTGCGTCTCCACGAATTGGAAAGAAATAAGGCGCACGGGACGGCCTCCTAATTCCAGTTTCGTCCAACCGATTGGGGCGAAAGCGTTGGGGCGGGCCAGAAGCGTTGGAGAAGCTACGGAAATTTCGGGGACTTTGGTGTGAACGCCGAGAACGATAATGGCGGTATGTCCGAACCCGAGCCGGCCGCCGTCGAATTTTATTGCGCAAACTGCGCGCGCTCTGTCACTGATCCGCTGGTGTGCGGCGATTGCGGGGCAGTGATTTGCCGCGTCTGCGGCACACCGCTGGAACGCATCGACGAATTAGGCATCGGCTGACTTAGCGTCCTTGAATTTGATAATTCGCCGGGACCTGGAACAGGTCGGGGCCAGGCTCCACGCGGCTGATACCGGTGAGTTGCAGGGTTTCCTGTCCTGAGCGTGGGTCGGAGTGCGTCATCTTTACCACGGTTTCCAGTTCGTGCGAGTACCAGCGCTCGTCCACGATTTGAATCGGGCGGTCGTTGCCGATCTGGCCTGCTTCGATGGTGGAGGTTATGCGTGCGCCTTCGGTGTTGACGCCTTCAATAGTCTGCTGGCCCAACGGCTCGGATTTGGGAGTGAGTTTCACTTGCATCGCGGACAGCCCCGGTAGTGGACCGGCCTTGAGGAAAAATGTGTCGGGGGCTGAAACATTACCGGCCAGGATGGGCGGTTCCGGCAGGGGCGTCAGGGGCGGAGCAGCGGCGGTTAAGACAGCACCTCCTGCCGCGCGATACACAAAGCGCATCGTCTGACCGTTCGACCCACGCTGCTCATTGGTCATAGGACCTACGGTATTCAGCCCCAGCGGTAATTTCATCGCCGTCTGGGTTTTGGG
Source organism: uncultured Solibacteraceae bacterium (assembly GCA_964556085.1). Lineage (GTDB taxonomy): Bacteria > Acidobacteriota > Terriglobia > Bryobacterales > Bryobacteraceae > PSRJ01. Next base: position 11,694 of record CAZKVF010000071.1, read on the forward strand.
ATCGAGCTCGTAGCTCACATTGGCAACCGGGTCCCAAATGGTGACTGAGTCCGGCGTCTCGCGGCGCATGCGCCCCGCGCTATCGCGGTACACCATGGTTTGAGTTGTCCGGTTGATATGGGTTCCGTCCGCGAGCGTCTGGGTGTTTTCCATGGTTTCCAGCGCCGAATAGGGCGCGTTTTTCACCGTGGGGCCCATCACTGCGCCCTTGACGCCCATCATGACCACCGGGTCGCCTGCGAATCCCCCTAGTTGGCGCTTCAATACCACGACGCCAGCATCCTGCGCGGCGACAGCGAATACACATACAGGCAGCAATACGACGATGCGTTTCATCATTTTTCTCCTGAAATATCGTTAACCAGGCGGATGGCGCGAGCGCGTCCATCCGGCCCAAAAATCACATCGGCCGGCACGCTGCCGCCGCTGAATCCGACACGCACGACCACCCCTGCTTCGATCGGCTCATCGTCCAGCGCCACGTAATCTTCCACTCGCGGCTTGGGTTTAGGCGGAGTTGCGCGACGGGTGCGGACCGCTCCCTGACGGTCGCGGCTCGGTTGCGGAGGGGTGGGCACGCTCGGAGCGATTGGAGCGGGTGCAATTCTCACCGCCGCTTGCGGGTGAGGAACGGGCTTGGTCCCAAGCCGCGACCGTACAGGAGCCATCACCAGCGCTACAGCCAATGCGGCTGCCAGCCCAGCCGCTGCCACCCATCTCCCGGCGTGCGACGCGCGCTTTGGAATCGCCGGCACTTTCGAGGTCGGCATCGGAAGAAGCTCGAGCAGCGCCTCCACGCGCGCCGCTCGTTCTGCCAGTTCGGCGTATACACGCCCGCAAGCCTGGCAATCTTTCAAGTGCCCCGCCAGCCGCTCCATATCGCGAACGGGGAGTTCCCCATCCAGGCAGGCTCTCAATTCTCCTTCCGACCAGCATTGGGTCATAAATCGTCTCCATGCCGCGCACGGTAGCGGCGCTCGAAATCGCGCTCGGCGCGCGCCAGAATCGTTCCCACAGAGGAAGCCTGCACGCCCAGCGCCCGCGCGATGTCGCGGTAGGCCATGCCGCTCGAGCGCAATAGTAAGATCTGCGCATCCCTCGGCTTCATGGCAGCCAGCAGCGCGCGCACGCGCGCCGCACGTTCTTCGCGCAGCAGCGACTCGAGCGCGCAGTCCTCAGATCCGGTACGAAGGCACTCGCGGCTGGCGGCCTCTTCTTTCCTGCGGCGCCGCGCATTGGCGCGCACCGCGTCCAACCCCGCGTTCATAGCCACGCGATACAGCCACGCGGCGATATCTTCACGACCGGCGAGCAGAAACAATCGCCGCGAAAGTTTGGAAAAAACGTCCGAGGCGATCTCTTCCGCCTGCCCCGGATCGCCAGTGAGGCGCGCCAGCAAGCCGACTACTCGGGGGTAGTGTTCGCGAAACAGCGCTTCGAAGCATTCGCCGGTCCGCGAAGCGGCTCCAAAGGGGGCGACGGCCAGTTCCTCGGGCTGCACAACTACTAATACGTCCGGGGTACCCATTTTGTGACAACGCTAAGTGGAAAATGCGGCTGCGGCGGTTGGCAGCGGGTCCGCCGGGCCAAGCCGGATGGATCGCCTGTGACCGAAATACACCACCGCAGAGACACGGAGACACAGAGAAAACCCAAAAGACCAAAACCTAAAGAGCACAGAGTTGACAGAGGCCACAGAGAAAAGCAGTCATAGCTGCAGGCGAAAACGCCTGCCCCACCGTTATCGCGCGATCTCTTCGAGCGCCATGTGCCGCGTTCGGGGGCCGAAGCCACCGATAGTGATGATCATAATGACCATGGCGGCGCCGATAAATAGAGCCACCCCGGTCGCACCGCCCTCGCGCAGGAAGAAGCCGATCAGTAACCCTGCAAACGCCGCGCTGATACGGCTCCAGGCATATACAAAACCGACAGCGCGTCCTCTCACCCTGGTCGGAAACAGCTCGCCTTGGTAATTGTGCAGGGCGGAAGACATCCAGCAATTGGCCAGCGTGACCATGGCACCGCAAAGGATGATCAAAGCGGGATGCGTCTGGTGCGCGAACAGGAGCATGAAAACTCCGATTGCCGCGCCAGCCCACACCAGTTGCCACTTGCGCTCCATGCGGTCGGCGATCCACATGGCAGCCAGCGGACCCGCGGGGTTGGCGATGGCAATGATGAAGGCGTATTGCAGGCTGGTGGTGATATAGATTCCCTTGGCGATGAGCAGAGTGGGCACCCACGAGCCGAAGCCATAAAAGGCGATGGTTTGCATCAGATTGAATACGGACATCACCAGCGTGCGCCCGGCATACGGCGGGCGGAGAATCTCGCGGAAACGGCTCCTTCCCGGAACGGCTTCGCGCGGAACGCCCGGTGGCGGCAAGGGCGAGCCGAGGTCCCGCGCGACGCGCGCCTCCAGCTCCGCCGTTGTCTGCTCGGCTTCTTTGTAACGCCCATGAAGCGCCAGCCAGCGGGGGCTCTCGGGGAGACTGCGCCGCAGCCACCAGGCAAGCAGAGCGCCGCCCGAACCCAGCAGCGTCACCCAGCGCCAGCCCGCCATTCCCAATGGATGTTCAGGCACCAGTAGCCAACCCAGCAGAGCCACCAGCGGAATCACCGCGAACCAGATGAACTGGCTGAAGGCGAATGCCTTACCGCGCTGGCGTGGCGGCACGAACTCGGGCAGGAAGGTATCGAGCGTGACCTGTTCCACTCCCACGCCGACGCTGGCGATGAAGCGCCAGGTATCCACGCCCCCGGCTGTGTTCTGAAACGCCATGATGGCCGTCGCGATGGAATAGACCACGAGCGAGGAAATGAAAATCGCGCGGCGGCCCAGACGGTCGGCGATGAAACCGAAGCCCATGGAGCCTACGAACATGCCGGCGAAGGTGCAGAAAATGAAAAATCCGACGCCATTGATGTCGAACAGGCCAGCCGTGGTGCTGCGAAAGAGACCGCTCGCCACCAGGCCGGGCGCAATGTATGTGCTTAAAAATATGTCGTAAAGATCGAAGACTCCGCCCAAAGAAACCAGCGCCACCAAACGCCAGATAGTCCGGGTAAAAGGCAGACGATCCAGCCGGGCAGCGATCAGGCTGGCTTCGATAGAGGGCGCCTCCGGGCGGGAGCCCTCCGAAGACGTACGCGCGGTAACCGGCTGAGTCAAGAAACCCGTGCTACTGCTTGCTCTGGCGCGCCTGTGGGCCGCCATCCTCGGCCGCGCCGGCAAAGATGCGGCGCCCGTCAGGCAGCTTTACCGTGCGCGAGTTGCATGTGTTGGTCCCATCTTTGGCGCGGAAGCCCTCGATCAGGATCTCGTCGCCGCTCTTCAGCGATTGCCTGCCCCAGCCCTGCCGGGTCAGCCCATTGGGCGCACCGCCTTCGCACTGCCAGTGCTCCACGGCTCCGCTCTCGTCTTTCACGTCCAGGTACAGCCAGATGTGGGGATTCATCCACTCAACTTTTGTGACCGACCCCCGCAGTGTGACGGGTTTCTTGTCATCGAACTCAGCGGCAAAGGAATGATGGGCAAACGCCGGCGCGGCGACGCTCAACAACAGCCCTGATAGCAAAATTGTGAGATGCGCTTTCATGGTGGGCTCCTTGACGGATTCGAATGTATGATGTCACAGGCCATAACCCCGCGGCAACCGGGTCTCTTTGCACAGTGGGTTTTCTCTTTACCGTAAGCTAACCCCTGAATACTCCTTTCGCGCAAGCCCGGCGATCCACGCTGGGATATGAAAACATGTTTGCTGGTTCTGGGTGTGGCTGCGTTGCTGGAAGGGGCCGGGTGGAGATCGGACTTCGCAGAGGCCCGTAAACTGGAAGCCGGCGGACAGCCTGAAGACGCCGCGCGCATCTACGAAACACTTGTATCGCAAGCTGAAGCGTTCCCACCGCTGGAATCGAACGCACTGGCATTGGAACTTTTCTATGCGGGCCGCTACCGTGAGGCCGAACCGGTTTACCACGCCTCGCTGGCCAGCTGGGACCGATTGGGACCGGCTGCTTTGCGCGACCGCATTGTGACCGCCGCGAACCTGGGGACCTTGCTGCGAGCCGAGGGGCGTTTCGAGGAGGCCGAATCGGTGCTGCTCGATTCTTTGCGGCGAGCCGAAAACCTGGATTCCGGGAATGCAGGCTTAAAAAGTCTGGAATGGGCACGCGCCGCGAGCGGCCTGGGATCTCTCTACCTGGCGTGGCAGCAATTTGGCAAGGCGGAATCGTTCGCCTTGCAAGCGCAAGCGGTCCTGGAAAAGCGCCTGGAAGCCGGCAACGCGGAGCGCGTGAATAACTCCAGCATCCTCGGCTCGATCTACCTGGAGCTAGGCCGTTACGACGAGGCGGAAGCGCTGCTGCGGGCCGCACTTGAACACGCAGGGCCGCGGCTGGCCACGCGTACATACAACGAGCTGGCTGTGATGGCAATGCGCAGGGGCCGGTTTGAAGAGGCCGAGTCGCTGGCGCTCCAGGCTCTGGAGACCAACCGCCGCCTCTCGGCTGTGCCCGGTCCTTTGACCGCGACGATTACTGACAACCTGGCGCAAATCTGCTTTCTCAGGAAACGATATGAGGAGGCCGAACAGCATTACCGCGACGCCATGTCGATTTGGGAAGCGACACTGGGAAAACAACATCCCGACACTGGCAAGGCTTACATGAACCTTGCCGAGTTCTATCACGTGCGGGGGCGGGAGAGTGGCGCCGAGGAGTTGTACCGCCGGGCGGCGGGAATCCTGGAGCCGGCTTATGGCAAGGACCATCCGCTGGTTCTGGTAGCGCATAACCAGCTTGCTGATGTTTTTCGAGCCGAAGGCCGGTATAGCGAAGCCGAGAAGCTTGGCAGCGCCTCGCTGGCAGCACTCCAGGAGAAATTGCGCCCGGAAGATCCGCGGGTGCTCCATGCCCTGGCCAACGAGGCGCGGCTGCTGGCGAGCACGAAACGCAACAAGCAGGCAGCGGCGCTGCGGGAAAGGATTCAGGAGATGTCCAGAGGGTTGCGCGTGGCGGAATAGGTGGGAGGGGCCGCCTGTGCTGGTCAAGGGCCGGCGACAAGATCGCCGGCTCCGCCAAGCCAGCCGGCACCAGAAGGACTGCCCACTGGAAGGGCCAGCCCAGTACAATAGCGCCATGTTCCGTCTCACGCTCTTCAGCTTTCTTGCGATAGGCATCGGCCACGCTGCTAACTGCGACCGGGCCTGCCTGAAGGCGGCGCTCGACCAGTATCTCAACGCTCTCGTAGCTCACAATCCCGCGGCAGCGCCGCTTTCTGCCGGGTTCCGGCAAACCGAGAACGCCATGGTCCGCCGGCCGGGCACGGGGCTATGGCAAAGCGCGACTGCTCTCGGCAAATTGCAACGGCGGTATCTGGACACCGAAAGCGGACAGGCCGGCTATTTTGGAACGCTCGAAGAAGCGGCTGGAACGGCAATCGCGACTCTCCGCATCAAAGTCGAGGACCGCAAAATCATGGAGGCCGAATGGATCGTTGCGCGGAAGGGCGATCCGGGCCTGGGGACACAAGGCGGGCAGCAGGGCAACGCGGCCTTCCACGACCCGGAGTATCTGATCGCGCATGCGCCCCAGGAGCGCGTGATTCCAAAAGGTGAGCGGCTTTCGCGCTCGGACCTGGCCGCCATCGCCAACAGCTATTTTGACGGTCTTTCGGGCCACGACGGCACGCTCGTCATCGCCCACCCCGGCTGCGTCCGCATCGAGAATGGCGCGTTGACGACGCAGCGGGCGAGTCCTTCGGGCGGTTCGACCGACTGTATGTCCAACGGGGCCATGGCTAACATTTTCGCGGTGACAGCGCGGCGCTACCCGATTGTGGATGAGGAGGCGGGAGTGGTGCTCGGGCTGGCGCTTTTCGAGCGCAAGCCGGGGGTGTCCATGCGGCGCAATCTGTTGAGCGAATGGTTCTTCATCGAACAGGGCAAGATCCGCTCGATCTACGCTTCCATGTACTACCCCGAGCAGGAGGCCATGGCGCCTAACTGGCAGCCGTTCGACGGCAACTGGCCGGTGGCGCCGCCCGCGAAATAAACGGCTCAGCGTTCACAATAGCGATACGCCGGTCTCTCAGGCCCGCTTGCGCCGCCGTTCGGCCGCGCGAACTTGCGCCTCGCTCATTCCGAAATAGTGCGCCACTTCGTGCCAGACGGTGTCCTCCACCAGTTGCGCAAGGTGCTCAGGCCCGCGCGCGATGCGCTCGTGCGGACCTTGAAAGATGATGATGCGGTCGGGCATGGCGAACGGCTCAAAGACGCTGCGCGCGGTGAGGGGGCGGCCTTCATACAGGCCAAGCAGCGTTCCGCCGCGCGGGACGCGGCTGCGCGCCAGTTGCGCTTCGGTCGGCTCGGCTTCCACCATCACGGCGATATTCTTCATCCGCCGGCGGAAACGCGCCGGAATGCGCTGGCAGGCGGCCGCCACCAACTGGTCGAATGCGGCGCTATCCACTGACACCATGTTCCCATGCCCTGCCAGCACTATCAGGCATGGGGGATGGAGTCAAATCCGCCGTTCATTTCGTTTTCGGGTGCGCCCGTTCGAAGCGCGAGTTCACGATGTAACCGCGCAGGGCCTCGTTACCTTCGTGGCACGCGTACTCGTACATCTGGTATTTGTTATCGAGCTTCATCGGGTATTGGACCGCAAACGGGCTGACGATTACGTCCGGGTCTTCGACCCTCATCTCGTAATCGATCGTGTCCTCGGCGGTTCGCGTGAAGCGTTCGACGATGTGCAGGCTTTCCGAGGCCGGGGTCAGGGGCGGAGAGCCCGGCACGCCGGCATTGGTCAGGTCGCTCTTGCCGTTGAAATTAGTCGTTTCGACAACCAAGGTATCGCCTTCCCAGTGACCGCGCGATTCTCCCAGCCACTCCTTAATCGATTTGTCGAGCTGCGGGCGTCCGTCTGTCGGAATGATGCGGACTTCGTGAGCCATTTCGAGCACGATCAGAACATACCCCGGCGACTGCATGATCCGCATGCCGTTGTTGTAATTGCGCGGCAGCATGGAAACCGGCATGCCCCGAGTGATGCAGCGGTCCCAGCTATCGAAATCATCCGGGCTATCGAATACGGTTTGGCCGGGCTTGTAGCTGCCGTGCATTTTGGCGTATAGCTCTTTGCCCTGGGGGGTCAGAGCGGGGAAACGCCCGTTAGGCGGGTCGCTGATCAAAGATGTCTGCCGCATCACCTGCGTGCCGGAGTCGGCCTGGGGGATAGCCCCGGATTCGAAGCGCTTGTTGCGCGCCTCCGCACTCTTCTGAGCGGCGGCATATTCCTCGTCCGTCATCAATCGCCGCTCGCCATACTTCTCCGGCCGCTGGAAGGGCGTGGCGATCAGGTGGTTGAGGGGCCACATACCTTGAAGGTCAGGCTCTCCCCACGGAGTCTTGGGCGGCGTCCAGTTCTTACAGTCGCCGGCGCTACAGGGGCGCTGCTGCGCGGCTGCCGGTCCGGCTGCCAGCCACAGGATCGCACTCAGCGCCAGAATCGGTTTGATCATGCGAAGACTCCTCGTCCCGGGTCCGCCTGAACGACTCTCTACCGGTTCCATACTGCACCTCTTCGTCTCCTGCATCTGCGCAACTATGAGGCATGCTTTTCAGGCGGTCACGGGACCCGCGATAATGTGGATCATATCATTATGAAGATCGGTCCTGGCCTGATGAAGATCGCTCCCGGCTTGCTGCTGGCCGTCTCCATTCTCACGGCACAAACTGCGCACGATAGCGCCGATGCCCACTTTGCCGCGGCAAAAGCGGCGGCGGGCGAAGACTTCCAGAATCTTTTGCAATTTCAATGCTACGGCCCCGGCCCGGGAGTCCAGCAGCCGACGGCAGGGCGCGGGCAGGCCGGGGGCCGCGCCGGTGCTCAGAGGCAGCCAGGACCACCGGATCGATCGACCTGGTATGCCGAGCCGGTCAAGGTTTTCGACAACCTATACTTCTTGGGCCAGACGGAATACGCCGTCTGGGCCATCATAACCTCCGAAGGCATTATCGTTCTCGACACCATCTTTGACTATTCAGTCGAAGAGGAAGTCGCCGGAGGCATCAAGAAGATGGGTTTGGACCCGGCAAATATCAAGTACGCCATTGTCAGCCATGCTCACCCCGATCACGACGGCGGAGCGAGGTTCCTCGAGGAGCGTTACGGCACGCGGGTGATTATGTCGCCGGCGGATTGGGATGTGCTCGATAAAAGGACGATCGGCACAAAGCCGAAGAGGGATGTCGAGGCGACCGATGGCCAGAAACTCATGCTCGGCGACACCACTCTGACGCTTTACATCACGCCGGGCCATACTCCGGGAACCATCTCCACAGTGTTTCCGGTAAAGGACAACGGAACGCCGCATCTGGCGGCGTTGTGGGGCGGCGTGGGGCTCAATCGAGACCTGGAGTCCGTTCAGACGTACATCCGCTCGGCGCAGCGATTCAGCGGCATCGTGAAGCAGGCCGGGGCGGATATCATCCTTGCCAACCACACCGACTGGGACCGGTCGAAGATCAACCTGCCGCTGCTGGCCAAGCGGGCACCCGCAAGCCCGAATCCATACATCGTGGGCAATCAGAGGGTCCTGAACTTTCTCAAGGTCGCGGAGGAATGCGCCACTGCGCGCATAATCGGGCTGAACTGAGGGACGCACCGGCGCATGGCGAAATCCGTCTCCCAATCCACGGCGAAATCGTTCGAGGCCCCACTCGAGCGCGGCGCGGGGCGTCTCAACTGGGTGATCGCGCGCATCCCGTTCGACGCTTCGGAGGTCTGGGGCTCCCGGGCCATCTTGCGCGTGAAGGGGACCATCAACGGGTTCGCCTTTCGCACTTCGCTGTTCCCCACCGGCGATGGCCGTCACGTGATGCTGGTGAACAAGAAGATGCAGGCGGGCGGCAAAACGGGAGTGGGTGTGGCGGCGCATTTCGTTCTGGAGCCCGACACCGCACCTCGCCCGGTCGTCATGCCCGCGGAACTGGAACGCGCGCTTTCCGAAGTTCGCGCGCTACGCCGCTGGTATGACAAATTGACCCCTTATACCCGCAAGTACACCGCGGCGTGGGTTGCGGAAGTGAAGAGCCCCGAAGCACGCGAGCGGCGCGCCGCGCAGCTGGCCGAGCGCCTGCTGGCCACGATGGAAGCCGAGCGCGAACTGCCGCCCGTCCTGCGTACGGCCTTCGCCCGCGATCCGCGAGCTTACGAGGGATGGAAGCAGATGTCGCCAGCACAGCGGCGCGGGCACCTGCTCGGCATCTTCTACTATCGCGATCCGAAGGCGCAGGCCCGCCGCGCGGCGCAGGCGGTGCGGGATGCGTTCAGCAGGAGCCAGAAGCAACAAGCCAGGAGCCGGAAGTCTTCGTCTTCTCAGTTTCCGGATTCTGACTTCTGACTCCTGTCTGGTGACTTCTCAAATCTTCACCTGCTTCCACTTCCCCTGCCGGAACAGCACCACCGAAACCACGGCCAGCAGTGATTCCGCAACCGGAGTCCCCAGATAGACGCCACGCGGCCCCATTCCGCCGTGGCCCGCCAGCCACCAGGCCAGCGGGATTTGCAGCATCCAGTAGCAGAACAGGTTGATCCACGTGGGGGTGACGGTATCGCCGGCGCCGTTGAAGGCCTGCTCGAGCACCATGCCCCAGGCGTAGAACGGATAGCCGACACTAATGAATCTCAAGCAGGCGACGGCAAGCGGAATCACCGCCGGGTCGCTGGTGAAGACTCTGGCGAACGCGGGGGCAAAGGCAAAAAGAGCGATGCCGACGGCCGTCAGAAAGACCATGTTGTAAATGCCTGCCAGCCAGACCGCACGCGCCGAGCGCTCAGGCCGCTTGGCGCCGAGGTTCTGGCCCACCAGAGTGGCAGCCGCGCTGCTGATTCCCCACGAAGGCAGAATGGCGAAAAGGATCATACGAATGGCGAGCGTGTAGCCGGCCACGGCGGCGCTTCCGAAGCTTGCGTTGATGCGCACCAAGCTCACCCAGCTCGCCACGGCGATGAAATACTGCAGCATGGCGACGCTCCCCACGCGCAACAGACGCCGCATGACATCCCATTGGACACGAAGGTGGCGCCGCGCTATGGCCACGCGCTTCGCGCCGCCGAACAGGATGTACAACTGGTACAGCACTCCGATGCTTCGCCCAGTCGTTGTAGCGACGGCCGCGCCGGTGATGCCGAGCTTTGGAAATCCCGCCCAGCCGTAAATCAAGCAGGGATCGAGCGCCATATTGACCAGGTTGGCCAGCCACAGCGTCCGCATGGCTACGGCCGCATCGCCGGCGCCGCGAAAGACGCCGTTGATCAGGAACAGAAGCATGATGCTGGCGTTGCCTCCGAGCACGATGGCAGTGAAGCGGGAACCGGTGCGGATCACTTCCGGCGAAGCGTGCATGAAGGCCAACAATTGCGGCGCGAAACGCGCCCCGGCCATTCCTGTGAGGATCGCCACAACGATGCCGCAGGCGATGGCTTGTACGGCGGCGATGGCCGCACCCTCAGTATCCTTCTCACCGATGCGCCGGGCGACGGTGGCGGTCGCCGCCATGCTCAAGCCCAGGGCGATGCTGAAAATGAGGACGACCAGCGACTCGGTCAATCCCACCGCCGCGATGGCATCCGCGCCCAGACGGGCCACCCAGAAGGCGTCCACAATACCGAAGGTCGATTCCATGACCATCTCGAGGACGGTCGGCACGGCCAGTAGAGCAATGCCTCTCGTGAGGCTGCCTTCGGTAAAATCCTGTCCGGTGCCTGCTAACGCTTCCCGGAGAAATCCGAGTCTAGTTTTTTTGGGAATTCCCCGCCCTGCGGGAGAAAGCGACTCCGCTGCTTCTTGCATATAACCTCGCCTGAATTTTGGGAATGTGGGGACTTGAGTTGAAGAATCGGGAAAAGAAGCCGGTGGCGGCGTCAGGAACAACGCGGCCTAACGTCTTCCATTACCGATTCGCGAGGTTATCGACACGCATAGGAATGACCTGCTCGAAGAATTATAGCAGGAAATGAGAGCGAGAAAGTGCGGGGCAGGATGTTATCTGGCGCGGCGATTGGAAATCGTCGCGTGCGCCGATTGCTCATCGGCGCGCAGCCTGCCAGGCTGGCCCACAATCAATCCAGAAAAAATGGCGTTTCGTTTTCGCCGCGCAGCACGATATCGAAGCGATAGCCCGGCAGGCCGCCGGAAGCAAGAGTCTCGTCGCGGCGGGCGAAGAGGTGCTTCCGACGCAGCGGATCGGCAATGCAATTCAGCACCGGATCTTGCGCACCGTCCGGGTTGTCCGAGAAGAAAATCGTGGTGACGAGCCTTCGCGTGAGGCCGATGGCCAGTATGGTCAGGTTGGCGTGGGCGCAGCGCGGCGTGCCATCGCGTTCCCGCGACGGGCCCGGAAGCACGGTCCGAAAGCGGTAGAATCCCCGGCCGTCGGTGCGCGCGCGGCCCCAGCCGAAGAACCCCGGGTCGATTTCGGAATGGCGCGGATCGAGCGGATGGCGGAAGACGCCCCTTGCATCCGGCTGCCACAGCTCCAGCACCGTGTTCCCCGTAGGCACGCTGCCTTCCTCGACTACCGTTCCGGCTAGCCAGATGTGCTGGCCGCTGGCCTTGCGCCTCTCAAATTCCGTGAGGTCACTACAATCGTCCACGAAATCGAACGGGAAGAACGGGCCGATGGTGCAGTAGGGAGAAACGACGGCCTGGCTCACGGCAGCTCCGGTGTACGGCGCTTTCCACGCAGCACGAAATCGCGGTGGAATTCGAGGATGTTCAGGTCCTTGGTGACTTTCGTGGGCTGCGGCTCGAACATGACGCGCTGGCGCACTTCCGGATCGGGAATCCCGTTCAATAGAAGATCGGTCTGATTCAGCGGCTCCCCGGGGAAGAATACCTGGGTTATAAAGCGGTCCATCCAACTAACGCCGAAGATGGAAAAGTGAATATGCGGCGGGCGCCACCACCAGTCGGATTCGGCCACGGGATACCCTCCGGGCTTAATCGTGCGGAAGCGGTAGCTGCCCTCGGAGTCGGTGAGGATGCGGCCCTGCCCGATGAAATTGGGATCAAGAGGCGCCTGGTGGCGGTCCCATTGATGAACGTATTTTCCTGAAGCGTTAGCTTGCCAGATCTCGATCAGCGCGCCGGCGATTGGCGCCCCATCCTCGTCCATCACGCGGCCGCTCACAGTCATGAATTGACCGAGGGCTCGAGGTCCTCCGGGAACGACACACGAAAAATCGCCATTCGATAAGGCCAGCCTGCGCTCTAAGCTCGTGGGCCCAGTCAGTTCGGAAAGGGTCAGGCTCCGCTCGACCAGCAGGGAAGCGGGAACGCGGGTGAAACTGCGAGGATATCCCTGGATCTGGCGAAGGATCTGGGTACGGTCATCGTAGGGGGAATAGACCTGATCTCCGGCAGGGCGAGTCTCAACGGTTTTTGGTGAACTGGACATGGACGCTAACCGATTGATTCTAGCATCCCGATCAGGAAACTGAGAGGATCACAGCGGGGCAAAGAGCCCTTTGCCCCCTTGGGTTCCGGCAGGGGAAAAATTTCCCTGAAGGTACTGCTACGGCGCGGCTTTAGTGTTGGCTACGCTGAGCTGGCTGTTACCCGTTGACCAAATACCCTTAATACTGGCACCGGGTCCTAGGAATAGAGCTACGGAAGCCAAAGCCACGAAAGCCATCAGTAGCGTGTACTCGATCAAATCCTGGCTTTGCTCATCATTCCAGAAGGTCTTGGAGAATGAATGCAAAGGTCACCCTGAAGCGGGTTATTGCCCCTTTGTCGCGACGCTATTGGCGTTGGTGAGCTGGGTGTTCCCGGTGGCCCAAATACCCTGAATGCTGCCGCCGGCGCCGAGAAAGAGAGCCGCCGAAGCCAAAGCCACGAAAGCCATCAATAGCGTGTACTCGATCAAGTCCTGGCCTTGTTCGTCGTTCCAGAAGGTCCTGAAAAAGGTAAACATGGTTACACTCCATGCCCAAGATAGACGGAGCGGGAAGCGTAGTGCAAGCTGTCAATAGTTAGATCTAAAGTTAACTCCGAAGTAATTAACTTCCTAAATCCTTCTGGTACTCGGTGGGTACTACCTGGGGCCTTGGCCTAGGGGCCTACTTCGATTCCAGTCCCACGCTGGAAACAATTACTCCCAATTCGCGCTGGTCGCCGCCAGTGCCGGGCGGGAGCGATTTATCAAGCTTGAAATCAACGCGCAAGCCATCTCCTGTTAATAACTTAGCGGGAATATCACGAGTATAGGTATAAGGCCCCTGCTCGGTGTACGTTTCCGTCGAAAGTGAAGTTGCGCCGATATTGCCCGAAAGAGAGACGGTCTTCAGCCTTGAAATCACGGCATCGGGAACGGCCAGTTGCATCGTCAGCGTAGCGCCCCGTTCGGCTGCGCCGGCGGGGGGCCGTAGTACCACTGAGAACCGCTGGGCCGTCCAGCGCCAGGAGTTTTGTTCTATGGCGTAAAAGCCCGTCACGAGTTGTGGGTCGGACTGCGGGTCGCCCGTGTGTACAACTGACGCGATCCGCGGTGCTTCGTCGTCCTGCTGCACATTGACTGTTTCTTTGCGTTTGCATCCACCTGCGGCCAATAGGAGAGCTAATACCAGGACGGAACTTCTCCTGTTCCCGGCCTGTACCCTGAAAAATCGCCG
>CAZKVF010000072.1:0-26816 GCA_964556085.1 uncultured Solibacteraceae bacterium
AGGCGCGCATCCACCATGGGCGAGGATTCATCGATCCGCCTGCCAACCCGGCTTACGATCTTTTCGATGATGCGCACCAGGTGCGCGTTATCTTTGAATTCGACGGGCGTGCGAAAGAGTTTGCCGCCGCGCTCGACGTAAACCAGGGAGGGTGTGGTCACGAGGATGTCGGAGATTTCCGGGTCTTCGAGAAGCGGCTCCAGGGGCCCCAGGCCGAACACTTCGTCCAGGACCTCGTCGAGGATACGATGTTGCTCGACGGCATTGAGGGCCACGTCTTCCTCTTCCAGAAGGCGCGCGAGGGCGCCGCGAACCTCGGCGCGCATGCGTTCCTCCGGCAGCGCGAGCACGGCTTCGAGGTTCACGCGGCTGAGCAGCTTGCGATGCAAGGCGAACTTTAACTGTTGATAGCCTTCGGCATCCACACGTGGATTCAGCAAGCGGTTAATCCATCCCGGATCGGCTTTCTCGAGGCTGGAATTGGAGGGAAACTGGTGCGCGGCTGACATTTTTGCTCCTAGCTCAAATCCAAAGTCTGCGGCTCTTCTTTGCCGGCTCCGGCGTGATTTCCGCGAGCACGGCGGCCATGTTTGCGATGTGCCCTCCGAGAAACGAATTGGGTTCCAGCAGCTTCGGCTGCGCATAGGCTTCGGCCAGGCTGCGGTAGTCGTTGGGCAGCGTCGTTTGAATCGGAAAGCCCATGATCCGCTCCAGCTCGGGAACCTGGATTTCGGTCCGCTTGGGCATCCGGTTGATCACCAGGCGCAGGCGCCTGGCGCCACAATTGCGTTGCGTCAGGCCCTGCACCAGAAGTTTGGCTTGACGCAAGGCCGGCAATTCCTGTGTGGTGACTACAGCGAGAACGTCGATCCATTCGGCCAACGCGGCCAGCAGGGGTGTAAAGCCCTGCCCGAGGTCCAGCACGGTGAATTCGTACTGCGAACGCCAAAAGCGCAACAGCTGCGCCAGGTTGCGGGCCGCCGGACCCAGATCGTAGGGCGCCGGTGGCGCGGGAATCACTTCCAGTCCCGAGGGGGCAGTGGAAACTAGGCCTTTCCAGAGCGTGAGATCCAGCCGGTGCAGGTTCTGGAGAGCATCGGCCAGGCTGTAGTGCGGCGTAAGTTGGAACAGGAGGTTCGCCATACCCGACGACAGATCAAGGTCCGCGAGCAAAACCTGTTTGCGCCTCGAGCGGTGGAGATAGTCGGCGGAATGGCAGGCTAAAGTAGTGGCCCCGCAGCCGCCTTTGGCCGAAACGAAACCGATGATCCGGCCGTCGGCGGGTCCCGCGGTGGTGCTCTTTCTGAGGCAAGCCGCCGCCACGCGGTGAAACGCTTCGGAAAAAGCGCCATCGAACGGCGGATATACAAACTCGGAGGCTCCTGAGCGCATGGCTCTTAGAATCGATGCGGCATCGGCCGAATCGTTGACTGCGATGATGCGCGGCGCCGGCTCCAGGGCGGCGATTTGTGCTATTACTTCTGGAGCGTCTCCGGGAAGGCCGGAGAGCCCGAGCAGCACAATACCGGGGCGCAGGCGGGCCAGGCTCGCCAACAATTCCGCCTGGTTTGTGGCCGGGCAATCCTGTTCCAGCACCGCTGCCGGAAGAGAGCGGGTCGCCTCCATGACTTGTTGCCGCAGCGCCTCATCGCGAACAGCAAGCGCTACGGTGACGGCGGACCGACCTTCCAACTCGGCGCTTGAGTTCATTTCGCGGGCCTCACAGCAGGGTCGTTGGCAGGGGGAAGCGCCAGCCATGCTCCATCGGCAGGCGGCGCCGCCACTCTTCTGGTATTCCGGTCCGTACCGGCATCGCCGGCGGTAAGTTCCCACGGGATCCGGGATTCGACCGGCAAGCGTGCAGGCGCGGGAGGATTGGCGTCCGGGGTCGCCGCCGCGCCGTCCTTGAGGAATGGCTGCGGCGCACTCAGGCCGGGGAGTTTCGATCCGGCCGGTATCGGCTGCACGACTTCCGGGGTCACCACTACCAGCAGCTCCGACTTGTTCCGGCTGAGGGCGCGGGACTGGAACAGCTTCCCGAATAATGGTATGTCACCCAGACCCGGAATCTTGTTTAATTGATCCGTGACGCGGTTGTCCAGCAGGCCGGCGATGGCGAAGCTTTGCCCCTGCTCGAGTTCCACCTCGGTCTGGACGCGGCGAACCGCCAGACCCGGAATGTTAAAGCCCTGATAAACGAGGCCATTGGCGTAATCGAGCGAGCTGACTTCGGGCGCTACTCTGAGATCGATGGTGCCGCGCGGTGTGACGCAAGGTGTGAAATTGATGCGAATGCCAAACTCGCGGAACATGATGGTGACGTTGTTGTAGCCCGATCCCGAGCTTTGCACCACGGGATAGGGAAACTCACCGCCGGCGAGGAAGCTGGCCTGCTTACCCGCCGAAGCCAGCAGATTCGGCTCCGCCAGGATCTGCACCAGGTTTTTGGCTTGGAGCGCGCGAATCGTGGCGCCCAGATTCAGATCCGGCCGGAAAAGAAAGATATTCAAAGCGTCGGAGAGATTAAAGGAGGTGCCCGCGGAATTGGATTGATTGAGCGTGGGCGGAGTGAATTGTTGCGTGCTGATCCGGCCCGGAGTATTGCCCGCGCCGGTACTGATGAAATTGGCTCCCAGTTCAGTGCTGGCGGCGCGGTCGATATCGGCGAATCGCACCTTCAACAGAATCTGTGGCTCGGCGGCAGGGGTGGCGACATTCAGCAGGTTGACCGGTTGGCCGAGCGTGGCTGCCAGAGCCAGGGCCCGTTCGACGGCGACTGGATTGGGCACGGTGCCTCTTAGGATCAGCGATCGCCCGTCCTGGTTCACCTCCACGCCTTCTCCTACTTCGGCGCGCAGCCGCTGGCGCAAGGCCTCAAGGCGCGCCGCCGATGGCTGCACGGTGACATCGAAGGTCAGCCGCCCGCCGCCATCGCGCTGCCACACCAACACCCTGGTCTCGCCCAGGGCCTTGGCGTTCAACACGATTTCGCGGCGGGAAATGGCGACTGCATCCACAACTTCGGCTGCGGCTACGGCCACTCTTTCCACATCCCCCGGGGTGTCGATGACCATCGACTTACCGACCGGTATTTGGATCTGCGCCGGCGGCTCGGCAGCGCGCAGATTCAGAACTGCAATCAGCAGGACGAAGGGCGCCAGGGTTCTCATTGCCTGACCTCCGGCATGCCGTCGGTCCCGATGGCAACGAATTCGCGCTTTTCGCCGCGGATGACTTCGATGGTCTCCCTGACCGGCTCCACTTTCGCAGGGGCTGGGACGACGGGAGCCGGCGCCACGGCCTTCACCGGGCGAGGCCGCTCGGCTCGCGCCGGGTTTGGAGCCGGCGCCGGAGCTCCCAGAAGCAGTTGGGCGGTAGAGATACCGGCGGTCTTCACGGTCTGGGTATCCAGCGGGTTTCGCAGCACGAGTTGGATCTTGGTTTGGGCTCCGGCCAGGCTGAGCGCTTCGGCTTGATCGGGCGCCACCAGCAAATTGACCACCTGAACGGTGGCCGCTTTGCCCTGCATATCACGCTCGATATTCTGGCCTGCGGAAAGAACTTCGATGTTTTGAAGAATGGTGCGTGTGACGGTGCCCGAGGCTCCGGGCGGCGTACCCGAGGAAAGCACATCCACGCGCATTCCCGGCAGTACGAACCCCGAAACCCCCACCACTTCATCAACCTTCACGGCTACAGCCCGCATCCCGCCTGGAATTACGGCGGCAAGGCCGGCCCCTGCACCCTTAGGCGCCAGCCGGTTTTCCGAAATCGGCTCTCCCTTATTGATGTTGGCGATTACGCCGCGGCCGACGATCAGGGGCCGTTGAGAGACCCAGTGCGGCGCCACGGCCCCAGGCCATTCCACCTCACGCACGTCCGAATCCTGGATCAAGGCTCCTATATTCAAGTCGCGAGTGGCCACCAGGACGTGGACTGTCGCCACCTTGGGCGTCTCGGTGCGAGCCGAGATGACCTTATATAGGGCTGTGCTCGCGGCCAGGGCCGCCACGACGGCGAAAAGGATGACTGTTACCAAACGGCGTCGCATACCAGATTCTCCTTAAGTCGATAAGTTGGCAGTCAGCGTAGACCAGATAGTGCTGATCACGCTGCTGAAATTGCCGAGCGCGGCAACGCACGCCAGCGCCATTAGTGCTATCAGGAGAGCGTATTCGATCATGTCCTGGCCGTCGCTCTCTTCAAAAAGTCGTTTCACGTTGCCTCCGCAAAATGGGATTGGGGCCTGGGGTGGCAGGCCCCAAAGGGGCCGGTTCACGATTACTTAAGAGGATTCTTTCCGATACCAGCTACGCCGCTGACGTTGGTCGCCTGGTCTTGAATGGCGGTGTTCAATTCGTTGCCATAGAAACCGAAGCCAACCGCCGCCAACAACACCAGCAGAGCGATAATCAGACCGTATTCGACCATGTCCTGGCCATCTTCTTCCACGAAAAAGTTCTTCAAAAACGACATCGTTATATCTCCTGTAGGTAAGTTTTAGTGGGATTATTCCAAGCGGTATCATCCCGGTCGACAAACGTCATACCGCGGACCGTCGCGACGACGCGCAACAGCCCCTCCTGCACGCTGGTGTGCGCAACCACCGCGGCAATCTCCAGCGATCGGGGCTGGCAATGGCCTCGGGAAGGCAGCGCCACGTGAATGACAATTTCCGCTTGGGACTTGGGCCAGTCCAAAGCCGGCTTGCCGCAAACGAGCAGGACTACGCTGTCTCTGGACAGATCTTTAGTGATTCCATGGATTACTTTCGGCATAAAGTCCGAGCGGATGGTGCAGGCCATTTCCGACCGGACTCGAATTTGCGGAATCAAGCTCATCTGCAATTTCGAATTTAAAGGGACCTGGATTTCGGGCCAACGTGGTAGTTAGTTTGTATCTCCAGTCGCAAATGGGAGTAAGTAATCGGGGCACGACCATCGGTACCAGAACGCGTTTGATCCGAGGCTGGAACTTTTGGTCCATTAAATTAGGGTGTTAATAACTGAAACTATCAATATGAATTCACTCGCTGAAGATCGCCGCGCCACAATCGTGGTGTTTACAGACGAGCCGCAGCTCGCTTTGGGTGTCTCCGGCCTGCTTGCTTCGCATGCCGAATTCGAGGTAGTGATGGCGGGCCCCCAGCTACAGGAGCTGTTGCCGGTGATTGAGCGGATCAGGCCCGACGTGATTTTGGTTGACCTGACTCCCGAAATGACGTTTACACTGTTCACACTGATTCGCACGTCCGCCCCCGCGGCTCGTTTGTTACTATGGGCCCGGTCGTTTTCGGACGAGTTACTGGCGCAGGCACGCGATTTAGGCATTACGGGGTTTGTGCGGGGGACCTGTACGCATGCGGAATTCCTGCAGAAATTACGCCAGGCTGCCGCGGGCCGTGTAGTAGACAACGAGGAGAAATCAGCGCGGTCAACCAAGGTCAAACTGAGTCATCGCGAGAGCCAGCTGGTGACCTTGCTGGCTCAGGGCCTCAAAAACAAGGAGATCGCGACGTGTTTGGGCATCAGCGAAAGCACTGTCAAGATCTACCTCTGGCGTCTGTTTCAGAAGGTGGGCGCGCGCGACCGGTTTGAACTGGCGCTATTCGGCTTGAAGAACGCCTATTGCGGGGCGGCCTCGTGGGACGGTCCCGGTAGCTTTGTTATGGAGCCTGAAGAGCAGCGGGCGCGGCCGGCAGTGCGGTCCCTGGTACTGGTCGAGCCGGTCCGCCGCAGGGGGTACCCCGAGATGCGAGGAGAGAGGAGAACCGTCGCCAATGCGTAAACGCGGCGAGTCCCGTGACCGCCAGATTTCGTGCCTTATGAAAGATGCCGGGTCCCGGAAAACCGCTTGGTTCGCGAGGGTTCATTGGAGTCTTACTTGGCGGGCACGGGACGAGCGCGGTTCGCAGTTTGTGGAGGCGGGGTTGATGCTGGTACCGTTCCTCGCGCTGGCGTTTCTGGTGATCGATGCCGGCTGGGCTGTGTTTATAAAAGCCACCTTGCAGCACGCCGTTCGCGAGGGCACGCGCTACGCAATCACGGGGCAAACGGAGAACGGCTTGGGGCAGAGTGACTCCATCGAAGCGGTCGTCAAACAGTACGCACTCGGTTTGCTGGATGGCGCCCAGGCGAACACGTTGACGATCAACTGCTGGAAGCCCGCGGATGCTAAACCGAACCCGGCCGACGCCACACAGTGCAATGTCGGCGGCAATGTAGTGGAGGTTTCCGTTCAGGGCTACACCATAACGCCGCTGGCGCCGCTGCTTCGCTCCAGCGACCCGGTAGTCTTTACAGTCAGCGCCGCGGACATTGTGGAGGGCGCGGCGAATCCGTAGAAACGAAGTGAAGAGTATGGCACAGAGGCAAGAAAGAGGCAGCAGCATTCTGGAGTTCGCCCTGACTGGCACATTCCTGTTGTTGCCCCTGGTATTGGGCGCGGCGACGGTGGGTGTCTCCATTTTGGAGTCCATTCACGCCGTGGAACTCAACCGCGACGCAGCGCACATGTTCGCGCGCGGAGTCGACTTCTCCAAAGCCGCCAATCGGAGCTTGCTGCTGGAATTGGCCAACGGGCTGAATATATCGGACAGCGGGGGCAGCGGCGTCGTGATCCTCTCGGAGATCGATGGGTTGGGAGGCGGCCAGGCGGTCTGCTCGCGGCGACTGGTGATCGGGAACGCGGCGCTGCGCGCCAGTGACTTTGCCACACCCACCAAGTTCACCGACAGCCAGGCGGGGATGGTAGACATCACAGATCCTTCCGCCCAGGCCAACTCGTTTCTGAACGTTATGAGCATGTCCGCGGGTGACAAGGCTTACGTCGCCGAAACCTACTTTCAGGGATTCAGTTGGACCGGCTTGTTTACGAGCTCGGGCATGTACACCAGATCGATATTTTGAGCGGGAAGTTATGAGAGACCAAAAACAAAAGGGAGTGGCCCTGGTTTTAAGCGCGCTGATGCTGCTGGTGCTGATTCCCATAATCGGCTTAGGCATCGACGGCGGCGTGGCCTACATGCTGCGCACGAAGCTTTCGGCGGCAGTGGACGCGGCCGTGCTCGCCGGTGCGCGCTCCTTGAGCACGGGCGCAGACCTCCAGTCTCAAACCGCCAATGCAACCGCCGTCGCCCAAAAGTACTTCGATGCTAATTTCCCGGCGGGCACATGGAACAGCCAAAACGTGTCGCGCTCGGCTACCGTGAATGAGGACGATGTGACGCATGTGCGCTCGGTCAGTGTGACTGCCAGTGTAGATGCCCCCGTCTACTTCATGGGTATCCTGAATCAAACCACAGCCCGCATTTCCCTGACTGGAACAGCCAAGCGGCGCGACGTCAATGTGATGTTAGTGCTGGATCGCTCCTATTCTATGGGGGCCTACGTCGATAGCAAGGGCAGCAGCCACCAATGCGGGACGTGCGGCGCCATTCCGGCAATGATCAATGCCGCGACCTCGTTTGTGAACCAGTTCGCCCAGGGAAGAGACAAGGTGGGCATGGTGGTGTTTGGCGGTGATTACTATCGCGTGCTGCCTTCGACAGATTTCTCTACTCTTGCCGGAAAGATCGGGCAGATCACATCTGCCGGAAACACAGGCAGCGCACAGGCGCTTTGGCAGGCCTATGACGCCCTGGGAAATCTTCCCGATCAAAATGGGAACCCGGCAGGCGAACCGGGCGCCCTGAACGTCATCCTATTCTTCACCGACGGTCTGCCAAATGGTATTACGGCCGATTTTGCGCCGTTACGAGTGAGTCCCAACACATGCAGTTCCGGCAGTATTTCGATGCTGGGGTGGATCTCGCAAACCAGCGGATTTATCATCGATCCGGGTACAACGCGCGGCCTTTTCATTCCCGTCGCGCAGGCTGTTTCGGACCCAAATGACGGCTCTACGGCTAACCTGATCCCGAACAACGCCGGCTGCAATTTTGCGGGAGACGATTCGAAAATGTACCTGGACTTTACTGGCATTCCAGCTCAGGATTATTACGGCAATCTGACCAATCCGCCCAATCCCTATAAGCCAGTCGTGCTCACAGGGCTCAACCGCGCCACCCAGGTAGCCGCCGCTTCCTTTAACGCAGCCGATTACGCCGCTCAGAGAATGCGCACGGGCGCAATCAATAATATCGTTCCGCTGGTTTACTCGATCAGCCTGCTGGACAACCCTGCCGAACCGCCCGACCCGGTCTTTATGAAGCGCGTGTCGAACACTGCCGACAGCCCGATATATGACGCTACAAAGCCAACCGGTCTATACATAGACACACAATCGGCGAACGAATTGCCGGCGGCGTTCCAGCAGATCGCTTCCGAGATTCTGCGGCTCACTCAGTAATGCGAGCGGCTTTCAAGAGGTCGCTAAATTCATCTTCGAATTGTGCTGCCATTATGTTTAGGGAATCCGCCCGACCCTTCTGAAGGAACGTGACTTCCGGAAGATGCAACAGGTATATTCCCTTGCCAAAACCTTCAGCTCCATACCAGCACTTTGGAGAAAAAAAATGAAGAACTTTGGTTCCAGGTCGGAACGATGCGATGCGGAAGTATTTCCGACAGACTGGTGTCAAAGGTTTTAGTCGGTGCGGCCTCGGCAAAGCTGATGGACTTATTCAAGCAAACCAACTTCGATTTTCTGCGGGGGGAAGTGGCCGTTCATTATTGATTCGTTGGTGCTGAGCGCTACGGGTAGATTAGCATCGCAGCCCCGATTGTAACGTCCCTGCAAGTGCAGCGAGTGGAAACCGCGCGGAAGGCCCCATTCGCCGCAGCCGGGGTTCAAAACGTCTTCTCCTACGCCGGTTGCTCGAACAAATGATGCATAGCGCGGGGGAGAAGAGGTTACGCCCGCTGCAAGGCTCAACTTATAAATCGAGCCGGGGGCGGAAGCATTTATAGAAAAACCTGCTAAGCAGAAAACAGAGACTCATATCTCCGCACAGAGTAGTGCCGCGATCGCGGCGCTCGAACCATGACAGCGCATTGAAAGTCCTAAGTGAGCACACGGCCGTAGATCAACTCGCGGACGAGTTGAAAAGCGACCTTCCCTCCGAGTGAATTACCGCTCACCGGCCCGGCGCCAAGCGCGAGGCGGACCGAGCCGCAACCGCGAAAGCGCGCTCTCGCTCAGCGAGCGGTCGGCTGGTGATGAAATCGCGAGCGACACCCTAGCACAATGCGGCCATCAGCGCACCGCGGGCTGTCGAATGCAGCGGATCGGCGGAGACGCGGACCTCCGAGATTTTCAGTGGGAATTTCTCCGACTGCATCACCTTGCCAAAGCAGTCCAGGAATCCCTGCGGCGATGCCGTTCCCCCGCTGAGCACCATGGGAATCGCCTGGTCGAGTTTGGGCAGCCTCTGCGCGGCCGATACATGATCGTGCATGGCGCGCACCAGTGTCGTGATCACTTCGTCGTAATATACCGTGAGCGCATTGCGAAGGCGGTCGTGGGTCAAACCGTTCAGCTGGAAGGATTGCTCCTTGAAGATCCGCGTGCGCGTGGAGAGATCACCAGTGGCCAGAGCCGCCCGCGCATCGATAAAATCACCTGCCTTGTCCACGCTGAAACTGATCACCGGTACCGAGAGCACAGCCAGGCAGACGTTGCAAAGGCCGCTGCCGCATGAGATCCCGATGCCCGTGTAATTGGAGCCTCCGAGTTCGCCGAAAACCACCGCGAGGCCCTCTTCAATAGGGGTCGCCTCGTAACCTAGTTCGGTGAGGATTTGCCGGATAGAAGCTTCATGGTAGGCGATGCACCCATCGCCCTCGTCTGTGGCCGCGGGAATGCTGAAGAAGACCTTTTGCCCTTCAGCCGCAGGCTTGCCGACCAGCTTCGTGACAATGCTGCGCACTACCGCCAGGCTGTGCGGTTCCGAGGGGTTCAGAACGCCGTCTTTCATCGGCCGTCGCGTTTCCACGTGGAAGACCTCGGCGAATTTCTGAGCGTCGTTGCCCGCCACCAGGATTTCCGCACCGTGGACCTCGTGAAACACGTTCTCCCTTTCCAATAGACTCTGTGCCAGTTTGGAATAAGGTAACGTCAGAAACGCATTCAATTCGGCGGTGTACTGGAAGCGGCGTTCCGCATTGCGAGCCACCACGATCCGGCTCGTGCCCACATCCAGGCCTAACGGCTGGGTGTAGTCCTGTTCGGTCTTGCTCATCCGAAATTCTCCTGACTGAAGCTCACGACTTGGGAATCGCTGCTCGCACCGGCACGATGCCGGCTGACGAGCACTACTTCTCCCTCACCGGACGGACGAGCGTCGCGCGTTCCAACACCTCCGTTAATCCGCTCGCGGCACTGCCTTGCGGGACGCAGAACGCGGCCGCCTCGGTGATTCTTAGGGCTTCCTGCTGCTTGGCACGCTGCCAGGCGCGGAACCGATCCTGATGATGGGCAATGTCGTCTAGATTGGCCTGGATGCGCGATACGTGTTGGCTGGTAATCCGGTCAAGTTCAATCTGAATCCGATTGTTCTCGTCCAATTTGGCCGTCTCCAACTCCTTTAGCTTCTGTTGCTGCGCATCTTCATAATCGTTCAAGGCCTTCTGGCGCACTACTGCATCCTGGAGCAGATCCTCAACCGCGACTCCAGCCGCTTCCAGCGCCATTAATAACGAGTTGCGCTTGGCATCGGCCGGCATTCCGGCCAAATGCGGACTGCTGACCATTGAAGCCACCTTCAAGATGCCGTAAGCGATCTTGGGCGGGTTAACAGAGGGTCCCTGGTAGATCTGATCGAATGTAAGATAGGAACCCCGCTCTGCGGCAGCGGAAAGAGGGCGGAGAGACTGCCGTGTCTGCTCCGCGACATCAACGGTGGCGGGCGCCGGGGGATCGGCCCCCGCCGCACGGGGCACACTATTTTGGGTCATCTCATCTTCTGGCGAGGAAAAGCGAAACCAACTTCGTGCCATAGCAAACTCCTTGTGAGAACATCCGCGGATTCACCTTTCGTATCACCTTGGAAGTACTCCCCAGATTGCGTTTTTCTCACCAATTTTGAAGCCCGGCAGTCTTCCTGACGAGACTCTAACTTTTTCAGCGGCTTCCGCCGATGAAGACTACGGCATGCCGAAGGACTCCGAACAATTACAGCAAGTGAACTCGTGCGCGGGCCGAATCGGCGACCCGGTCCTTCGGCTTCGGTTTTTACAGGCAGCGGCGCCCGCATGGCATCGGAATCCGGGCAATGTCCGCCGCTCAAATGGCTATGTGGTGCTACCTTTGATCGCGATCCCCCTCCTGGCTTTATTCCTGGTTGGTAGCCGGACACAGGCGGCCAGTACGTCCGTTTCCCAAGCCCCTAAAATTGAAATTCCACCTCCGGCCGGAGCCGGACCGGTGGCGGATGTTTGGCAGGTGGAGAAAAGCGGCGACTCGGAAGCTTATAGCAACGGCCTGAGGATCGATAACCGATTCGCCGTCCGCCACCATACTCGCAGCTACCGGCTTCTTCCCGCCGATCCCGCGGATCCTAGCGGAGGGGTGGCTGGCTCGCAGCCTATGGGGATCGTATTCCACACTACCGAGAGCCGGCAAGCGCCCTTCGAAGCTCAAGAGAACCGGGTGCTTCGGCGGCTCGGAGAGTCCTTGCTCGAATATGTCCAACGCAAGCGCGCCTACAACTTTCTGATCGACCGCTTTGGCCGGGTCTACCGGATTGTGGTCGAAAGCGACGCAGCCGATCATGCCGGATATTCGGTATGGTCGGACGGCAAATGGCTCTACCTGAATTTGAACGAGAGTTTCCTTGGGATTTCGTTCGAAGCCGAAACGGAGCCCGGGCAGGTGGAGGCGCATGTCAGTCCCGCGCAGTTGCGCGCCGCTGCCATGCTGACGGAGATGCTGCGCAGCCGCTATGGAATTGCTGGCACGAATTGCGTCACCCACGCTCAGGTTTCCGTAAATCCGTCTAATATGCGAATCGGATATCACATGGACTGGGCGTCGAGCTTCCCGTTCGAGGCCCTGGGGCTACCCGATAACTACGCGCAACCACCAGCGTCCCTATTGGCTGCCGGTTTCGAAGCCGATCCCGCTTTTTTCCGTGCCGCTGGCCCGCGCTTGGGCGCGGCCGTCAAGCTCGCGCAATACCGTATTGCCGAAACATCACAGGCTGCCGGCGTACCCCTCCGCTTATACCGTGAGCGCCTGCGAAAGCAGTATCGCTCCCGTCTCGCGGCGCTACGCTCCGAGGCTGAAGACTCCGACTAGGCCACCCTGAGCCGGGTCCCCTGGCCCGCCTGGCCCCGTCAAAATATTTGCGCCCCCCTGTCGATTTCAGCCACTTCGTGCGTTACTAAGGTGGAATCACCCAAATTCCAAAAGGAGAACAGAATGACGAAAAAGCTTCTTTTCTGCGCTGGCTTGCTATTGGTCTGGCTGGCCGCCTACGCTGCGGGCCCGAATCCACAAAATCAGGTTGATGCCAAAGCCGCTTACGCCCGCCTCGGAAACCTTGCAGGCGAGTGGGAGGCCGATACCAGCATGGGCAAAGTCCGCGTCACTTACGAACTCATCGCCGGAGGCTCGGCTCTGGTAGAGCGGGATACGATGGAACACATGCCGCCCATGGAAACTATCTACTATCTGGACGGCAATCGGCTGCTGTTATCGCACTACTGCATGTTGGGCAACCAGCCACGCATGGAAGCCCGCGCGTACGATGCGAAGGCAGGCACGCTTGCGTTCGGGTTCCTGGACGCCACTAATCTCGCCAGTCCTGCCGCCAGCCATATGCACAATGCCACCCTGCGCTTCGTAGACGATAAGCATCTCAAGTCCGACTGGGAACTCTTCGAAAACGGCGCGAAGAAGTCGTCGGAAACTTTCGAGTTGGCGAGAGTACGATAGGGAGAGAATGCTATGGCTAAATTCATGCTGCTGCTTTACCAACGCGGACCGGGCTCCCAAAACATCAGTCCCGAGGAGATGCCGAAAGCCATGGAAAAATACATGGCTTGGACCCAGAAGCCGTACACGGTCGATAGCAAGAGGCTGGCCGAAGATCCCGGCCGCGTAATCCGCACCAACGGCGGTAAGCCGGTGGTCAAAGACGGCCCTTACGCCGAGACCAAAGAAGTTCTGGCCGGCTACTACACCATCGAAGCGGCCAACTACGATGAAGCCGTTAAGCTCGCCCTCGAACATCCTCACGTTGAATACGGCGGCACTGTTGAAGTGCGCCAGGTCTACGGCACATAGACCCTGGTTCTACATTCGTGGGGGGCAGGCGATCTTAATCTCGTCGCCTGCCCGCCCGCACCACAAGCTGTTCACACCGGGCCTTTGCAGAAGCTATCCCTTCCCCCGAAAGAGATACACCAGTTCAATGATCAAAATGATCACCACCATCAGCTCGAGGATGAAGGCGCGGCCCTGGTGATATTGGTCCATCATGAAGCCGTACAGGTCGCCGGCGCTCTCGAGCTTCTGTTCCACCAGCCGTTTGTAATCCGGCACGCCAACCTTAACCGCTGCCATCCGGTATAGCCGCGCTGCGAACATATCGCTGAGGAACTTGATGGAGTTGTCAACGCGCTCAGTTAACTCCCGCACTTCAAGCCGAATGGTGTTCAGATGCTCGGCCTCGTGGGCCAGGCGCCAGCGCCCCAATAAGCCGGTTCCCTGCTCCACAGAGTCGTAGACTGCGGCCAGCAGCTCCGTAAGCACGGCATCATAGTGCCGGAATTCCAATAACTGCGTGTTCGCGTATTCCAGAAGCTGGATGGTAGGCACCGCGCCTTCGAGCGTGTCGTAAATAAAGGCCGCGGTCCAGCCCACCACCAGCAGGTCGGATTCGTAATAGGACATGCGGGCGGCGAGTATCTCCGACCGCTCGGCGCCGGAGAACACCGCCCGTTCGCCACGTACAATCTGTGCGATCATGTCGCCGCAACGCTCGAGTAGTTGCCCCGCCGTTACGGAGCGCCCATCCGCGTCCGCCATCTCGCGCAAGTGAAAGATATAGTAATCCTCCGTGAGGCGCTGGCGGTAGGGTTTAACCATGGCTGCCGCGACGCGCTCCAGACGAGGGTTGACGGCCTCCGCGGCCTGCTGTTCCAGATCGGGCGCATTCATCCAGTGTGCCGCGAGGTCAATCGCGTCCTGCCAGCTTCCCTGAAAAGGAAGTTCCAGCATCAGGCTGATGGCGCCGTAATCGTAGTAAGCCACGCGCCCCTCGCCCAGCACCGTTTTTACCGGTTCCATTACGGGCGGCCGGGCAAACTGCACGTATTCGGGCGCACGGTGGCGGAAGGGCGGTTCGCGGCCCGGGGGCGGGGCGCCGATCAGACTCCGCAAGTCGTCCAGGCGGATCTCGTCGCAAACATCGTAGAGAAACAGGACCGACAGCGAACCGGAGAGCGTGCCCTGAGTCGTGCAGCCGTCGGCAGCGTCGCCGTTCAATACCAGTTCCGTAGGCGGACGTCGATGCCCGTGCCTTCCAGCGCCTTGGCGAATTGGTTCGTATCCGACCCCATATAGTGGTACGGGTACACCACCGCCGGGTGGAACGCGCGCACCCCTTCGGCGGCCTCTTGCGGCGTCATCGTGTAGGGCAGGTTCATACAGACGAAAGCCACATCGATGTTCTTCAGAGCCTTCATCTCGGGAATGGCTTCGGTATCGCCTGAAAAGTAGAAGCGCTTCCCGCCATAGGTCACGATATAGCCGTTGCCGCGGCCCTTATCGTGGAAAAGCTGGCCGGCAGCGGGGCCCCGCGTCAGGTTGTACATGGGCACGGCCTCCACTGCGAACGGCCCGGCCGTGGTCTTTTCGCCGTTGCTCAGAACCTTCACGCCCGCCAGTTGCGCAGCTACGGCTTTGGGAGCAACGATCACCGTGTCCGCCTTCTTCAGATTGTTCACGATAGGCGGCGCCAGGTGATCCCCGTGGATATCCGTAATCAGGATATAGTCTGCCTTAGGCAGGCTGTCGTAGCTGCCCTCGGCCGGATCGATGTAGAGCGTCTTTCCGCCGGCCTGGATCATGAGGCTGGCATGCTGAATCGGCGTGAGTTGGAGAGTTCCGGCGGAGGTTGGAAAACTCTCCACCGCGAAGGAGGCAGACGCCGTAAGGGCGACCGCCAAAACGTAGCGCATCATAAACACGCCATTGTACATCCCCTCTACCCTGGTAGCGGCGGCGATCTTGTCGGCGGCATTCGCCCCCCGTTACCTTTTCCCCCCCGGCGCGTCCTATGTACCGGGCATGGAAAACCGGTAACGCCCGTAACGGGCGCGACTTATGGCTCCAAACGCAACCGAAGCGGTAGGGGCCCGATTGAGTCCGCAGATTGATTCGCTAATTCGGGCCGCCCAAAAGGGCGACCAGGACGCGTTTGAGACCCTGGTTCGCACCTACGACCAAAGTGTGCTTCGGCTTGCGATGAACTTGTTGCGCTCCCCGGAGGAAGCCCGGGATGTCTACCAGGAGGCGTTTTTGCGTGTGTACCGGAACCTCGAGAACTTCCGGTTTGACTGCAGTTTCCATACGTGGCTGTACCGCATAGTCACGAACATTTGCCTGGACCACCTGCGGAAACGCAAAGTACGCAAAGAGGAATCACCCACCGTCGAGACGGGCGAAGGCCCGCTGGACCGGATGGAGACTTTCGAAGAGGAGTCCGCTCATGCCGATCCGGAACGCACCATGTGGAACCGGCAGCTCAGGGAGCGGATTGAAGGAGCCTTGAGCCGGCTGACGCCTCGCGAGCGCCTGGTCTTTGAGATGCGGCATTATGAGGGCTTGCGTTTGCGCAATATCGGCGAAATCCTGGGCACCACGGAAGAGGCCGCCAAGAATTGCCTCTTCCGGGCCACTCAGAAAATGCGTGCAGAATTGGGAGATTTTGTATGAGTGGAAATCCGATTAGTTGTGAGGCGGTTCTCGAAGCCATTCCGCTGTATTTCTACGGCGAACTGGCGCCGCCCGAAGAAGACCGGGTGGAAGAGCATCTGCACACGTGCCCGTCATGCGCCCGCGAGATGGAGCACCAGAGGGCGCTGGCTGCGGCGCTGGCAGCGCGGCAAACGGAGCCTCCGGTTGCCTTTCTCGAGGAATGCCGTGCCGGCCTGATGGCCGCCATCGGCGGCGTGCCTGTCCGGTCCTCCAATCCAACACCCGGACCTTGGAGGCTGTTTCTCGCGGCCATGGCGCAGAGCTTCGCAGGCCTGACGCGTTTCCGGGGACCGCTGGGCGCGGCGGCGCTCATAGCCCTGGGTTTCGTTTCCGCCCGGCTGACGACACAAAACCCTGCTGTCGATCCGGTTTTCCATACCGTTCGTTCCATCCAGCCGGATGGCTCCGGCCGTGTGCAGATCTCCCTGGACGAGACCCAGCGGCGTGTGGTGAGCGGCCGCCTGGACGATCAGAATATTCAACAATTGCTGGTCGCCGCTGCTCGCGGCGACAATGAGTCGGCGCGCCTGGAATCTGTTGGGATGCTGAAGGACCGGGCCGAGTCCTCTCCGGTCCGTGATGCCCTGCTGAACGCGGTGGCCCACGATTCCAATACGGCTGTACGGCTGGCGGCCTTGGAAGGGCTGAAGCCGTTAGCGGGCGAGCCGGATGTCCGCAAGACGCTGGCGCACGTTCTACTAACAGACGAGGATCCCGCCGTGCGGATTCAAGTGATCGACCTTGTGGTGGCGCATCGTGATGATGCCCTGGCGGGCGTGCTGCAAAACCTTGTCGAGAAGGATAACAACAACTACGTACGTTTGAAATCGGAACAGGCTCTTAAGGCGATCAATGCGTCGGTTGGCACATTCTGAGGCGCGACAAGGGAGCGGTCATCTAGAGCCTCCGCCGTCGGGCAGGCACTATCGCCTGCCAATTACCTGGACGGCCCTCATCATTCTGCCGGCCTTGTTGTCCGGCCAGGAAATCACGCGACTTGGGAACCGCTGGGTCATGACTGTGACGGGGACCGTTCCCGCGGCTTCACGGCTACGCGTCACTTCGCAAGGACCGGTGCGGCTGGAGGGTGCCTCCGGCAACGAGGTCTCCTATACAGCCGAGTTAAGCGTAGAGGCTCGGAGCCAGGATGATGCCCGCCGTATTCTCAGCCAGAATTCCATGCACGTGGCTTCCAATAAGGGTCAGGTCGTGTTGACCACGCCCGGCGGGCCTGTGACCACGAATCTCACGATCAAAGCGCCTCGCCTCAAGATGGCTGTGATCCGCACCTCCGAAGGCTCCGTAGAGGCCAATGCCATTGATGGCGATCTGGAAGTAAATTCGGGCGGGGGCGATTTGAGGTGTAACCGCATCCGCGGCGACTGCAACCTTTCCACCGCCGGCGGCGACATCGAGGTGGGTGAGGTCGGCGGTGACTTGCAATGCGGCACCGCCGGCGGCCATATCAACGTCAAGGACGTGCGCGGCGACGCGGTTCTCGAAACAGCTGGTGGCCGGGTGGAAATCGACCATGCGGGGGGCGATGTGCGCGTTGACACGGCGGGGGGAGCGATTGTCGTTCGTGAAGCGGCTGGAGAAGTCGCTGCCGCCTCGGGTGGCGGCTCTATCGACGTAGGCAGAGCCGGAGGCACCGTAACCATTCGAGCCATGGCCGGCCCGGTCCAGGTCGGCGCGGCTGCGGCTGTGCGCTGCGAGTCGGGCAGCGGCGGTGTGCGCGTGAGCAACATTTCCGGTCCCATGCAGGTGACGACCGCCATGGGTAGCATTATCGCCAGCTTGCTGGCCGGCAAGCCGTCGCGCGATTCCTTCCTGCAAACGGGTAACGGTGACGTAACGGTCCTCATCCCGTCTAACCTCGGTGTGAACATTCGGGCGGCTGCGGACCGCGGGCGAGTTGTTTCGGATTTCCCCGGTATCTCCCAGCACAGAGTGGGCATGCGATTGCTTGCGGAAGGGCCGGTGAATGGCGGTGGCCCGGTACTGACCATCGCCGGCGCGGGCGGAACGATTTTTATTAAGAAGCAGTGAAATGAGCGGTCAGCAATCAGCAGTCAGCGCTCAGCTTCCCCGGCGGAAGCCGACAGCTGATAGCGGAGTGCTCAAAGCTTAGAACGGGTTAGAGTATGAGATCACGGATTTATCTGGCATCACTCCTGGCCGCGCTCACTATGGCCGTGTCACCGGCCTTTTCGCAGGTCACGCGGTCGAGGACTCTTGCGGTCCAAGCTACCAGCACGAGCTACCTCGGTATCGGCGTTATGGAGGTGAGCCCCGACCGGGCGAGGGCGCTCAATCTCAAAGAGGTGAGGGGCGCAGAGGTTTCGCGCCTCGAAGAAAATAGTCCGGCCGCCAAGGCAGGAGTCCGGGAAGGCGACGTCGTGCTCGAATATAACGGCAGTTCGGTCGAAGGCACCGAACAGTTCGCGCGGATGGTCCATGAAACGCCGATCGGGCGGAGCGTGAAGCTCACAGTTTGGCGCAACGGCGGCCCCCAATCTCTCATGGTGACGGTTGGCGAGCGGCCGGGCACCGTCTTTAACACCCCCGGTGGCACCGTGCGCATCCCGGAAATTCCCCAGGTAGAGATTCCGCGCTTCGAATGGTCGTGGCAGAATTCGATGCTCGGCATCGAGGGGGAATCTCTGGGCGTGGCGCGCCAGCTTGCCGAATTCTTTGGCGTGCGGGATGGCGTGCTGGTCAGGCAGGTCCTGCGAAACACCCCGGCCGAAAAGGCGGGACTGAAGGCTGGCGACGTGATCACCAAAGTGGACAGCGTCAACGTCGGCAGCACACGCGAAATCACCGCCCAACTGCGGTCCGCGGCCCGGACCAACCGCACCGTCACCCTGACTGTGGTTCGCGACAAGCACGAGATGACGGTCACCGTGACCCTGGATCAGGCCGCCAACAACCCTGCCGCGCCCGCCGACAGATTCTAATCGGTGGCGCAAGGCCGACGTGGCGCCGGCGATCTTGCCACCGGCGCGATGCCCATCCCCTTACCTGATCGGCATGTTTTCCGAGATGTCGGCCAGCATTTGCTGCTCGGCCGGGCTGAACTTGTTTTTGAACTCCTCGCTGGCCAGCCGCGCCTGGCGCTCCTCTTCGGGCATGCGCCGCAGTTGCTGTAGCTCCGGTGCGATCGCCTGCCGCCGCTCCTCGGGCAGCTGGTTGAAGGCTTGGATCTGGCGCCGTACCAGGATCTGTCTGTCGGGCGGAAGCTTCGAGTACGTATCGTATTGCTGGATCATGCGCTGCCGCTGTTGCGGCGGCAGGTTATCCAGCCGCTCGAGGCGCTGCCGGATCTCCGCTTGCCGTGCCGGGGGAAATTTCTCCAGAGCTTGCTCGCGCTGCTCCGGCGTCATCTGCATCAGCCGCTGCGCTACCGAAGCGCCGGGATCACTCAGCTTCCTGGGCGCGTTAGCAGCCTTGGGCGCGCTCGGCGCCTTGGGTCGCTTGACAGCGGCCGGCGCCTTAGGGATCTTTCCGGGCTTGGGGGGAACTTGTTCAGCCGGCAAGAGTCGCGCTGCGCCCAGAATCATCAGGGCGCAGAGTTGGACCGACCATTTCATCGCCGCTACAGTTGCGCGTTTCCGGGACCACTATGAACCGCGCGGTCGAAATTATGCAGCATCTCCATGTCATCCAGGTCGCGCACCACTTGCTCGGGTGGCTGCGCATCCACATGGATCACCGCCGGCTGCTCCGGGACCGATGCCGGCCGTTCCGTGAACATCCGCGGGGTTACGATCAGGGCCGCCGCGATCAAGCAAGCCGCTGCGGCAGCGGGAATGCCTCGCCAGGCAGCCAGCCAGCGAAAAGGCTCCCACAGACGGTCGCGCCAACTTGTCTCGTGCTGAATCTGCTGGTAGAGCTCCCGGTTGAACGCCGGCGAAACCGCCGGCGCTTCCCAAAGATCCAGCGCCGATTGAACTGCCCGCCGGGCTTCGATCATCTCGCGGCAAGCCGCGCAGCTGGTAAGGTGGCGTTCCAGCGCCGCCGCATCCCCGGCAGCCATACGCGACGTGCCGTAATCCAGCAGCCATTCCAAATTTTTCCGGGTTGCGATCGGACATTTCACTTCCACTTGCTACCTCCCACTTGTGCCGTTCCCCCTTATCTTGCCTGACATATACGCAAATCCCTAGCGAATCGAGTTGGAACGGCACTAGGCCATATGGGCCAACCGGGCGCGCAACGTTTCATACGCCCGAAAAAGTAACGACTTTACCGCAGATTCGGAGCAATGCAAAGCCTTGGCGATCTGCGTGTAATCCATCTCCTGGTACTTGTGCATCAAAACCGCGGCCCGCTGCTTTGCCGGCAAAGCGGCCACGGCGCGCCGGACCTCGGCCAGCCGCGCTTCCTTTACCAGCGCGGTCTCGACCGAAGGCCGGCGATCGGAGATCTGCCGCGCCGGGGCCTCCTCCGAGACAGCGTCCAATCTTTCTTCGAGGCGCTCGTGCTTCCCATCCCGCAGCGCATTCAGCGCCAGGTGGGTTGCGATCCGAAACAACCACGTCGTAAACTTCGCAGTCGGCTCGTACGTGGTTCTCGAGCGGTACACCCGGAGGAATGCTTCCTGCGCCAGTTCTTCCGCCACGGCCGTGTTCTGCACCATGCGGTACAGGAAGTGAACCACCGACGAGCGGTGCTTTTCCAGCAACAGCGCGAAACTGGGTTCGTGGCCCTCTTTGACCCGGATCATCAGCTCCGTGTCGTCAAGGGCCGCCGCCAAACCTCCCACATCGGATTCAACCCGCTCGCTTCCCTCAGGTTGCGCTTGCATGAAAATTCATTCACTGCGCAGCGAGCGTTCCATGAGGCGGCGCACTGCTTCCCGCGGCGGTACGCCCAGGTACAGCATCTGGTGCATCTGCTCGGTAATCGGCATCTCCACCCCCAGGCGGCGTGCCAGCTCCCACGTGGCCGTCGTGGTCTTAACCCCTTCCGCGATCATCTGCATCGAACTTACAGTCTCCGCCAGGCTGCGGCCCCGGGCCAATTCGACACCCACGCTCCGATTGCGGCTCAGATCGCCCGTACACGTGAGCACCAAATCACCTAAACCCGCGAGACCCGAAAGAGTCGCCGCCTGTCCTCCCAGAGCTACGGCCAGCCGTGTCATTTCCGCCAAGCCGCGGGTGATCAGCGCCGCCATGGAGTTATGCCCCAGGCCGAGACCGTGTACCACGCCGGCGCCAATAGCTACTACATTTTTAATAGAACCGCCAACCTCTACTCCAATCACGTCTGAACTCGTGTACAGCCGAAAGCTGGGGCCAGAGAACGATGACTGAATGCATTGCGCCAATACGGTATCGTTTGAGGCTATTACTATAGCTGTAGGAATAAACGATGCGACCTCTCTGGCGAAACTCGGGCCTGACAGGACACCCACCCGCGGGGAGAATCGGGCCGACAGAACTTCCGTGATCACCTCCGAGGGGCGGTGCAAGCTTTCCGTCTCAATGCCTTTGGTTGCACTCACGAACATCATTTCGGGGCTCAGCAGAGGGAGCATCTCCCGGTATATGCCACGAATGAAATTCGACGGTATGGCACTTATAACAATTGACGCATCCTGGATGGCTTCGGAGATCGAGTTATATACTTCTACATTTGTAGGTAGCAGGAAACCAGGCAGGTAGATGCTATTCTCCCGGGTCTGGATCATGCGCTGCGCCAAGTCGCTTTCATAGACCCAAAGATGGATCCGTTCGAAGCGAGGCGCCAGGACCAGCGCCAGCGCGGTTCCCCAGCTGCCGGCACCGATAACAGCCAAAGATTTCACGACCGCGGCGCTCCAAAATTGAGGAGATGCTCGCTGCCTTGCTGCAGGCGTTGGATGTTGGAGCGATGGCGGTAGACGATAAAGACAGAGGCCGCCAGCGCCGCTAATTCGATTTCCAGAGGAGGCTGCAGGATTAACCAGACCGCTAGCGGAAATGTGCCCGCCGCAATGATGGAACCTAGGGAGATATATCGAGTTTTCGCTACTACTACTAGAAATACTACAAGCATCGCAATGGTCGCCAGGGGGGCCAGTCTCAAGAAAGCACCGATGAAAGAAGCGACCGCCTTGCCGCCTTTAAAGCCTAGAAAAATAGGGTACGCATGCCCGGCCATGACTGCCAGAGCGGCGAGGCTCATCCAGAATGGGCTAGCCGAACTGGCTCGCTCCGCCGCCCACACCGCAAAATAGCCCTTCGCGATGTCCAGAATCAGTGTTACGATGCCAGTTACTATACCTGTAGTTCTAAGGACGTTAGTGGCGCCTATGTTCCCACTACCGGACTTACGAATGTCGCTGCCGGTCTTCCACCGCACCAGCAAATACCCAAATGGAATTGCTCCGATAACATAGGCGAACAACACGGACAACAGCGGCATCATGGCTGCGCGAACGGGTACTCTCGAAGCTTAGTGTACACAGATCCGGTGGGGCGGAGCTTACTTTGGTAGAGGAAGAAACTGCGCGCCTCGAAGCGGCCGAAATCGAGTGCGGGCAGAGCGGCCACGGCTTCTCGAAGCGGTTCCAGTTCCATCCGTTCTTTAATTCGCGCCAGCGTCAGATGGGGCGAAAAAGCGCGGGCTTCGCTGGCGATGCCGAGCGCTGAGGTGACCTTATCCGTATCGGCCGCGAGAGTTTCGAGGCCAGGCGCCTCAATGCCGCACCAGAAAACTCGAGGCGAACGCGGATTGGGAAAGAAGCCCACTTTGCGGATTTCCACCGGAATCGGCGCGCGCGGGGCCATCCCCGCCAAGCCTGTCGTCAACTCGTCGAGCCGGCCTTCCGGCCATTCCCCGATAAATTTCGTGGTGATATGAAGGTTGGCCGCCGGGCTCCAATTGATGCGCGCCGTGGGACGCAGCTTGTTCAGAAGATCTTCGAGATTCCGCAAAATATTGTCAGGCAGATCGATAGCCGTGAACAGGCGCATGGCATCAAGTCAGCCCACCGGAGTTCGGTGAGCCAAGAACCAAGTCTCCCTCATAATATGACTTTCGGACCCATTCTCAAACGCGCCTTCTACGTGCGGCCTGCAGTCGAGGTCGCGCGCGATTTGCTGGGTAAGGTACTGGTCCACGGGCCGACGGCAGGAATCATCGTCGAAACCGAGGCATATCTGGGCGGCGACGATCTGGCGGCGCACTCCGCGCGGGGCATCACCGACCGCACGCGCGTGATTTTCGGGCCGCCGGGGCATGCCTACGTATACTTCATTTACGGCATGTACGAGTGCCTCAACATTGTGGCCGAGCCTGAGGGAAAACCCGGATGCGTCCTCATCCGCGCCCTGGAGCCGGTAGCCGGCGCGGAGACTATGCAAAGCCGCCGGCCCGCGGCCAAGCGGTTGGAGGACCTGGCGTCCGGCCCCGGCAAGCTGACGCTGGCCATGAGCATCACTCGCGCTCATAACGGCGCCGACCTGACTCGCGGCCCGCTCGTGGTCCGCGCACCGGCCGAACCCCACCGCGTGGAAATAGCCGTGACGCCGCGCATCGGCATCCGCGAGTGCGCCGATTGGCCTCTGCGGTTTCTGATCAAAGGGAACCGGTTTGTGAGCGGCGCCAGACGGTAGCTTGAGGCAGGCTGGCAGCCTGCTGGCCGATTGGCAATCGGCCAAAACCACCGGCTGCAAGACCGCCGGCGCTACATACTAAGGTAAGATCATTCGCATGAGTCAGACGAACCCGACTCGCCGCGAGGCGCTGATTGGCGTCGCCGCCGCATCCTTCTCTGCCAGCGCAGCCCCGACCGACTCTGCGCTTCATTGGATGAGCGCCATCGAGATGGCGCGCCTGATCCGCACCAAAAAGCTCTCGGCGCGCGAGGCTCTGGCCGAGCACCTGAAACAGATCGAGCGGGTGAATCCAAAGGTCAACGCGATCGTGACGCTCGTGCCCGAAATGGCACAAAAGGCCGCCGCAAGCGCGGACGAAATGCAGGCGCACGGGGCGAAGTTGGGGCCGCTGCATGGCTTGCCGGCCGCGCACAAAGACTTGAGAGAGACCCGCGGTATCCGCACAACTTTCGGCTCGCCGCTTTTCCGGGACTACATTCCCGCGGAAAACGACCTGATTGTGGAGCGGCTGCAGTCGGCGGGCGTGATCACGCTGGGCAAGACCAATACCCCCGAGTTCGGCGCGGGATCGCAGACCTTCAACACCGTCTTTGGCGCCACACGCAACCCGTGGGACCTGGCGAAGACGTGCGGCGGATCCTCCGGCGGCGCGGCAGTGGCGCTTGCTTGCGGGCTGGTGCCGGTGGCCGACGGCAGCGATACCGGCGGATCGCTGCGCAATCCGGCGGCGTTTTGTAATGTGGTTGGGTTCCGTCCCACGGTCGGCCGGGTAC
The DNA here is from genome assembly GCA_964556085.1 of uncultured Solibacteraceae bacterium. Lineage (GTDB taxonomy): Bacteria > Acidobacteriota > Terriglobia > Bryobacterales > Bryobacteraceae > PSRJ01. Next base: position 24,308 of record CAZKVF010000072.1, read on the forward strand.
CGGACCCCAAAGCTTCGTTTGCGTGGTCAACGCTTAGCACCAGCGGATGCCTGGGCCGTTCGGTGGCGGATCTGGCTTTTGTTCTGAGCGCCATTGCGGGACCCGACCCAGGTTCTCCGCTCTCAATTGACGAACCCGGGACGCTGTTCGCGCGGCCGCTCGCGCGCGGTTTCAAAGGGGTTCGCGTGGCATGGTTCAAAGACCTGGGTGGGGTTCCCTTCGAATCGCATGTGCGCGCCATTGTGGATGGCCACCGCTCCACTTTCGAATCGCTGGGTTGCGTAGTCGAACAGGCGGAACCGGACTTTTCCTTGGCGGAAATCAGCTTCCGCACGCTGCGCGCTTGGAGCTCGGCGAACGCGTATGGCGAGCGATTGCGAGAGCATCCGGACGCCTTCAAGGACACGCTGAAGGGCGAGATTGAGGAGGGTCTGAGGCTTACCGGCACGGAGTTGGCGCACGCAGAAGTCGCCCGCGGCCAGCTCTGGCGGCGCTTCCAGGCGTTTATGGAGAAGTACGATTACTTCGTGCTCCCGACCACGCAGCTCCCGCCGTTCGACATTGCCACGCCATATCCCGCCGAAATCGCCGGCGTAAAATTCTCGAATTATATCGACTGGATGAAATCCTGCTGGTACATCTCGGCAACCGGCAACCCGGCGGCCTCCGTACCGGGCGGCTTCACGCCGGAGGGGCTCCCGGTCGGAGTACAGATTGTGGGCCGCAATCGGGAAGATTTCGCAGTGCTGCAGATGGCGCATGCGTTTGAGCAGGCGGCGGGGTTCAGCAAAAAGCATCCGCCGGTGGCGTAAAAATCCTGGTGGCGCTTTCGCCTGCCAACCGCGTCGAGCGCGGTGGTCTGGTTGGCGGCTATGCTGCCGTGTGTTCATCCGCGTTCCATCTGCGGTTAGGTAATTACTCCCACGAGCCCATCGCTCCGCGCCCGCTGGACCGCGTTATAGCCGCACATGCCGTGGACGCCTCCGCCGGGCGGGGTGGAGGATGAGCAGATATAAACGCCGGCGAGCCCGGTGCCGTAAAGCCTCCAGGTGGGCCGCATCAGGACTTGCCTGAAATCCATGGCGCCCCCGCCGATATCGCCTCCGACTAGGTTGGCGTTGTAAGATTCGAGCTCGGACGGGGTAAACGTGTGGCGCGCGAGGATGTGCGAACGGAACCCCGGCGCGAATCGCTCCACCTGCGACTCGATGGCATCCGTCATGTCGCGAGTGGATCCGCTCGGAACATGGCAGTACGCCCACGCCGTGTGCTTGCCTTGGGGCGCGCGCGTTAGATCGAACAGGCTCGGCTGGGCCAGCAAGACGAACGGCGCTCCGGTGAATCCCGATTCCCAGGCAGCGATCTCTTCGAGCGTGCCGCCGAGGTGCACGGTTGCGGCGCGGCCGCACTCGGGGGCGCGCCAGGGGATCGGCGCATCCAAAGCCCAATCCAGTTTGAATACGCCAGAGCCGTAGCGCCAGCGGGCCAGCGCACGGCGAAACGGTGGAGAAAAGCGGCTACCGCCGATTGCCAGCAACTGGCGCGGCGTGATATCGCACAACACCAGCGAATCTTCCGGCAGCTCGTCCACCCGGGCCTCCGTGAGGATCTGCCCGCCTTTCGAGCGCAGGTAAGAGGCGAGCGCATCGCTGATCGACTGGGAACCGCCGCGAGCAATCGGCCACCCTGCCGCATGGCCGATAATCGCCAGCACTAAACCGATCGCGGCGCTCGCCAAAGCTTCGAGCGGAAGCACCGAGTGTGCTGCAATGCCCGCAAAAAGCGCGCGCGCGCGCGGTCCCCGAAAGGCGGACTCCGCCAGCGCGCGAGCCGGCCTGATCGCCTTCAGCCCGAAGCGCCCCATCAGCAATGGCGATTCCGGCAGTCGCGGTAGGGGGCCAAGAATATCGTGCTTCAAGCGCGGCCATGCTGCTATAAATGGCTCTAGTAGACGCCGCCAGGCTTCGCCGTCTGCGCCCAGGTTGGCGCAGGTGGCGTCGAGTGATCGTTCCAGCAGCACGGCGCTGCCGTCATCGAGAGGATGCGCCAGCGGCGCGTCCGAGTGAATCCATTCCAGGCGGTGGGCGTGCAAGGGGTACTGTTCGAAACAGGGCGACGAGACCGCCATCGGATGAACTGCCGAGCAAACGTCGTGAACGAAACCCGGCAAAGTGAGTTCCGCCGATCGCGCGCCGCCGCCAATCTGCTCTGACGCCTCGTGTACGGTTACAGCCATACCCGCCTGCGCCAGTTCAATCGCCGCGGTCAGACCGTTCGGCCCGGAACCAATCACCACCGCGCTCGTTCTGTCCAAGGCAGCCAACGTCGGATATTGTAAAGGAGATGCAGAAAAAACGACTCGGCAACAGTGATATGGAGATCACTCCGATTGGAGTGGGCGCCTGGGCCATGGGCGGCGGCGAGTGGACCTTCGGCTGGGGACCCCAGGACGACAACCAATCCATCTCTGCCATTCACGCGATGTTAGATCACGGCGTCAACTGGATCG
>CAZKVF010000073.1:0-4965 GCA_964556085.1 uncultured Solibacteraceae bacterium
CGCCACCAGCAAGCTGCGCGACGTTAAAGACCTGCTCTCTATTTCGACTCTGGGCTTCCGCGGCGAAGCCCTTCCTTCGATCGCATCCGTTTCCCGCCTGCTGCTCGAAACGCGCTCGCCCGAGGAAACCACTGGCACCCGGATTGAAATCGCTGGCGGCAAGATGCTGCGCTGCGAAGAGGCCGCCCTCGGCGGCGGAACGATCGTCACCGTGCGCGACCTCTTCTACAACGTCCCCGCCCGCAAGAAATTCCTCCGCACGGATCAGACCGAACTCGCGCACATCGCTTCCCTGGTCACGCACTATAGCCTGGCGCATCCCGAAAAAACCTTCCGCCTCACGAGCGGCGCGAACGAACTGCTGCACGTAACGCCTGTGGCCACGCTCGAAGAGCGCGTTTACCAGGTATTCGGCAGCCAGGTTCTCGAAGACCTTGTCGATCTGGGTACGCGCGAAACGGAACTCCTGCTGCCGCCGCCCAGCGTGCCCCCGTCGCAAGCCATCGCGGAATACCAGTCCGAGCCGGATGAGCCGCCCGCTCGCCGGTTCCGCCTCCGCGGATTTGTTTCGCGGCCGCAGGTGCAGAAGGCCAATCGCAATTCGATTTTTGTCTTCGTGAACAGCCGGCTGATTCGAGATCGGCTTTTGCTCCACGCGCTCGCCTCGGCTTATTACAACCTGATCCCTCCGGCCTCGTATCCGTTCGCCTTGTTGTTTCTCGAGTGCGAAGCGGAAGAAGTAGACGTGAATGTCCACCCATCGAAAACGGAAGTGCGCTTCCGCCACGGCTCGTTCGTTCACGATTTTGTGCGCGATGCCATACGTGAGCGGTTGATGGAGAGCCGCCCCGCTCCCAGCTTTTCACCGGCGCCCCGGCCGGCATCGGTTTCTCCCCCGGTGGCGCAACCGGCCGCACAGCCCGCCGCCAGGCTGCCATATTCGGAGTTCAGCCAGATGCTGGAGAACGAACAGGCAGGGCAGTCGATCTTGTCGCCTGCCAACGGGGGGCAGGCGCTCTCACCTGCCAATCTGCCCCAGTTCACCCTTCGTCCCACCGCGGCCCCCGCCCAGCGCCTCGATTTCAGCGGCCCGGGAATCGAAGTCACCGCGCCTGAGGCGCCTGCTATGGCTCCGGTGATCTTGTCACCGGCCTTTTGCCCCCCACTACCCGATGCCCATGGCGAGTTCCCGCCTGAAGCCATCCCGGCGGCCGAAATCTCGCTTTCGGTCCTCTCCGACCTGCGGCCGCTCGGCCAGATCCACGAAAGCTTCATCATCGCGGCCGGCCGGGACGGCCTGTGGATCATCGACCAGCATGTGGCCCATGAGCGGATCCTCTTCGAGCAGGTGATGAAGCAGCGGGCCGCCGGCCGCGTGGAAACGCAGCGCCTGCTGATGCCGCTCATTCTTCGGCTCACCCCGGAGCAGCAGATCGACTACGCGCGCATCGCCGAGGAACTCCAGGCCTCCGGCTTTGAAACGGAACCCTTCGGCAACCGGACCATCGCCGTGAAAGCCGCTCCGGCCGCTGTCAGTCCCTCGGACCTGGAAAAAATCCTCTTCGAAATTCTGGAAATCAGCGAAAGTGAGCTGCGCAGCGCCTCGCTCGACGACCTGCGCCGCGGCATCTACGCCTCCATTGCCTGCCGCGCGGCCATCAAGATCAACACCCGCCTCGACGGCCCCAAGATGGACTGGCTCCTCCGCTCGCTCGCCGCCACCGACTGCCCCATGAGTTGTCCTCACGGCCGCCCCATCGCCCTGCACTACCCCACCCGCGAGATCCTGAAGGCCTTCCACCGGATATAAGGTCCTTGGTGGCGCCGGCGGTCTTGCCGCCGGCGTGGATCACGGAGCCCCACCGCTTCCAGTTGCTACAATCGCTGAATGGCTAACGAGATCTACGCGGCATTCGATACCACCGAAGGCACATTCAAAATCAAGCTGTTCGGCGACCTGGTTCCCAAAACGGTCGAGAACTTTGTGAGCCTGGCGGAAGGCACGAAAACCGGCAAGCCATTTTACGACGGTACGATTTTCCACCGTGTGATTTCCGACTTCATGATTCAGGGAGGCGATCCGCAGGGGACCGGACGCGGGGGGCCGGGCTACCAGTTCGCCGATGAATTCCACGCTTCCCTGAAACACTCGAAGCCCGGCATTCTATCGATGGCCAACGCCGGGCCGAATACCAACGGCAGCCAGTTTTTCATTACCGTTGCCGCCACTCCGTGGCTGGATAACAAGCACAGCGTGTTCGGCGAGGTGACCGAGGGGTACGAAGTGGTCAAGAAGATTTCGCAGGCCGCGCGGAATACGCAGGACCGGCCTGACAAGGAAATCAAAATCAATTCCGTAAAGATCGAGAGAGCGTAAGCCCCCTTGCGGCTGGCTATTTTCGGCGGGACGTTTGACCCCATACACAAAGCCCATGTGGCTATGGCCCGCGAGGCGGCAAACCAGTTTCAACTGGAACGCGTCCTGTTTATCCCGGCCTCCAACCCGCCGCACAAGGCCGGCTCAACCTATGCGCCTTATGAGGACCGCCTACGCATGGCGGAAGCGGCCTGCGCAGGAGAGCCGCGCTTCGTCGTATCGCGGCTGGAAGAGGGGCCCGGGAGCAGTTACTCCATCGACACCATCGAGCGCGTGCGGGCGAAGCTGAACCGCTCGGACGAACTGTTTTTCCTGATTGGCGCCGATGCCTTCGCGGAGATGGAAAGCTGGCACCGCTGGCGCGAAGTAGTGGCCGCCGTGCGCTTCGTCGTAGTCAGCCGCCCCGGCCATCGCTACCGCATTCCCGAGGGTGCGAGAGTGGAGCGGCTCGAAACCGTCGATCTTCCGGTCTCCTCCTCGGAGATCCGGAGCGCACTGGCCGCCGGCCGCCGGCCCGCCGAAATCCCGGAAGCCGTGCTGGCGTACATTTACCAGCACGGTCTCTATGGCGTGCCGGTGCAAGCGTAAGAGTTTAGTCTTTGGAGAACGCCATTCCGGCGAAACTGACCACGCTCTTCTCGTCGATATTCCACTGCTGGTAGCGGAGCAGTTCGCCGCGCGCGCCGGGTGCGGCCTTGAGGAACGTGTAAAAGGGCGACGAACCGCACCATTTCAGATCGTCGCGGTTTTCGCACACCTGCTCCCAGAACCCGCGCGCATCGCCGGCGCGGATGCTCTCGATGCGGCCCCGGTCGCGCCCGGCCACCTCGCTCATAATCCCCTGGTCCGCAACGGCCGGGAACTGATCGTGGTACCGCGACCCCATGTGGGCCATGTCCACTCCCAACACCCAGAAGAGCCGGTCGCCTTCGCGCTCCCGCAGTTCGTTCAGGGCATCGAAAAAGCGGGCGACGCCCTCGTCCTCCTCCGGAGCCTTGCCATTGATCAGACCCTCGGCGAATGGACCGCAGAGAATCGGCAGGATGCGCACGTCCGGCGCCACGCGGTGCTGGAGAAAGATCACTTGCAACTCCGCCGTGTGCTCGAAGAAATGGCAGTAGTCCTCCATGCTCACGGCTTCGCCGCCGCGTTCCGCCAGCCAATCCATGAGGCGTAAGTCAGTGGCGGCTTCACCCAGCGGCGTGGCGAAGGTCTTGCGCGTGAGGCCGAATTTTTCCGGCTCGCCAAAATGCGAGGTTGCCAGGATGACGAACGTCCGGTCGCGATGCTGCGGCCCCAGCAGGCTGTAGGCGGCCTGGTAGGACTGCCACCCTCCTTCGGGGCTGACGTGCGGCGCGGCCAGCGCAAAGAGCCCATCGGTTGCTCCCGGATGGCCGTCAACGCCCATGTACCGGGTCATGGTGTCGCGCAATTCCTCGGGTGATGCGGGATAGGCAGCGCCGGCGTGGGCCGGCTCCCTGACGGGACTCTGGGCAAAGGCGTCCATGCGCTCCTGGCGCATGCGCATGAAGGCATCGTCTTCCAGAAACCCGGCTGTGCTCAGCGTGGTGGTCAGATGATCGGCGATCTCACCCACGCTCAGATCGCCCGTCAGGCGAACCAGGGCGGCGCGCAGGTCGAGGTCCGTGTGCGTTCCGTCGAAGCACTCGAGACACCCCACCAGAACCGGCGGAATGATCAGCATGGCGTCCGAAAACCGGTACGGATCACGGATAAAAAGGCCAGGATTCTCGGGGGACGGGGAGGGCATGAAGTCCAGGCTGTTGCGGAGACGGGCCAATATCTGAGACAAACTTCATCGTATCGCAGGCCGGCCCGATGCAGCCTGCGCCGCCAGGTGCTTGCGCAGGAGTTCGTATAGAACCACTCCGCCGGCGGTGGCTACGTTCAGGGAATGTTTGGCCCCCAGCATAGGGATGCGGACGTGGGTATCCGCGAGCGCGGAGAGTTCCGGGCGGATGCCCGTGACTTCATGGCCGAAGATCAGGCAAACGGGGAAGCGCGGCACCCATTCGAATAGATCCACGGCATGCACGGCGGTTTCCACGGCTGCGACCTCGAAACCGCCGGCGCGCAGCGTTTCGAGCATGGGAACCGCTTCCCAGGTGTGTTCCCAGGCAACTCGTTCCTCCGCTCCCAGCGCGGTTTTGGTGATGGCGCGCTTGGGTGGTCTTCCCGTAATGCCGCACAGGTACAACTTCCTCAGGCCCACCGCGTCGGCCGTCCGGAAGAAAGCGCCGACGTTGTAGAGGCTGCGTACGTTATCGAGCACAACTGCGACGGGCAAAGGTGCGATTTCCTCGTATCCTGTGCCCGCCAGGGTCGCCAAAAAGGGAATTCGCTCCATCCGGCCAAATAAATTCCAGGATAAGATAGGGGGCTGGAATCTACTTCGATGTTAGAATGGCATATTTCATGCTGTCTGTAGTCATACCCATTCACAATGAAGAGCATTCGATTCTGCCGCTGTACGACCGCTTAACGGCGGTTCTCGAACAGTTGCAGCGTGCGTACGAGATTTTGTTCGTGGATGATGCCTCGACGGACCGCAGCTTCGAACTGCTGGC
>CAZKVF010000074.1:0-6610 GCA_964556085.1 uncultured Solibacteraceae bacterium
TTGGGCTACCTCGAGCACCAGGTTTTCGGCGCTGTCCACACTTTCCAGGGAGGAATCCAGAAACTGATCCACCGTTTCCGCTCCGCCCCCCGTGTTCTTGCCCATATCTGAAGCTGGCCTTAGCGTGGCCAAGTCGAATCGCTACAATAACCTGCCGTTCAAAGGAAAGTCAAGGGAGACGGCCCCTGACACGTCGTTAATTCGCTTGCGCATGCCTGGCCAGCCACGCCACCACCTCCTCAGCATGTTTGTCCGGCGGAAAGACTGGGTAGAACACTTTCTCGATTTTTCCGTTCGACAGAATCAGCGTCAGCCTTTTGAGAAGCCTGACGCCTTCAAACTCGAAAGTGGGAAGCCGCAAGGCATTCGTAAACGCAAAATCCGCATCGCTCAGTATGGCGAACGGCAGATGCAGACGTTCCACAACCTCCTGCTGATATTCGGTGGTTTGTGTGCTCAGGCCAAATACCTGCGTCTTCAGCTCACGAAGCTGTTTGTAATGATCGCGGAACGAGCAGGTCTCGGGTGTGCATCCGCGAGCGCCTGGAATCGCATCCCAACCATTCGGAATGGCTGCACCAGGCTTGCCCGTCCGCGGATAGCCATAAACCACGGTCCGCTCCCGCGCCGCTTCCGCCATGTTGACGCGCTGGTTCGCCGTCGACACCAGCGTAATCGCGGGCACTGGCATTCCCACAAGATGCTTGCACGCGCCATCATCCACCGGTACCGGCAGATCGGCCGGGATATTGTACAGGTCATTCTTTTTCACGGGCGGATCCTTTTGTTGTCCCGCGAGGCCCGCCGTCGCCAGGGCGAAGAGTGATCGGCGCGTCACAGGCTGGCCTCTCGCCCGGCCGCCGTGCTTTCGCCGGGCCGGCCCCGTGTCAGGCTGTCCAGAAGACGGTGCGTGGCCTCCGCAATCTCCCGGACGGCGCCGTCAAATGCCGCCTGGTTTAACTTCGAAGGCTTTTGAAAACCGCTGACTTTCCTCACGAACTGGAGAGCGGCGGCAGAAATCTCATCATCGGTCGCGAAAACGGCCGGACGCCGGAGTACTTTGATGCTGCGGCACATATAAGGTCTGGGTTCATTATCGTACAGGATTTGAGCCCGGTTCCCGGCCGCGGAACAATTTGTTGACACCTGAGGATCGTCTGGGTTAACCCCTGATACACCTTACGGTCCAACAGCAGTATCATATGAACAACACCCCCTTTTTATGGCAGTTAAGAGACGGATTAAAGATCGCTACGACACTCTTGACGTGATCGGCAAGGGCGGCATGGGCCTCGTCTATAAGGCTTATGACACGGTCGTCGGGCGTGAAGTGGCGCTCAAGACATTACGCGACTCCCCCAGCAAAATGGCGCTGGATTTATTCCGCAAAGAGTGCGGCATCCTCGCCTCCATGAGCCACCCGAACATCGTGGAGATCTTCGACATCGGCGAGTTCCAGGAAGACGGCGCCACCAAACCATACTTCGTCATGCCGCTACTGCCCGGCGTGACCCTCGACCAGCTCATCCGGACTTCCAGCCAGCGGCTCAGCGTGGACCGCACCGTCGAGATCATGCTGCAAACCTGCCGTGGGCTGCACGCCGCGCACGAACGCGGGCTGGTGCATCGCGACCTGAAGCCCAGCAACATTTTCGTAATGCCCGATGACTCCATCAAGATCATCGATTTCGGCGTGGCGCACATGGCGGATACCACGAACACCATGACCGTCGCGGGCGGCACGCTCCCCTACATGGCCCCCGAGCAGTTGGAAATGAAACCGGCCTCGCCGCTCTCCGACATCTTTTCGCTCGGAGTGGTGTTTTACGAAACGCTCACGCGCCGCCGCCCATTCGATTTTCCCACCGAACAGGAGACCGCCCAGGCCATCCTGCATCACATCCCACCAGCCGCATCGGACTTGAACCCCGCGGTGAGCCAGGTCATCAGCCGAGTGATCCACAAAGCCATCGCCAAACAGCCCTGGAACCGCTTCTCCACGGCCAAAGAGTTTGCCGAGACCCTGGTCAAAGCGCAGCGCAACGAATCCATCGAAATCTTCGATACCGCACGCCTGCAACCGCGAATTCAAAAAGCCACCAAGGCGTACGAGACGGGCAACTTTCAGTTTGCCGCGGAACTTTTGAACGAGTTGGAAGCCGAGGGCCACGTCGAAACTACCATGACCTTGCTGCGCCGCCAGCTCGACCAGGCGGTGCGGCAGAAGACCATCGGTCAATTGCTGGACAGCGCGCGGAACTGCATGGACGAGGAAGAATACCTGCTCGCCCTGCAGAAGATCCAGGAGATCCTGCAGCTCGATCCCACCAACAGCTCCGCTCTTACCCTCAAAAGCTCCATCGAAACACGGCGCAGCGAGGCCAAAGTCGAGGAGTGGGTCAAACTGGCGCGCCAGCACCTGGAGAATAACGCGTTCAGTCACGCCCGCGAAGCCCTGCAAAACCTGCTCCAGTTACGTCCCAAGGACACAACCGCGCTGCAGTTGCTTGCCGAAGCCGATCGCCGTGAGGAAGCGTACGTCAAAGCGCGCAAACAAAAGGAGGAGCTGTACAAACTGGCGCTGGAAGCCTGGCAGAACGGCGAGATGAGCTCGGCGCTCACCAAGCTCGAGCGGCTGGTCGACCTCGATAAGCGCGTGCCCGACACCTCCGCCCCCGAGCGCGGCATTTCCTATCAGAATTTCTACAACCAGGTCCGCACCGAACACGACGTCCTGCAGAGTTCTTATCAGGAAGCGCGCAAACACCTGGTGGATGGAAACTTCACCTCGGCGCTTTCCATCTGCGAGCAGTACCTGAACAAGTACCCCGAGCACGCGCTGTTTCAGGCGCTCAAGTTCGATGTGGAGGAGCGGCATCGCCAGGAACTTTCCTCGCGCATCGCGGAAATCGACCGAAGCGTGGAGAGCGAGCCCGACATCGACCGGCGCGTCAGCATCCTGAAGGAAGCGCTAAGGACATATCCTGGCGAGCCGCACTTCGAGAAAGCTTTGCGCCTGGTGCGCGATAAGCGCGACCTGGTCAATTCCATCGTGGCCAAGGCGCGCGCCTACGACGAGCGGGGACAGTTCACCGAGGCTCTGGGCCAGTGGGAAATCCTGCAGACCATCCACAAACAGTATCCCGGACTTGATTTCGAAATCGATCGCGTCCGCAAACGGCGCGACCAGCAGTCGCGCAACGAAGCCAAAGCCCGGTGGGTGGAACAGGTTGACCGGCAACTCGAGGGCGGGGATTACGAGCGCGCCATTGAACTGCTGCACAATGCCGAGACGGAGTTTCCCGGCGATCCGGAGATGGCGGCGCTCGGCGAGCTGGCCCGTCAGAGCCAGGCGCGGGCTGCCGAAGCCGCGCAGATTTTCAGCCAAGGACAGGAGCTGTCCACTCAGGGAAAATTCGACGAGGCCATCGAACAGTTGCGGCGCGCTGCCGACATGGACCCGCATAACCGCGTCATCCGCGGGTTCCTGTTAGAAACTCTTCTCGAGCACGCGCGCGCCGTCTTGGATACCGACTGGCACGCCGCCGAGACCCTGAGCCAGCAGGCGCTCGACCTGGATCCTGACCATGCCGTGGCCAAAAGTGTCCGCACCATGGCCCTGGATCGCAAGCGGGAAGAAGAAGTGGGCCAGTGGGTTGCCGAAGCGCGCCGCAATCAGGCCGCGGGAAATGTTCAGGCGGCGCTGGCGCAGATCGAGCAGGGCTTGGCCGGATATCCTCGAGAACCGCGGCTCACCCAGCTCCACGCCACGCTCTGCAAAGCCATTCCCGATCTCCAGAGCCGCGCCGAAGCGGTGGCCAGGGGTACCGCCTTCACACAGCACGAATTGCCTGGGAAGCCGTCAGCGGGCGCCGCCGATACTGCTCCAGCCGGTTGGGATGAATTCGAGCAGAAATTGCGGGCCCAAGGTGAAACTGCCGCCGCTGCCGAAACGCTGGCTGTCGCCGCCAGTGCGGGTAGTCCGGTCGCCGCATCTGGACCAACCGTCGACGCCAGCGCTGAAACCCAAGTTATGGCGCACTCGGCCACGGAAGCGGAAGCTCCTCCCGCCAATGTTGTTCAGCCTGCCCCGGGAGCAGAACTCGGCGCAACCATGCTGCTCCGCGCACCGGCCCCGGACGCAGCCACGCCGCCACCGGACGCTCCGGTTTCGCCCGCGCCGGCAGCGCTGGAGCCCAAGGCGCCTAAAAAACCGCCGGCCGCGAAAAAGGAAGCCAAGCCGCAGCCTCCGCCCGGGCCCCCGAAGCCGGTCAACAAGACGCTCATCGGGGTTGGGGCGGGAGCCGTTGTCGTTCTGATCGCTGCGTGGTTTATCGCCAGCGCCTTCCGCCCGGTCACCATCGAGGTTCAGACCAACCCACCCGGCGCTTCGATTCGGATTGATAACGAACTTCGTGGTACCAGCAATTTGTCCCTTAAGTTGCGCACAGGCACGTACCAGTTGCTGGCGGAAAAAGAGGGCTACGTTTCCGCGCGCATGCCGCTAGTAGTGAAGCGCGGATCGGCGGAACCCATCAGACTGAATTTGCAGGCCGTGCCGCCACCGGCTCCCGTGGTCGAACTGCGTCAGGTTTTGCGGCTATCGAGCGATCTGCCGTCCGGCAAAGTGAAGGTGGATGATCAGCCCTCCGCCGAACTCACCGATGGCCAGCTTCCCGATCAGGAACTGGCTTGGGGAAAACACGACATAGAGGTCACCTCGGGCAGCGCGCGAACCAGTATTAATTTCGAAGCTGCGTCCGGCCGCGCGCCAGTTCTCTCGGAGCCTCCCAAGGCAAAAGAGCTGAATGCCGTTGTGGTCACCAGCCTCGGCAACCAGGTTCACATTCAAGCCAGCCAGTCCCCCACGCCGGTTAAGGTCACCGTAGACAAGCAGGACCAGGGTGAATTGGGCCCAAGCGGGCTGGACTTGCCCAGTCTCCCTCTCGGAAATCACGAAGTGGTTCTCAATGACGGCAAGAATCCTCACACCTTCGACATCACTACGAGTCAAGCGCCCGCGCTCCAGGTACAGCTTTACTCAGACCGAAATGTAGGATCGGTTCTGATTCAGGCCGGTGTGGATGATGCCACCGTCGAAGTGGATGGAAAGCCGACCAAGAGGAAAACCAAGGGTGGGCAGGTGCTCATCAATCTTGGCGTGAAAATGCACACCATCCGCGTGCTCAAGAACGGCTTCCTGGAGGAACCTGCACAGGACATCGAAATCAAGAAGGGCGAGACAGCCAAGTTGGAATTTCACCTGCGACCGGTCCCGACGGTTGCCGGACTTACCATCCACGGAGCCGCACCGGGATTGCAGGTCACTGTGGATCAAAAGCACCCCGGCACTGTGGCAGGCGACGGAAGTTTGTCACTTCCCGGCATTGCGCCCGGCAACCACACCATCGACCTGACCGATGGCCGACGGCACAAACAGATCCCAAGAGAGTTCAAGGCCGGCGAGACTTTGGTGCTCGGTCCTCCCGACGTTACCCTGCAAGCCGCCAAGGCCTCTGTGAAGATCACTGTGTCTCCCGCCAACGCGTCGGTCAGCTACAAAGGACCGGATGGCAAGTCGCATGAGGTCCGCGGTCCTTCCGTCGACCTTGAGGAAGGGCCATACACGTTCAGCGGCAGCGCGTCCGGGTACAACGAGGCCACCCAGCCCATAACCGTCGCTGCCAATAAGCCGAACAATGTCAACCTGACACTCACAGCGGCGAAGACTGGCCACTTGCCCACCGCCGGTCCCGTGACGATGGAACAGTGGGCTGCCACAGCAGGCTGGAAAGCCGATGAAAGCTGGTTCGTGCATCACGATGGCGGGCTGGTGCTGTATCCTGCCGTGCCCAGCTCCGGCACCTTCATCTTCACCGCCCTGCGTCAGGGTGGAATTCTAGGATCCGGCCGCATTCAGTGGGTCGCCGGGTGCATCGATAACACCAGCACTTATGTTCTGTTCGGAATCGATAAGAAGAATTTCCATCGCTTGGAAATGGACGCCGGAAAAAAGGTCAAGGGTTCCGACAAGTCCACAGCACTGAAAACTCCGGCATCGGGCAAGGAACTGCAATACAACATCAAGGTTGATATCGGATCAGACGGTGTAGTCACCAGCCTGCAGCAGGGCAGCGATTGGGTGGTGATTGATAAGTGGTCAGCGTCCGGCCAGAACCCAACCAACGGCAAATTTGGTTTCTATCTACCGGGCAACGACGAGCTTTACATCTCGCACTTCAGCTTTACGCCGAAATAGCCGGGGACTGGCGTCGCCTGTCCCCGCCCCGCATTCACCTCCAAAATATTTCTATAGGAATTTCTAACCCTGTCGATTTCGTCATTCCTCGTTCGACGTACTGTTAGAAGGAGAGATAAACCATGCCGGGATTAACCTTTATCGCGACCTTCGCCATCATCCTCGCAGCAACCGCCCTTGCCTTCGGTCAAGCAAGCCCGGCTGCTGCCTCCAAAACCGGCTACGCTCCGGTGAACGGACTCAAACTCTACTATGAAATTCACGGTGCCGGAGAACCGCTGATCCTGTTGCATGGAGGGGTCGTGGGTATCACCATGTTCGGTCCGAACGTGGAGGCGCTAGCCGAAAAGC
>CAZKVF010000075.1:0-4304 GCA_964556085.1 uncultured Solibacteraceae bacterium
CACTCTGGCCCGTAACCGGCTGCGCGGGCGCCTCCGCCTTCTTACCTTCGGTACCGGGCTGGTCTGAACAGCCCGCAAGTACTAAAACGAGACCGTAACTCAATGGAAACAAGAACTTTTTCATCTTTGCTTTCTATTTTAGCAGCGCCGCGGCGGTTAATCCGGCCATAATCGTTGTGGAGAGCCATGAACAAACCGCTTCTGGCCGCATTGGGAATCGCCGTGATTGTGGTCGCGGCAATCGTCGGCGGGGTCTTCTACATGCAGCGCGGCGCCCACGTCGACCTGCAGGGCAGGGTTCTCAAGGTCCGGACCGCGCCGCTCGATGACAACAACTCGGTGGCTGTAGTGGATTTCCGGTTCACCAACGTCGCGGACTATCCCTTCGCCGTGCGCGATGTGACGGTGACGGTGGAAGATTCCTCGGGCAACCGCGTCGGGGGGACGGTCGTTGCCGAAACTGATGCCCAGCGTCTCTTTGAGTCCATTCCGCTGCTCGGTCAGAAGTACAATGCATCCTTGATCGTGCGCGACAAGATTTCCGGCCACGCTTCCCAGGACCGCATGATCGCGGCTAGTTTCGCGATCCCCGAAACGCAACTCGAAAAGCGCCGACAGCTTACGATCCGAATCGAGGATATGGACGGCCCTGTGTCGGAACTCAAAGAGAAGTAACCCTGTCGGGCCGGCCCGACCCGGCATCCTACCGTCGCAAGATGCCGTGGTGGGGATCGAGCGTAACTTTCAAAGGCTGCTGGCGCAAGGTCACTGCAAAAGGCGTCGGTTCGCCGCTGGACCGAACCCAATGCGTGACGCTCCGTCCCGGCGCCACCTGAATCTCGATCGGTACTAGCACGCTGAAGTCTTCCGGCACATCGGACTGCGTTAGCGTGCCCACCACTTTCCACGACGGCGCTTTTCCCCGGATGCTGTAGTTCAACTTCAGCGTGGGGATGCCGGTGCCGTACACCCACTGGTCGAAGAACGACTCCAGCTTAGGATCGTCGGATTTTGACGGAAGAAACTCGGCTGCCAGTGCGCGGAACTCCTCGGTGGTGATCTCGCGGCCGCGATAGCGCATGATTATCTCGCGGAGCATGGAGAGAAACCGTTCCTCCCCCATACGTTGCCGCAGCATCTGCAGGATCCACGACCCTTTCCCATAGGTGATGGCGCGCCACGCGCGCGGCTCGAGCGAGCTTTCCAAGCGCGTGCCGAAGACGATGGGACCCACGGAATCGACCGGCTGGCCGTTATCGCGTTTCGCGAGCAGGTCCGCGCGGTAGCCGTCCAGCAGCAGTTCGATTTCCCGGGCGCCCTTGTTCTTCTCCAGATACATGAGGGCGGAATAATTCGCCAGGGCCTCCATGAGCCAGTCATCGCGGTAGGCGGCGCCGGCTACTTGCGCGCCCCACCATTGGTGGGCAGTTTCGTGCACCACGAGCAGGTCGCCGTAAAACACTTCTTCCTCTCGCGGTACGCGCCCGCCGGAGGGGTTGACGTAGGATCGCGTGGATAGGTAAATCAGGCCCGGATAACCTTGCCCAAAGTTACCTGGAATTGGTGAGACGGTGAGATGGGAAAGCGCCGGAGGACCGAACTTCGACGCCATGAATTCCAGCGCCGAACCAACGCTTGCGGCGAGGCGTTCGAGGCGAGCCAGCGGATCCACAGTCGGAGAAGAGAATTCTGGCGCGGGTAATCGTTGGGTCCAACCCCGCCCTCGCAAGGTCTGCGGCGGCGTAACCAGCGTCGGCCGCGGCGCCAATGCCGGGTCTAGCGACCGATTCGCGTAGAGGTCGACCACGTACCCCTCCCCTGCCACTTGGGCATGGGCGTATTTGCCTAGATTGAAGCCAGCCAGCCGGATAGGAGCCGAGGGGCGGCGGCGGGTAATCCGCCAGTCACCTTCGATCCGGTCTTCGACCACGTCGCCTGGCGTCACCAATTCCCAATCGCGGGGGTAGCGAAAGGACAAATCGTAGGTGGCAAACTGGGGCCCGAAGCTGGGATACCAATTACCGCGCGCGGCAACATAGAAGACGTGTTCGCCCGTCTGCACGATGACTTTTCCGGAATGGTGAAACTCGAATTCATTCTCCACGCCGGAGCGCAAAGGAACGGGCGGCATCACCAGGAACAGGTCGTTTTCGCCCCGTCCGAAATTGCCTTGAGGGGCCTCGCGCTGGAGCACCTCGGCTGGCATGCCGTTGACCTTAACTTCGCTGATCGCCATTTCCCTGGCAACATCGAAAGGCAGGATCCGCATGCCGTCGATTGCAGTCCTGACCTTCACGCGAGTTACGGCGCTGAGATTCAAATCTGGTTCCACGGTGGCTTCAATGCGAAAGTCACTAAGCTCCAGGCCTATCGGTGCGCGCGCCCTGCCGCCACGAGCGGGAAAGTGCGTCCAGACATCGAAGAAGGCGCGGTTGTTGCGTTCCGCGTATTGACCCGCGGCGACCTGATCCGGATTCTCCGGGTCATCAAACAAGTCATAGTTCCCCAGCGCTGGGCTCTGGACCACGGCGAGGAAGAGGCCGGGTTGGCGGGCCGGCAAGTTCAACAGATCGAGCGCGAGCCGCGTGTCATAGTTGGCGCTGATATTCCGCAAAGCGGGCGTCCATTCGCTCGCCAGGAGCTCTCCCATCTCGGCGGACTTCTGGTTGGCTGGATTGGTGGGGATCTGCGCCATTAGCGTCTGATAGTCTTCGCCGGTGAACAGAAAAACTGCCGAGCGGAAGTGGTCATCCAGATTCGGAGCGCCAATATAACTAGCCAGGGAGCGGCGTTCGGCCAGGCTCGGAGGCCGTAGAATCACCTCGGCGTCTCCGTTCTCTACCTGGCTGGTAAAGACCGCAGCCACGCGCCGGCCGGCTACCGGCTTGCTGAAAATCAGATAACCGTCGGTGAGGTAGATACGCAGGTCGTCCTTGACCAGTAAAAGGTCTCGAACGCGGTAACACTCATCACGGTCGAGGGTGTTCTCGCGGACGGCGGACGCCAGGTCGGAAGCTGTCCCAGCGGCCAGGGGCGAACAAACCAGTAAAAGGATCACCGCTGAGACGGCCGCGAAAATCGGTAAATGCGCGCCGCGACTTTCAAGACGCATCACGCCGCCAGTGTATCACTAGCATTCTGTCCGGGCCGTGCATGGCCCCGCCACATTTACATTCGTGATATCTAAGGTAGATATGTTTCTGATCAGCCGGAGAGAATTTGGCGGTATGGCTCTTGTGCTCGGCGCGCAAACGCGGCGTCTATTCGGTGCTGCTGGAATCGATGACACACTACGCGACGGAATCGCGAAGAGGAAAATTCCCGCTGTCGTAGGCATGGTCGCGACTGCGGACAAGATTACCTATTCAGGCGCTTTCGGAAAACGCGACTCCGCGTCCGGCATCGACGTGAAAACGGACACCATCTTTGCCATTGCTTCCATGACTAAGGCTGTTACCTCAGTCGCGGCCATGCAACTCGTCGAACGCGGCAAGCTAACGCTCGACGAGCCGGTCTCCAAGCACCTTCCCGAGCTGGCCAATCTGAGTATCCTCGATGGCTTCGACACCGGCGGCCAGCCCATTCTGCACCCCGTCACCAAGCCGGTCACGTTGCGTTGCCTCCTCACGCACACCTCCGGCTTCGCCTACGATACCTGGGACGCCAACATGTTTAAGTACACCCAGCGGGCCGGCGCGCCGCCCCCCAACGGCCCACCCGTGGTGACGCCCCTGGTTTTCGAACCGGGCACTCGCTGGCAGTACGGCACCAGCCTGGATTGGACCGGCCTCCTGGTGGAGACAGTCTCCGGCCAGACGTTGGAACAATACTTTCAAGACAATATTCTGAAGCCTCTGGGCATGAGCGATACCAGCTTCATCGTGCCCGCGGAGAAATTCGATCGGCTGGTCAGCACCTACGGTCGGCAGACAGATGGCTCGCTGAAGGAGAATCCCCGCGCTCTCCCTCCGCCTCCGAAGTTTTTCAACGGCGGTGGTGGCCTCAGCTCTACCGCGCCTGACTACATCCGATTCATGCAGATGATCCTGCGCCGCGGCCGTGGTCCCGGAAACGAAGCAGTACTGAAGCCGAAGACCGTCGACTTGATGGCGTCCAACCAGATCGGCACGGCCCGCGCGGGCATACTGAAAACGTATCGTCCCGCCATCTCGGCCGACCTGGATTTCCATCCGGGTTCCACGGATAAGTTCGGCCTAGGCTTTCTGATCAACACTACTGCCTATGACGGCGGCCGTTCCGCCGGGAGCCTCGCCTGGGCGGGTGTATTCAACACGTTTTACTGG
>CAZKVF010000076.1:0-13417 GCA_964556085.1 uncultured Solibacteraceae bacterium
CGGTTTGCGCGCCATTCGACGCGGCGCCACTAGCGGGAGTAATGACAACGCTGCCGGTGCAGGTTCCAGCCGCAAGGCTCGACGCTCCAACAATGTCCACCGTAACTGACGTGGGTGTGTTGGCGCCGGGCGGGACAGCGCTGAGCCAGCTGCTCCCGCAGTTAGTAGTCGAGGAACTAGTCGTATAGGCTATCGGAGCGCCACTACTGGTGACTGAGATTGTTCCTGACGCTGGCGTCACGGTTCCACTGCTTACGTTGAAGGTCAGTGAGGTCGGGCTCACGGTTATAGTTGGTGTCGGCGGTGGGGTCGTGACAGCAGGCGTAATAACAAACGTGTTGGCATAGTTGGTGTTTTGAGTTCCGCCAGTGGCATACACCACCACATTGCCAATATTCGTTGTCGGCGGAGTCCAGAGGAACGTCCACGAAGTGGTCTCCACCGTGGAGTAAACGTACTGGTTCGCGCCGCTAGTGGATTCCGCGTCCTGCGGGAACGATGCGCCCGCCGGCGGTGGCCCTGCTGCCAGTGTACCTGCCGGGGTGTTGCCGGTTTGCGCAAGTGCTGTAAGTTCAAATCCTCCGGAAGAAGGTATCGTGACGGTCATGGACACAGCTGCACCGCCAGGCGTGTACGTGCT
The DNA here is from genome assembly GCA_964556085.1 of uncultured Solibacteraceae bacterium. Lineage (GTDB taxonomy): Bacteria > Acidobacteriota > Terriglobia > Bryobacterales > Bryobacteraceae > PSRJ01. The sequence goes on from CAZKVF010000076.1 coordinate 641, forward strand.
TGGGCCCGAGATGGTGATGCCACTACCCGATGTCAGACTGCCATGGCAAGAAGAACACGTACCCTCGCCTGGCGCGCCGGAATGTCCCAATGGCGGATTGGTCCCGAATGAGTACATGATCGCCGGTACCGACATGAGTGACACGATCGTTGCGGCGAACATTGCGGTCCTCCGACCCGTCATTCCTGAACGGATCGCTTCTTTAAGAAACATCAAAGACTCCTCCTCTTTTCAAATGTGTTTCTAAACTTCTTGCGAACGTAACGCTTGCTGGTGCCTCAGAAGGCGCAAGTATACTGAGTGCTTCTACGTGAACAGGTGTGTCGTATCAACGGGCACGCAGCGGGCCGTTTGCTTATAGCGGAAACTGCCCGATCAACAACTTTAGCTTTCTATACTGGGGGATTTTCCGGCGCTAATAAATAGAGGTTATGCCAGAAGGTACATCGTAAGTCGGCATAAATCGTACGTAATAGGTACGGACTTTCACGGAACTAAATTTACTGAAACTAATCTTCAGGCTAACTTAGGGAACAATAACTTAGGAAAGCTATAGCTTTGGGAAATAATAACTGAGGCAAACCGCGGTGAGACGGCAAAGAACCAGGCACGCCCATGGCGGCGATTTTGCGACATGGTAGGATACGGCAGGATGGCGTGCCCGTATTTTGAGCCGGTTCAAGTGCACGCGGCACCGCTTGGCTACGCCGCAATGCCTCTACCGCTGGGCGACTCCTGGATGGGGACGTGCCGCGCGGGCGCGGAGCCGTTCGCCGAACCGGATACGGCGCTCCTTCATTCCCTCTGCCATTTTGGATATGCGCGCGGACGCTGCCCGCGGTTTGCTACGGACGACCCGGGCCCGGACGCCGTTCGCTTCGCGATTACCAGGGTCGCGGCGGGATCGCTCGATTTGTGCTACGTGCTGGAACGCGACCATCATCCGTTTTCCCAGGGCTCATTATCGTATTCCCTGGCCGCGAGATGCTTTCTCCCGTCCAGCGAAGGCGCGCCGCCGCCGGAAATCGTGGTCCGGCAGGCCGAGGCATACGTGAAAAGCTATCTGCGCCGGCAGCCGGAACCTTACCGGAGTTAGGGCGCATCCATTAAACGATGGCCGAAGGAAAACCTGTCAGAGAGTCAGTCTCGGAGTACGCGGAACTGGCGCTTCCCAACGACGTCAACAAATTGGGAAACATTTTCGGAGGCAAGGTAATGCACCTTGTGGATCTCGCGGGAGCTATGGCAGCCATACGCCATGCCAGACTACCCTGCGTTACGGCGTCGGTTGACAGCCTCCAGTTTCTGCATCCCGTCCATAGTGGAGAGTTGATCCTGCTGCGTTCGTCGGTAAACCGCGCGTTCCGCACCTCCATGGAAGTGGGCGTCAAGGTCATCACCGAGAACCTGATGACCGGCGAGCGGCTGCATACCTGCTCCGCCTACCTGACGTTCGTCGCTCTGGATGAAAACGGAAAACCGACCCCGGTTCCCTGCGTGATTCCGGAAACCGAGGAAGAGAAGCGCCGCTATCGCGAGGCGGGGGAGAGGCGGGAGTACCGCCTTTCAAGGCGGCAGCGAGCGGCGGGTGGGAGTGAAATTTAAAAGCACCTGCGGCGAGACCGCCAGCGGTACAAACATTCCGAGGCGCCAAGTGGCAGTAATTGGCAGGCGGAAGGGCCTGCCACACGTAGGGGCTTAGCCCTCTTTGTACATGTACTTGATGCTGGGCTTATACAGCAGAACGTTGGGCTCGCCGTGGCGGTTGACCTTGAGGCAACACTTGTCGTACCACTCGATCGTCCCGTGCAGCGTCTCGCCATCGCGAAGCACGAAGACCATCGGCGTTTTGGCTTGCATCTGTTTGACGTAATAGAAATTCTCAGCGTTGGTTTGATCCGGAGGAACGGGCTTTTTCTGCTGGGCCGCGCGGCGGGGCGGGATTTGCTCCTTGATCTCGTTCAGAGACGGACGAATGAGTTTTCTATTGACAGCTTCCACGGGATGCCATCCTTATTGAAGAAATTCTTTGATAGGCCGCCGCTGGAAAGCGCCGCGGTTCCTTCGTTGGATCAATTTGTCTAACTTGCCTAATGGATAGCACACTTGGCGCGCTCCCGCAACGTTGGTCCGCCGCGGGTTACGGCCGGAAGAGGCGCCGAAGCCGCGCCCGCACGCGCTCCACAAAACCCGCAGGCCGCTGCGGTTCCGCGCCGGAAGGCAGTGGAGCCGCCGCCTGCGCTGTTTCGAGAGGGGCGGTTTCGCAGGGCTGCTCGCCCGCATAGCGCACGATATTGGTCAGAAACGCGTAGCTGCGCCGAACTCTCTGACCGTCCTTCTTTTCAACGCACAGAGAAAACCCGGGATATTTCTGGCTCGCAATCTTGCTGTTTGCACTAGAGAGTTCTATCTGCTGCAGGAGCACCGGCGCATAGCCACGCAAGTTGCGCTCGATGTACGCGGTTTCGTAACGGTGGCGGTGGAGGCTCCAGATGAAGACCCGGAAGCTGTCGAAATCGTAGTCCCGGATGCCGTCGCCGATAGTTGTCCATACCCAATTGGCTTTTTTCTTGTCGTCGTCAGCGACTTCGCCCAGCGGGAAATACGAGACGATGCGACGCCCTTCCGCGTATTGAGCCACCTCGTCCGGGATCGCCATGACCAGGCGCCGCGTGAGCACCCAACCGGATTCGCCGCCAGACGTCCGAATCAGGCTCCAATCGTCCATGGGGACTGGCTTCGCCTCCTTCTCGCTATCCGCTTCCGAATCTTCCTCCAAATCTGTATGGGACAGGTCAAGCCAGTTGGCCGGGGGGCTCGGAGGCGCGGGAAGCGGCGCCAGCGGCGGATACCTCAGCTCTTTGGGCGCCTTTTTCGTCTGCGTCTTCTCTTTTTTCGGGGGCGGCGGCAGCAGAGCCTTCCGTGTCACGTCCGTTCGCGGGCTGGCCAGGTGCGTCAGCACCGCAATTTTCTCGTTCTCCTTGATCTGCAGGAAACTTGGCGATTGCCGGGAGGGCTGCGTGTGCACATTCAATTCGCCAAACGCCGTGGCTTGACCCTGGGGCGCCATTTTGGCCGCTCGCGCCGCAAGGTCACGCAGCTTATCCATATCTTCCTTGGCCAGCAGTTCCCGCTCGTCGGTCCACCCTTCCGCGCCCGATGGCACGCGAACCTTAAAGAAGCGCCGGCGTTTCTGAAGAAGAGCGAGCCGTTCCCCGTGCTTCACCGTAGCGACCACCGGGGATTCCAGCGGGATATCGCGCCGGATCTTAAGAACGGCCGGTCCCGCATAGGCCTCCCCAATGGGTTTGGCGCCCTTCGGCCCGCTTTCACAGGCAGCCAGCCCGAGGGCAAGAATCACCGGAGCGGTTCGTGTTATGAAACCCACGTTAAGAGACCCACGCCGACACCTATTTTTCAGTTTACCAGCGGCAGCGGAAACGGGCTCTGCAATTGTTAAAGGGCGGTATACTACTCCCTTGCAGTTCGATTGAGGTTTTTTCATGAGCGCAGCAGAGTTGACCACAGCGCCAGCGGCAGCGCTTTCCGCGGAGGCGGAACTGGCTCGCCGCTGCCTTTATTACATGGCGCTGATGCGGGAAACCGAAGACCGCATCGAGCGCAAGCTCTACCGCCAGGGCAAAATCGTGGGCGGGGTTTACGTGGGCCGCGGCCAGGAGGCGATCCCGGTGGGGACTGCCCTGCATGCCCTGGAACAAGACGTTATTCTGCCGTCCCACCGCGACCTGGCGATCTTCTTCATCCGCGGCGTGCCCCTTGGCCGGATCTTCGCTCAATACATGGGCCGGGTGGATGGGCTCACGAGGGGCCGCGACGGCAACATGCACATGGGCGACCTGAAGCTAAACATTATTTCCATCATCAGCGCTATGGCCGCGAATGTGCCGGTTGCGGCGGGCGTGGGCCTTGCCTTGCGGTATCAGCAGAAAGACGGTGTCGCGCTATCGTACTTCGGCGATGGCGCTACCAGCCGCGGCGAGTGGCACGAAGGGATCAATCTGGCGGCGGTGCAGAAGCTGCCGGTGGTCTTCATCTGCAATAACAACCAATACGCTTACTCCACACCGCTCCATAAGCAGATGGCCGTGGCCAACGTGGCCGATCGCGGCCCGGCCTACGGCATAAGGGCCGAAATCGTGGATGGCAATGATGTGCTCGCGGTGCATCGCGCTGCGGGGCGCGCAATCGCCTGGGCGCGCGGCGGGAACGGGCCGTTCCTTCTGGAGTGCAAGACCTTCCGCATGACGGGCCATTCCGCCCACGATGCCGCCGAGTACGTGCCCAAGAACCTGTGGGACGAATGGGGCAAGCTCGACCCCATCAACCGGCTGGAAGCCCGCATGCTCGACCAGGGCTGGGCAACACAATCCGAACTCGATGATCTCCACAGCCGCATTGTGCGGGAAGTGGATGAGGCAGTCGCCTGGGCGGAAGCCAGCCCTTATCCGGACCCGGCAACGTTGCTCGACGGGGTGTATGAGAGCTGAGACGCGGGATTTCAGCCGAGCGCTCCCTAACGGTCGCGGCTCCGTTCGGTGCTGAGAGCACCTGAGGCTTACTATGCCCACTACTTACCTGGAAGCGATTCGCGAAGGGCTTTGGGAGGAGATGGAGCGCGATCCCAACGTTCTTCTGATCGGCGAAGACATCGGGGTTTACGGCGGCGCATTCAAGGTTACCGCAGGTTTCCTGGACAAGTTCGGCGAAAAACGCGTGGTCGATACTCCGATTTCCGAATCGGCGATTGTCGGCGCATCTATCGGCGCCGGTTTGATGGGTCTGCGTCCAGTGGCCGAGATGCAGTTTTCCGACTTCATCACTTGCGCCTTCGACCAGATCGTCAATTTCGCGGCGAAGTGCCGCTACCGCTGGAATGCCCCGGTGCCCATTGTGGTGCGTTCGCCTTCCGGTGGCGGCATTCATGGCGGCCCCTTCCACTCCCAGAATCCGGAAATGTGGTTTGTCCATACGCCGGGGCTCAAGGTGGTTGCGCCGGCTACCGCTTACGATGCCAAGGGTCTGATCAAATCCGCGATCCGCGACAACGATCCGGTTCTTTTTTTCGAGCACAAGGGCCTTTATCGCCGCATCAAAGAAGATCTCCCGGAGCGGGAGTACACGGTGCCCCTGGGCAAGGCGAGGGTGGCGCGGAAGGGCCGCGACCTGAGCATCATCACCTACGGCGCGATGGTCTGGACCGCCCTGGAAGCTGCGGACGCCCTGGCGGATGAGGGGATCGAGATCGAAGTACTGGATCTGCGGACGCTCGCTCCGCTGGATCGCGATGCGGTTTGCGAGACGGCGCGAAAAACCTCCAAGGTGCTGCTGCTTCACGAGGACACGCAGACCGGCGGCCTCGCCGGAGAACTGGCTGCCACGCTGACCGAGCGCGTCTGGGATTACCTGGACGGGCCGATCGTGCGCGTGACAGCGCCGGATACGCCGGTGCCCTTCAGCGCGCCGCTCGAAGAAGCATTTCTACCAAATGCGCAGAGAGTGATCGAGAAGGCACGCTGGCTGCACCGGTATTAAGGGCAGCCTTTGGTGCTGCCATTGCAGGCGACAAGACCGCCTGCCCACCCTGGTAATGCATCCGATAAGGATAGCGAGGTGAAAATGGCCCTCGATGTGCGCGGGTTGACACCACTTCTGCAGGTCTACGATATGCCGGCCTCGGTGCGCTTCTATCGCGATGTGCTGGGCTTCGCCGTAGTGACTACTTCTCCGGTGCTGGGGCCGGATCGATTTCACTGGGCCTTGTTGCGGCTGGGCGATGCCGAACTGATGCTCAACACAGCCTATGAATTCGATCATGACCGGCCGCGCCAGCCGGACTCCGCCCGCACGGCTGCTCACGACGATACCGGGCTATTTTTCGGATGCCCTGACGTGGATGCCGCGTTTGCGGAGCTGCGCTCGAAGGGCGTCGCGGTAAAGGAGCCGGTCGTGACCAGCTATGGTATGAAGCAAATGTATCTTCGCGATCCGGACGGTTACGCTTTGTGTTTCCAGTGGCAGAATGGGGAGTGAAGCCGGCCTGCCTAGGGGCTGAAGCCCTGGGTGTTGAACTGTTTGTCTGGCACGACTAAAGTCGTGCCCTGTTACAACCACATCCTGCAAACCCCGAAATGTTGAAACCCTACACTACCGGATTGCGTAGGACACCGACGCCTTCTACTTCGACTTCTACGACGTCGCCGGGGGAGAGACGGCGGGTGGCTCCGGGAGTTCCGGTGTAAACGATATCGCCCGGCATGAGCGTGACCCAGCCGCTGATCCAAGTCAGGAACGTGGCGCAATCGAAGATGAAGTCTGAGGTCCTTTCGCTCTGCACCACCTCGCCGTTGACGCGCGTCTGGACCAGCAGGTTATCGGGATCGAGGCCGGTAACGATGAAGGGCCCAGCGGGGGCGAATGTATCCGAGCCCTTGGCTCGCCACCATTGCACGTCGCGCTGCGCTCCGTACTGCCAGTCGCGGTCGGTGACATCGTTGCCGCAAGTAACTCCGAAGACCGCAGCGCGGGCCTCTTCAGACGTGGCGTTCTTCAGACGCTTGCCAACCACGACTACCAGTTCACCCTCGTAATGCACGTTGGTGGCGTCGCGGGGGATGACGATCGGAGCTTCCGGGTCTTGCATGGAGCTTAAAGGCTTGTAAAAAATCTCGGGGTTTTGGGGATGGACGCGATCGCCGAGGTGGCTGCGGTAATTGCGGCCCACGGCAACGATTTTGGTGGGCTGACAGGGATTCAAAAGGGTCAGGTCCGCGACTCGCCCGATCGCCTGAAGCACGCTATGAGTTCCGAAGGGGTCGCCTCGAATTTCGCGAACGTTGTCACCCTCGACGAGTCCGTAACTGGCCGACATACTACTGTTGCGATAGCGGATATATTTAGCCACGTTTGGCCATTGTAGCGCCGGGTCAGCCGATGCGGGTGATTTCCCGGTCCACGGCAGCGGACGGCGCGACGTGGCGGAATGCCACCTTCAGCAGGGGTGGCGCTAGCAGAGTGGTGACTAAGGACATGAATACGATGATTCCGTACACGCTCTGCGCCATCACACCCGTAGCCAGGCCGATCTGCGCCACAACCATGCCGACCTCGCCGTGGGGAATCATACCGACTCCCACGCGAATGGCATCGGCGCGGCCCATGTGCAGAGCGGCCAGGCTACAAGCCGTAAACTTGGCGACCACGGCAGCGACCACGACGCTCGCGGCAAGCAGAAGAACGGGCCAGGCGGCGAATACCGAAACATCGAAGCGCAGCCCTACGCCCACCAGAAAGAACGGGACGAGGAGTTCGGTGACGCCGTTGGTCAGTTCATGAACGCGGCGGTCAACCGTTTCCCCCAAGGCCATACCGGCCAGGAATGCGCCGACGATAGCCGCAACCCCGGCGTATACGGCGAGCAGGGAGAGGCCAAAGAGCAGTGTCATGGCCAGGGAGAACTCTCCCTCAGCGAGGCGCACGCGGGCCTGCACGCGCGGCATTACGGCCTTAACGGTTTTCCGGCCGATGGTGGCCATCAGATAAGTGAAGGCCAAGGCGATGCCGGCTGTAAGAGCGACTTGGAGATAATTCACGGGGCCATGGGCAAGTCCGGTGACGAGCGAGAGCACGATCAACCCGAGAACGTCATCGACTACGGCGGCGGCGAGGATCACGCGCGCGGCGCGGGTATCGAGCAGGCGGCGCGAAGCCAAGACACGCGCCGTGATGCCAACACTGGTGGCGACCATCGCCGCTCCGGTGAAGATTCCTTCCATATTAGGCGCACCACGAAGAGCGGAAACACCCCATCCGGCGAGGAAGGAGAGCGCGACTCCGGAAACGGCCACGGCAACCGCGGTGCCCCCGACGCGCAGCAGTTCAGAGCCGCGAACCTCGAGCCCAATACTGAACAGCAGAAAGATCACACCCAGGTCGGAGAGGATGCGCAATACTTCGTTGGGCGCCATCCAGCCGAGGACATGCGGCCCGATCAGGACTCCCGCCAGAATCTCGCCCACGATTCCGGGTTGTCCCAGCCTTTCGAAGATCTCAGACAGCAGCTTAGCCGAAGCGAACACCACCAGCATGGACAGCGGGACTTGAGCGCCCGGGGGCATGGAACCATTATGGGGCGAGCGACTGAAGGAGAATGCGGGACTATGACCGCGCCCTTACGGTCGCGGCTCGGATGCGTTTCACGGCTCCGGTGCGTTTAACCGAGCCAAGATCAAGGGTTGTGATGTAGGCTGCACTGCGCCGCCGGCGTTCTCCAGAGTGACAGTTACGGCCGCGGTGCCACTCACGTCAAGGGCTCCGCGCCTCACATGCAGTGCGGTTTCGTCCATTGCCGGTTGAAACAGACCTGCGGCCAGCGGCAAGCCTCGGCGTGGCAGCAGCCACATCTCGTAGACCTTGCCCGAAGGCGGCGCGGGCAGGTTAGACACCACCAGGACTACTCCCTGCGACGGATTTACGAATACTTTTCCGCTGGGCGCCGGGGAACCCACCGTCCCAAACGAGACCACGGCTGTGTCCGGACGGTTAAGGATGGCAAAGCCCTCCGTGAACCTGGTGAGTTCGAGCGCTTGTGCGCGGGCCTCGGCGCGCGCGGCCCCGAGTTGTTGCGCGAGATCGCGCTCGCGACCTCTGAAAAACGACGCCGCGAACAACGCCATGGCGAGTGATGTGACAGCCAGAATACCCCAGAGGGGCGCCCACGGAAAACGCGGACGCCTGTCTCCTTCAAGCTGAATGGTGAATGCGGGCGGCAATACGAGCATGGGAAGCAGGCGTCCACAGTATATAGGAGGCGGAACCGCCGGCGTGGCCTCGATTTTTTTCGCTGCGAGAGTCCCGATGGAACTCGAACGCGATCGAAAGAGGCGCGATGTGCATTTTTTTCTTGACTTTCCTCGCGAACAACTTTATATATGAATCACATTGCGGTTTTTCGAAATCGCAAAATTCGATGTTAGGGAGAATCAATCGATGAAGAGCGCAACCAAAAAGGCTGCCCCGAAGAAGAAAGCTGCTCCGAAGAAGAAGAAGTAGCTTGGGCAGTGCCCTGAAGAAGGGCAAGGTTCCACTCCGAGGCCCCGGTTTTCCGGGGCCTTTTTCATTATTACGGGCTTTTCCCTCCGATTCCCCTCCCCTCCTTGCGCTGCCGCAAAATTCGGAACGTCTCCCCCATTCCGAACACGAGGGTCTTCAGCTGCAGCCGCCGCCGCAACTGTTCAGCGACGTCGGGCGCGGCCAGACTCCGGGCGAATTCGTCTTCGCCGGCGGCCATCAGGGCTTGGGCAAGCGTCTCGAAACCATCGGTGCGCAGTCCGCATTCCTCGCCGCGCTCGGCAAGAGCGCTGAAATTTACGTGGACTGTGATGTCCTGCTCCCCGGGATCGGCCAGCACGTCCTCGCGGGCCGTGTGGCGGCGATAGCTCATCAATGTCCCCCGAGGAAAGCGGACAGCCTCGGCCCGCGTGTACCCGTAATCGATAGAGAGTACGTAGCCGGATCGCAGCGCACGGCTGATACACTCGATCCAGTTCAGAGCTTCAAGGTTCGCCTCATAACAGATCCCTTCGACCGGCGGCGGAAAGAACCGGCGGAGGTAGGCGTCCAGCTCGGGTGAGGCGAGATCGCCCGCGGTCCAGACGAAGCGGCCTTCTTTCGAAGCCACCAGCCGACGGCGGAACTCACCGCGAAGGAAGACCACCGCTTCGACCGGCAGAGCATCGAAGAATTCGTTTGAAAAAAATACGCCGCAGACTTGATCCGGAAGGTGAGAATCGGCGAGGCCAATGGGTTCCGCCGGCGACAAGATCGCCGGCGCGACCGGCGCGTGGATCTCGACGGGCACATAGCGCCACTCGGCAAAGGCCGGCGCCATCTCGCCGCGGCCGGCGCCCAGCTCCACGATGGTGAAATCCGAGGGCGAGCCCATCTCCCGGAACAGATGCCGGATTCGCGCGGCGATCAAGTGCCCGAATACAGGCTGCATTTGTTCGGCTGTGAAGAAATCGCCTGTCCTGCCGAACGGATCTTTTCCGGAAGTTTTCCTGAGCCGGGAATAGTAGCCATGCTCGGGATGATACAGGGCCACTTCCATAAATCGCCGAAACGGGATCGGACCGTTGCGGCGGATTTCCTCGGCGAGCAGTTCCCCAGCCGCGGTCACGACCGGTCTTCCCGATCCTGCGGGCTGCGTGTGAACATCTCAACCACGTAGTCGTGGAGGCAATCGTAGAGATATCTCTGGAAGGTCCAGGGGAACTGCGCGCGCTCAATATCGTGGAGGTGAACCGGCGCGGCGTAGGTATGGACTCCCACAACTCCGGACAGTGCGGCCTTCGATCGGATTATCAGCTCGATCCCGCCGTTTTTTTCGCGGGCTGCAAATTCGAATAGCGGGTGGTCGTAGCGTTCCAGCTCACCGGCAATCTTTTCCAGGGGCGTCACGGGGCGATTACGCCGGCTTGCGGAACCAGAGCCAATACCACTGCGTGCCGGCTCCGTCCTCCCGCTCGATTGCAAAGCCGGAGTCTTCCGCCAGCTTGGCAGCGTCGCGAGTGGAAATCGGATACCCGAGCCACGTATCCATTTCGCTGCGCTTCAGCTCGGTATGGCCCTGCACCTGGAATTTGAACAAGCCCCGAGGCTTCAGAACCCGAAAGACTTCACGGCAGTATGACGCCATTACGGTGTAGGAAGGGATGTGCTGGAACACGATGAAAGAAAACGCAAAGTCGTAGCTCGAATCCGGCAGTCCGGCGAGGGTACAGCCATCACCCACCTTGAGATCGACGTTGGCTAGATCGGCGGTATTTTCCCGCGCCTGCCGGACCATCTCTTCGCTGATATCGACTCCGGTGACATGATCGAAGATGCGCGCGAGCATCCGTGTCATGCGGCCGACCCCACAGCCGATTTCAAGCATGCGCAGATCCAGAGGCGAACGCTGCCCGCCGCAAATGGCCACCATGTCGGTCATGACTTCGTTCGCGACGTTGATCTCGCCGGAGCGAAAAAATTCGCGCTGGTCCCATTTTTTCTGGGCGTTCTGGACGTAATATTGAGCGTTCTCTTTGGCGCGGTCGTTCCAATCCGACCGCATCTTGTTCAGAATTCGGGCATCCATGACAGTCCTTTGAAGCCGCGACCTATGACAAAACTCATTTGAGCCACAGATTCACATGGATAAACACGGATAGATCTTCCGTTTTTGTCTGTGTTCATCCGCGTCCATCCCTGGCTTAATGAGGACTTTAGCGGCGCCGCAGCGTAACCGTGACTTCGATCGGCTTGCCATCGCGGAGCGCTTTGACTTTGACCACTTCGCCGGGGCTCTTGGATTGCAGCGCGTAGGTGAAATCGTAGAGATTCTGGATGGGCTTGCCGTCGAACTCGGTCATGATGTCCCCGGCTTTCAGGCCCGCGGCGGCGGCCGGCGAATTAGGTGTGATATCCGAGAACTTCACGCCGGTGACGCCTTCACCAAAGTCCGGTATGGAGCCAAAGTAGGGGCCGTAACCACTGGCCCCGGCCACTGGTGCTCCGGCGCCATGGGGCGGTTCCACACGGACAAACTGCGGGCGTCCTTCGCCTTCACGCAGGTTATCGGTCACGTCGGCCACCAGTTGCAGCACTTTGGCCGCCTCCGGCGCGTCGATCTTGTCCCAGGTATCGCTGGGCTTGTGATAATCGCCGTGGAGTCCGGAGAAGAAAAACAGGACGGGTACCTGCTTGGCGGTGAACGAAGTGTGGTCGCTAGAACCGTAACCGGAAGTCTCCGAGTAGTCCAGATGCAGCGTGAATTTCGGTGCTTCATGGTCGAGCAAAACGCGGAAAGTGGTGCCCGTTCCCACTCCGCCGATATACAACTTTTCGTTACGCACGCGGCCGATCATGTCCATGTTGATCATGGCCACGCACTTCTCCAACGGAAGGTCGGGATGCTCGGCGTAAAAGGTGGAACCCAGAAGGCCGAGTTCCTCGCCCGCAAAGCTCAAGAACAGGATGCCGCGCTTTTGTCTCGGCTGCGTAGAAAACCAGCGCGCCAGTTCGATCACGCCCGCGGTGCCGGATGCGTTGTCGTCGGCGCCGGGATGCACGGTCCCCTTCAGCTCCGGGGCCAGGGAGAACTGTTCGCCGAGGCCAAGGTGATCGTAATGCGCGCCAATGATGACGTATTCGTCGCTTTCGCCGGGCAGGTAGCCGGCAACATTATGAACCGTCTTCACAGCGCGCTCGATATCCAGATTGGCGTCTACCCGCAGCGAATCGGGGAAGGCAAACGACTGGGACCTTAATGAGCGGTCGATTTCCGCCGTGATAACGTCCAGGTCCTTGCCCGCCTCGGTGAACCAGGTCTTGATCGCATCCGCTTTCAGCTGAAGGAAGGGAATGCCGGCTTCGGCAGGACCCTCTGTGCTGCCGAAGGCCTCCAGTTGATCGGGTTCGGATTTGTGATTGGCGCGATCGTTCACCAGGATTACGCCTACCGCGCCATGATTCTTGGCATTGCTGACCTTGCTGGCGAACTGCGTATGCCGTGTGTAGCTCTTGCCCGCGAAAACACTCTTCTCGTCGAATTCCTGCGGCTCGTGGCGCATCATCAGCGCGATCTTCCCTTTGACATCGACCCCGGCGTAGTCGTCGTAGTTATACTCTGGGGCGGTGATCCCATATCCGACGAAAACGACGGGCCCGGCGAGTTTGCCGGCAGACGAGAAGTTGAAGGGCATGAAGTCGTCCGGGAAG
>CAZKVF010000077.1:0-20787 GCA_964556085.1 uncultured Solibacteraceae bacterium
CCTATCCCGCTACCAACGCAACCGGCACCCACCCGATATCGGTCGACGCATGGTTCTCGACTAACACCGGCGGAGTGATCCTCGGGCAGCAGGACGTTGCCGCCCCCGCGACTCCAGGGGGCCACGTGCCGGCGATCTACGTAGGCACGGACGGGTTCCTGTACGCGGAACTGTTCTGGAATGGAACAGTAACTCCCATCTCGAGCGCGCCGGTCAAGGTCAACAACGGCGCCTTCCACCTTGTCGCTGTCACTTACGACGGCACAAACGAAGATGTCTACCTGGACGGCGGTCTGCTCGGATCCGTGGCGGTCACCCAGAAAGGATATGCCGCGAGCTATCAGTATCAGATCGGAACGGGCTTCACGTTGGGATGGCCAGGCGGTAATGGCGGTTATTTCTACTTTCAGGGGCTGATTGACGAGGTCGAAATCTTCAATCGCGCCCTGAGTCATTCCGAGATTCAGGCCCTATTTAGCGCCGCCAGCGCCGGCAAATGCAAAAATCAGGCGCCGCTGGCTCGCTGCAAGAATGTCACCGTCGCCGCGTGCATGGCCAACGCCTCCATCAACGACGGCTCGTACGATCCCGATGGCGATCCGGTGACTGTTTCGCAAACGCCTGCGGGTCCGTATCCGGTCGGAACGACTACCGTGACGCTAACGGTTACTGACGATCACGGCCAGTCCAGCCAGTGCACCGGGACCGTCACGGTAACCTCCACGTCCACGTTGACGATCAAATCGCTCTTCGCCTGGCCGAGCATTCTTTGGCCTCCAAATAACAGACTGGTCCCTGTCCGAGTGACTGCCAGAACAGCCGGAAGTTGCAGCGCCGTAACCTGCAAAATCGTGTCCGTGACGAGCAACGAACCGATCACCTCAGGAGACGCCGTGATCACCGGAAATCTGACGGTGAAGCTGCGGGCATCCAGGTTGGGGAGTGGCACCGGCCGGGTCTACACGATTACGGTTAAATGCACCGACGCTGCCGGGAATGTAGCCATGAAAACGGTCTCCGTTACCGTGCCCCATGACCTGGGTCACGGAGGTGATGATGATCAGGGTGACAACGGAAACGGCGGCGGCCAGGGCGGCCAAGGGAACGGTCATGGGGACGGCCGTCACCGCCCGGATGACATTCGCGGCCAGTAATCCTGTTCTTCGTGGCGCCGGCGATTCGGGGTGCGGTGGGCAGGCGATCTTGTCGCCTGCCAGCCTCGACCGCAAAATGCTATTTAAGTATTTTTGGGGCCACTACGATCGACGCGCGGACCCCTCACATTCCCAGGTCCCGGAACACTTCCTGGGCCGCACGGAAGCTGTCAACGCCCGCTGGCACACCGCAATAGATGGCTACCTGGAGAAGCACCTCACGGATATCGTCTTTCGTGAGGCCATTGTTCAGCGCGCCCTTGACGTGAATCTTCAGTTCGTGCGGCCGGTTCAGCGCCGAGATCATGGCAAGGTTGATAATACTGCGCGTGCGGCGATCCAGGCCCGGCCGGCCCCAGATTTCGCCCCAGCAATACTGGGTCGTCAGCTCCTGCATCGGCCGACTGAAATCATCGGCTGAAGCCATGGCTTTCTCCACGTAATCGGCGCCGAGCACCGCGCGGCGGATACTCATGCCCTTCTCGAACGTTTCACGATCCACGAATATCTCCTTGATTTGGTGAGGGGCAAGCCGAAACAGCCTGCCCCACCATGATGTCTGGTCTAATCCGCACATGCAAGTGGAGCGGCATGACGTCATGCGGATATGATGAGGAAAGCAGTCCCATGACGCTCCACGCGCTAGATTACGCTGTTCTAAGCCTGTACTTCGCTTTCGTCCTCGGCATCGGCTGGTATCTTAAGCGCACCGTTTCGACCAGCGCTGACTTCCTCACCTCTGGACACTCCGTGCCGCTGTGGATCACCAGCCTGGCGTTCGTCGCCGCCAATCTGGGCGCCCAGGAACTCATTGGCATGTCGGCCTCCGGCGCGAAGTATGGCATTATGACGGCCCATTTTTATTGGGTTGGCGCCATCCCCGCCATGGTCTTCATGGGCGTGTTCATGATGCCCTTCTATTTCGGAAGCCGCGCGCGTTCCGTGCCCGAGTACCTCAAGCTGCGTTTCGATGAAAAGACGCGGGGGCTGAATGCCTTCGCCTTTGCCATCATGACCGTTTTTTCCTCCGGGATCTCGATGTACGCGCTGGGCCTGCTGCTCGAGCTGGTGCTGGGCTGGAGTTTCACAGCTTCGGTTCTGCTCTCGGCCGCCATCGTTCTGGCGTACACCTTTCTGGGCGGTCTGACCAGCGCCATTTATAACGAGGTGCTTCAGTTTTTCCTGATCGTAATGGGCTTTGCCCCACTCGCCATCCTCTCGGTCACGAAGGCGGGCGGGTGGAGCGGCATCGCCGGCCGTCTTCCGCCGGTGATGACCAGCGCCTGGCGCTACATGGGCCACGCCTCGGAAAATCCCATGGGCGTGCAGGTTTTCGGCATGGTGGCCGGGCTCGGTTTCGTGCTCTCGTTCGGCTATTGGTGTACGAACTTTCTGGTGGTGCAGCGCGCCATGGCGGCGCGGAGCATGGCGGAAGGCCGCCTGACCCCGCTCATCGGCGCGTTCCCCAAAATGCTGCTCCCGTTCGTGGTGATTCTGCCCGGTATCGCCGCTCTGGCGCTGTCGCGCATGGGGCTGGGCTACGACCTGCCGCGCAAGGGTGCTGGTTACGATTACGACCAGGTCCTCACCACCTTAATGGCGCAATTCTATCCATCCGGTCTGCTGGGCGTAGGGTTGACGGGCCTCATGGCTTCCTTTATGTCGGGAATGGCGGGCAATGTTACGGCCTTCAACACCGTCTGGACCTACGATATTTACCAGGGCTACATACGCAAGAACGCCCCCGATGCGCATTATTTAAGGGTTGGCCGCATCACCACAGTGGCGGGCGTGGCGCTTTCCATCGGCTGCGCCTATCTCGCGACGCTCTACAACAACATCATGGACCTGCTGCAGCTGGTCTTCGGTTTTGTGAATGCGCCTCTGTTCGCGACATTTCTGCTGGGCATGTTCTGGAAGCGCGCCACGGCCAACGGCGCTTTTTTCGGGCTGCTTAGCGGAACCCTGGCGGCTGCCGCCACCCACGGGTTGACAGTCGCGGAAGGCAAAGGCGGCTGGATTGCGCGTCTCGTGGACTACCCGTCAACCATGGCCCAGAACTTCTGGATCGCGATCTGGGCATTCACGGTGTGCTTCCTGGTGACCGTGGGGATCAGCTTGGTGACGCAGCCGAAGGCGTACGCTGAGCTGAAGGGTTTGGTCTGGGGCGTCACCCCGATTCCTCGCGATGCCCACGTGCCCTGGTATGAGAGGCCTGCACTGCTGGGAGCGATCGTGCTGGCCTGTTGCGTTGTACTGAACTGGCTGTTCCGGTGAACCGATGGACCTGCGCATCCCTTCAGGATTCTATTTTTTGCTGGTGGGCATCCTCGTGGTCTCAGCCGGCATCTTTGCGCCCGAAATGCGCGCTCCTCTGACTGCCATAAATGTGAACCTATACGCCGGGTTCGCCATGCTGATTTTCGGCGGCATCCTGTTGCTGCTGGCGCGGCGCGCGCGGTGAAAAGAGCGGATTCGACGCCAAGCCATTTTTCGAGACGCGCGCAAGATTGCGAATGCTCGCCGCACTATAAGTTCCACGGTGACGGTCACTCTTTCGAGCTATCTGCCAATTAGCTGCGTGCCTCGCAAGGGGATATAACATTTCTTAACATTCGAGCCCATATCATTCCGCCTGATCCGGTCGTCATCCTAGTGGGAACCAATATGCTTTCGATGACTACCAGCGCGAAGAACGGGTTTAGGCGGCAGACGGTCACTCTACCCGATGCCAATAGCGAACCGGCGATTCTGGTTGTGGAGGACGACTCGAGCATCCGCCGTTTCCTTAGTACTATTTTGAGAAGCGCGACGCCGGCATTGGTTGTTGACGCTGCGGATCCTTACGCGGCCTTATCTATCGCAGAGAAGATAGGCCGCCCGATCGACCTCCTCATCTCCGACATCAACTTATCGGCCGGTATTACCGGCATCGATCTCGCTCGTGAACTCGCGGCAACGAATCCGTCCATGAAGGTTCTACTGATGTCTGGTGGTGACTGCTCTCAATATGAGATCTCGACAGCCTGGCAATTCCTGGCAAAGCCGTTTCCCGTAGAGGTTTTTCTGGACTGCGTCAACGCATTGTGCTGTTCCAGTTCGGAACCAGCAGCTTACTTCGGCTAGTCTTGCACCGGAAATAAATTTCTCAAGTTACTCCGAGCTATTACGCTTCAGCCTGGCTTTCAACTCCCTCGCAGCACCTTTCAACTCTTGTGAGGCGCCTCCAGTCATGCACACCCCGATGACGAAACCTATAAGTAAGTTATGCGCCATACGCGTAATAACAATCCTTAACAAACTCTCAAGTTATAGTGCACGTCAGTATTAGTAACTGCGCTGTAAGGCAAGCAAAGCGCAAGTTACCCCAAAAAACAAAGGAGATGAAAAGATGATTTACAGAAACCTTTGCATGCTACTCTGCCTGGCAACCTCAACGCTCCTGCCTTCCGCCAACGCGGACGACTGGAACAAAGAAACGATCGTCACCTTCGGTTCCAGCGTGCGAGTCCCGGGCAAGATCCTTGCGCCGGGCACGTACGTTTTCAAGCTTATGGATAGTCCGAGTGATCGCAATATTGTTCTCGTTTATAACGAGAACGAAGACGAACTGGTTGCGACGATCCAGGCCATCCCTGCTTATCGGGTCGATACTCCGAATCAAACCATCCTGACCTTCGATGACCCCGAACAGGCCGTGCCGATGTTGAAGAAGTGGTTCTATCCCGGGCGGAATGACGGACTGGAGTTTGTCTATACAGGAGAGTCCGGGGACGCCAAGGCGCCAGAATCCAACTCGCAAACCGCGGCCGCCGAGTCCTCTTCCGCCTCCGGGACGCGTGAGGAGTTGCCTCCACCCCCGGCCATTCAGGAGTCCGCGGCAACCGGCACGTCTCGAAACGAAGTTCTGAATATCGCTGCGAAAGATGGCGGACCAGAAACTTCCGCGGGAGTCGATGCCGCTGACCGAGCCACGGGGCAGGAACCAACCGGTCCGGCCCCGCAAGGGAGTGCCGGTTCATCTGATTCGGAAGACACGCCGGAACAGTCGCCGGCAGTCCTCCCGGAAACGGCGCAGAATGTGATGCTGCTTCCCTTCATCGGCGCCGGCCTGTTGGGGTTGGGGCTTGCCGTGATTTGGAGGACGACCCGCACAGCTTGAGGAACGCTCGATGCGGACAACGGCACAGATAGTGGGGCGCGCCATGGTGTTGACCGGCGCGCTCGCTCTCCTCGCATTCGGATGGTTGACATTGCAATCGATCCGAGCGCAAAGAGACGCGGGGCGGGAATTGGACCGGTTGGTGACCGGCAGCCGTTTAGGGGCCGCCTCCATTCCCCCGCGAGCGCAGCCGCGGCGAGCTATTTTCGGACGGCTCGAGATTCCGCGGCTGGGCCTCTCGGTGATGGTCTTCGAAGGTGCAACGGCGGGCATACTGCAGGTAGGCGCCGGGCATGTCGCGAATGCGGGAGCGCACACTGGGAGTGAGAATATCGTAGTCGCGGCCCATCGCGATACATTCTTCCGGCCTTTGCGCAATATCCGGCGTTCTGATTTCATAATCCTGACGACACCAACCGGTGCCGCCCGGTACATGGTGGTTTCGACGGAAATAGCAGCTCCATCAAAGGTCCAGGTGTTACATCCCACCCCTGATCCCGAACTTACTCTGATTACCTGTTATCCCTTCTATTACGTCGGGCCTGCGCCAAAACGCTTTATCGTCCATGCCCGCAGACTTACTGCCGCGTCGTAGCGCCGGCGATCTTGGCGCCGGTGCTTTTTCGGGCCTTGTTAAAGTCGCCCTCCGGTTCCGCCGATTTCCCGTTCGTGGCCGGACTGTTGACAGCGGAAGGAAGACGTCACGTGCGCTTGATGTTGCACGAGCTGGCGCCACGCGCGGACCGGCTGGAGCGGCGTTTTCGCGCCTGGCTCTCAGAATCGGGGTATGACGCGATGCACGCGGACATGCTGGTGGCGATCACTCCTGCCGCCGCTGCTGGCTGCCCATCGTTAGACGCGTTTTTGAAACAGGTCGGATCCGGCGGCAGGCGTCTGGCCAAATGGAATCTTTCGCTCGCGAAGGTTAATCGATCTCTCCGGAAATTCGATCAACTCGCCGCGGCTATGCTGCAGGGCCGCTTCGCGCCAGCCCGCGAGCAGCTTCTGCTGGCCGCCAATTTCCTCCTGAACCAGGCCTTTTACCAGGTGCGCGAGGCGGAATCGCAGGCCTTCTTTGGGTTGCGCCGGGCGGAGGCCGAAGCCGGGGACCTGAACGATCTGGTGAGCCGTTTCGCGCGCGTGTTGGTCAAAGCTTTTGGCGCTGATGCCGGACGTCTCGTACTCAAAGAACAGGCGCTTCCGGCGGACATCGGCCGGCCGCTGTATATTAAACGCGGGTCGCCGGAGCAGCGCTCGATCGCCGATGCCCGCTGGCGTGGGCGGCACAGCTCGTACTGGTCGTATCCATTTGGGCCCTCGGCGGTGCTGCAACTCGCCTTCCGAAGCGAGAATCCCTGGTCGACCCGCGACGAGATTCTCCTTTCCGCCGCCGCGGCAAGCTGCCGGAAGGCCATCGAGCGCACCCGCATGGCCCAGCAAATCCGGCGACTGCAAGCCGAATCGCTGCGAACAGAGGAGGAGGAGCGGCGGCGCATCGGCCGGGACCTGCACGACGAAGCGGGCCAGGCCCTGGCGCTTCTGCGCTTGCAGCTCGAAATGATCGAACGCGACGCCCCCGAGCGGCTACGCCCGCGTATTTCAGCGGTTCGCGAACTGGCCGCGCGAACGACCGTCGAGCTGCGCCGCATCGTTGCCCGCCTGAGCCCGTCGGTGCTGGAGCGTCTCGGCGTGGAAACCGCGCTGCGGCTGCTCATCGGGCGCTTCCGCCACACTCACGGGGCCCGGACACAATATCGCGCCTTGCGGCTGACTCAGCCACTCCCCCGGCCGGCCCAGGAGGTGATTTACCGCGTGGCGCAGGAATGTCTGCAGAATGTCGCAAAACATTCCGGCGCTACCCGCGTAAACCTTTCGCTAAGGTCTACCGATAAGAAAATTAGGCTGAGCGTCCGAGATAACGGCGCTGGCTTTTGTGCGGATCAGGCTTTGCTGAAGCCCAGGTCTTTTGGACTCGCCGGTATGCGGGAACGTGCCTTGCTTTTGGGAGGAACGCTTCACATTTCCACCGCCCCCGGCAAAGGAACCGAAGTGATCTTGGAACTCCCCGCACCGGTGGTGCTCAATGGCAAAAATTCGCGTATTGCTGACTGACGATCATATGTTGTTCCGGCAGGGGCTTCGGACGCTCCTGGCCGCAGAGCCGGATATCGAAATCGTAGGCGAAGCGTCCAATGCTTCCGAAGCTATTACCTTCGTTCAGGAACTGCGGCCCGATGTCGTGTTAATGGATGTCGGTATGCCCGGGCTCAGCAGCTTTGAAGCCACGCGGCAGATTCGGAAACACCGGCCGGAGACCCGCGTCCTGTTTCTCTCCATGTACGATGACGAGGACTATCTTTCCGAATCCGTCGAAATAGGCGCCAGCGGCTACATTCTGAAGGATAGCCCCGCCGATCAGTTGGTGAGCGCCATCCGCGAAGTCCATCGCGGCGGGAATTACCTGAGTCCACGGCTTCTGACGCGTCTGGTCGATGATTTCCGCCTGCAAACCCGTGCTGCGCACCTGCCGCGTTTCGGTACGCTCACCAAGCGCGAGCGCGAAATCATGAAGCTGCTGGCCGAAGGCAAGTCCGTCAAAGAGGCGGCCACGGAGTTCAACTTGAGTGTAAAAACTGTGGAAGCCCACAAGTTCAACTTGATGCGTAAACTCGATATCCACAACAAAGCGCAACTGGTGCAGTACGCCATCCAGAAAAAGGTCATACGGCTGCCGGAAACCCTGGAAGTCGGCTAATGCGTCCAATCGTCACTGTAATCGAGCCGTGAGCATGAGCGAGTGGTAGCGACTGATCACCCCTGCCACCCGCGTTCCTCGCGCCACGCGTGTTTTCCCAGACACGCCTCTGAATTCCCCGTTCCATCGAGTTTTCAACCACTTGCGCTCTGGCCCATCTTCTGCACTTCCTCTCACCGTGAGGAGGATGAGGAGATGTTGAAAACAGAAGAGCAATTCAAGAGGCTGGCGGCACTTACCTCAGTAGTGATTATCAGTGCGGCGGAAGCGCTGGCTCAGGAGAATCGAGGCAGCGCGGCGACTCGGCCGGAAGCGCAATCTGCAAGACGCATCGTCATCAGCATCCCCGATCGCAGCTTGGCGGTAATCGACTCCGGCCGTGTCGTGAAGGTGTACCCCACGGCGGTGGGTGCCGGCAGTACACCGACGCCAACCGGTTTTTACCGGATCGTTCAGCGCATCCCGAATCCTACTTGGTACACCAAGGGCCGCATTGTTCCCCCTGGTAGATCCAATCCTCTTGGAACTCGTTGGTTAGGGTTAAACGTTAAAGGTTATGGTATCCACGGCACGAACAATCCTTCTTCAATAGGGCATAATGCGTCCCATGGTTGTATTCGCATGCGCAACCATGACGTCGAAGAGTTGTTTGAACTGGTGGCCATCGGCGACGCGGTCGAACTATTTGGCGAGCGCACGCCCGAGCTGGAAAGTATCTTCGCACCGGCGCAAACAATTCGCGACGGGATGCCTGCGGGTCAGTAGCGGAAGGGGAATATGGCAAGCGTAGTCAGTTGCGTGGTGATCGCGGCAATTGCGTTTCCGGTTTCATTTTTCCTGGCGCGCACTTGCCTTCGCGGAGTGATTCGCATCGTCACGGAGGGAGGGCGCCGCGATGTGCTATGATGCCCCCCGTGAACGGATTTTGCGCGGCGCTGGCCGCGATTCTGTTCCTGTTTCCCCGGTTTTCCGCAGCCGCTGAAGAACTTCCAGGCGCCGTCAAGGAGCTGGTTCGCCGGACAGAGACTTTTCTGGGCCCTCGAGCGCCGGCGAAGCTGAGCTACAGAAACATTTCCTCGTTGGCGGATGCGGCACTGGCCGGTGTCCGGCGGGAATTCGAGTCGAGCTTTCCTGAGACTGGAGAGGGCACGCCCGCGGAGATCCGTATCACCTTGTCCGAAAACCAGTCTCAGTATCTTCTGATCGAAGAAGTTCGCAAGGGCGAAGAGGCGCGGGTGTGGATCACGGAATGGAATCGCCCGGCGGCATCTGCAGCCTCGGGCTTTGGTTTGACGATGGAAAAAAAGTTGGTTTGGGAGCAGGAAGAGCCGATTCTCGACGCCACCCTCCTGGAGAATTCCATGCTGGTGCTTTCCCCCTCCCGGCTCACACTCTACGAACGTCAGGGCGATGGGTGGCAGGCAAAGCAGGACGTGCCGCTTGCGCCGGCGAGGACCTGGCCGCGTGATCTGCGTGGCCGCTTGCGCATCACCGGCGATCGGGTTCAGGTCTTTCTTCCCGGCATGGAGTGTCGCGGCACGGCCGGGGAGAAACTGTCGATCGAGTGCCATCCGAATTCGGAACCATGGGTGCTCGAATCCGGCAGCCGCGGTATTCTCCTGGCCAATTTCACGCCCGAGCGCAACTACTTCGATGGTCATGTGGTCTCCCAAGACGGTTCCCGCCGCACTGTACCGCCGTTCTATTCTGCGGCGGCCGCGGAGGATTCGGGCGGTATCCTTTGGCTTTTGCCTCTGCTGGATGGGCAGACCGGGATGTTCAATGCCGGATTCGAACCGGTGGGCACGGTCCCCTCCTGGGGGAGTGATATCGTGGGGATTAGCGCGCCTTGCGCCGGGGGCTCGCAGGTGCTGGCAACGCGGCCCGGGGACAGCCATGAATCGGATGCCATCCAGGCGTTCTCCATTGTGAACCGCACACCGGTTCCCTTGGCCGCTCCGCTTGCGTTTGCAGGACCGGTCACGGCGCTTTGGCCGGCGACTCCGGCCGGCGCTTTGGCGGTCACGAACGACCCCGCAACTGGGAAGTATGCAGCCTATCTGGTCACGCTGGCTTGCCGTCACTAGCTTATTGGTCTGTCTGGCCGGCGGCGCAACGCGGCCGCAATACGGCGGCACGTTGCGCGTGGAAATCCGCGAAGCCATCGAGACACCTGACCCGCCGCAAAGCGGTCCCGGCATAGCAGACCTCGGCGCGGCGTTCTCAATTGCACGCTGGGAAGGCGGCCGTTCGGCGCTTTACACGGCGGAAAACAGCGCTCCTGGAGGTCGGCCATTTCTGGATGGCATCGAAATCCAGATGGCGCGCCCGCTTCGCGAGCAGGCGATCGATCTGGAACTGGGGAAAGCGGACCTGGTGGAGTTGGGGCCGAACGAACTGCGCCGGACCTCTGCCGGACGAAGAGTATGGACGTCGGCAGCTGTTCGCCTGCTGGCCCTGGAATTCGGCCCCGACGCGGCCGATCCCCGCGTGCGCGAAGCGCTGGCCCTTTCCGTAGATCGGGCCGCGATCCACAGCGTGCTGCTCCAACGTCAGGGAGAGATTGCCGGCGGACTTCTACCGCAGTGGATCTCCGGGGACGCCTTCCTGTTCCCCACCACGCCCGACCCCGCCCGGGCGCGCAGCCTGGCCGCGCCGCTACCGCCTGCCATGCGCGCACTCACGTTGGGCTTCCAAGACCCGGCCTGGCGCGCCGTGGCGGATCGCATTGCAGTCAACGCGCGCGATGCGGGCCTCATGGTTACCCCCGCACCTGCAAATCCCAGCGCCGATGTACACCTGGTGGAGGTGCGGATTACTTCTGCCGAGCCCTGGCAGGCTCTGGCTGGCCTGGCCGCTTCCCTCGCATTGGCTGAACCACCACATGGCGGTTCGGCTGAGGCGCTGTTCGCAGCGGAGCGCGGTCTTCTCGCGGACTTCCGCGTGATTCCATTGCTGCACTTGCCCTATGTTTACGGAGTCGGCCCGCGAGTGCGCGGCGGACCGGGCGTCACGCCGCTGGGCGAATGGCGGTTCGAAAAATTATGGCTCGAGGGCATCCGCCCGTGACCTTCCGGACACGGCTTTTGCTGGTCTTCGCGGCGGCCGTCGTGGCGTCGGTCGGGTTGGTCGAATGGCTGGGATTCCGCAGCACGCGCAACGCTTTCGAACGCGCGGAGACGCAGCGGGTCAATGCGCTGGTGGCGCAGTTCCACCGCGAATTCGAACGCCGCGGCGAAGCCATTGTGCGCGCGGTTAATGGCATTGCGACTTCGGACGCGATCCTG
Source organism: uncultured Solibacteraceae bacterium (assembly GCA_964556085.1). GTDB lineage: Bacteria > Acidobacteriota > Terriglobia > Bryobacterales > Bryobacteraceae > PSRJ01. The sequence goes on from CAZKVF010000077.1 coordinate 11,359, forward strand.
AATATTGCCATCGCCTCCGACCGGGCGCCGTATTATGGCGAGGCTTCCACTTTGGCCGCTTCCAGCGGGCTGGACCTGATGGAGTTGGTGGCGGGCGATGGCGCGATTATTTCTTCCGCCGAGTGGCCGGCTCGCTTCGGATACAAGGAAGAGTGGCTCGTCCCGTGCCCGCCAATTAAAGCTTCAACGAACATCTGTGAACCAACCGGTTTTCAGAACCCTGGCGTCTCGCAAGGGGCACTAAATCAGGCGGTCACGGGACTCACAAGCGGAACGGATTGGAAATCGCGAGGCGCTTTCTTGAGGCGCGAGGAACTGCCCGATGGCGTAACCCTGGCGCTATCGGCCGTTTCCGAAGCGCAGGCGGGCGACCGGAAACTCTACGTCATCGGCGGCCAGCGGCTGGATCGCGGCTTTCTCTCCACCCTCGTGCTCCCGGAAGGCATGCGCGTGCTTCTGTACCGTAATCTGTCGAGCGGTTTCTCACCGGGGGAGCTGATTGCCCCTGCGGGAACGGTAGCCGACGCTCAAAATCTAACGCCGATCGTTGCCGACGCTCTGCGGCAGCCGCGCGAGTTCAGCAACATTGTGGGCTCGGGCGCGGCCGCGGAGACCGTCCACGCACGGCCGCTAACCAGCGGCAAGGAATTGCTGGGAGTGCTGCTCATCGGCAGCTCGCGTCGCGATCTCGTGGCCATCGAATCGTCCTTGTTGCGCACGGGCGTTCTGGTGGCGATCGGCGGAATCCTGGTGGGGATCGCCGTGGCTTACTGGGCCACCGCGCGCGTGACTCGGCCGGTGCGGGCGCTTGCGCGCGGCGCGCCCAAGGTTGCGGCGGGCAACTGGGGTGCCACCGTGGAACCGGCTTCCACCGATGAGATCGGGCAGCTGGCGCTTGCCTTCAATCGTATGACCCACGAGCTTGTGGCCCAGCGGGAACGGCTGGTCCAGGCCGAACGCGTGGCTGCCTGGCGCGAACTGGCGCGGCGCCTGGCCCACGAACTGAAGAACCCGCTGTTTCCCTTGCAGATTACCGTGGAAAATATGCGGCGCGCGCACGAGGCGGTGCCGGAGCAATTCGAAGAGGTATTTCGCGAGGGCACTGGGACCCTGCTGGCGGAACTTGCCAACCTGAAGCAGATCATCGGACGCTTCAGCGATTTCGCCAAGATGCCCGCGCCGGAAATGCAGCCCGTTAACCTGAATGATCTGGCCAGCGAAGCGATCCGTCTTTTCGAGCCGCAGCTGGCGCAGGCGGGGATTGTGGCGCGCCTGGATCTGGATCCGCAATTGCGGCCGGTTCCGGCGGACTCCGAGCAGATCACCCGCGTGCTGCGCAACCTGGTCCTCAACGCGATCGACGCCATGCCCCACGGCGGGGCGCTCACCGTGCGCACGGCCGCGCACAACGGCGGCGCGCGCATGGAGGTATCAGACACCGGCCAGGGACTCACAGCCGAGGAGTGCGACCGGCTGTTTACGCCCTATTACACGACCAAAACGCACGGCACGGGCCTGGGGCTTGCTATCGTGCAATCCGTAATCAGCGACCACAAGGGCCGGATCTCGGTGGAAAGCCAGCCCGGCAAGGGTACGACCTTCCGAATCGAGATGGCGGGAGCTTGAGTCTCGTAGGGACAGCGCGCCGAATGATTCGACGCCACCTCACCGCGCCGCGCCATTCGCCTCAAGCGCACCTTCGCGGTCCGCGCAGCCGGCAGACTTTCCAGATTGTTTTCAGGGCAGAGATCTGCCGCCCGCGCAGGGGAGAGGCCACCCGTCACAGCAGGCATGCCGCGATAAACTTCGCCAAGTCCTGCCGAGCCTTCTGGAGCGATTTCAGCTGCGTGTACATCATGTGGCCGGCCTCGTAATAGCCGATCGAAATGTGGTCGCGCAGCTTGGAATCGAGGCCCATATGGCTCACCGCGTATTCGGCCGAGAAAAACGGCGTGGCCAGGTCGTAGTAGCCGGCCCCCACAAATACGCGGAGAGCTGGATTCTGCGTCATGGCCTCGCGCAGAGTCGGCGCCACATTGACGTAGCGGTTTTCGTAATCCTGGAAACTCCACGGGTTAACGCGGCCGGTGAGCACTTCGTAGGGCAGATCGGTATCGAATTTCAGGTCCATCCGGACATACTGGTTGAATGCGGCCGTAAAGGCGCCCTGCACCGAAGCGTAACTCGGGTCGTACTCGGGATTGGAACCGGCAGCATCCTCATCGACGCCTTCCAGGCGGCTATCGTACCGCCCCACAGTGCGGCGCTGATCGCGCAGCAGTTCCTTTTCAAAGCGGCCTCCGCGAATGCGCAGATTGCTTTCATCGATGAATTGCGGAGAGAGGCCGGTTAGGCGGGCCAGGTTCTTGATCACGGCGGTGCGCTCTTCGGCGGTGATGGAATCGCCCTTGAACAATGCCGCGGTATACGGACCGGCGGCGTAGCGGCGCGATTCGTCAATAGCCTTCTGCAGCCCCGCGGCCTGCAGGTCGCCAGGCAATCTCTTGTGATACCAGGCGGCTGCGGTGTAGGTGGGCAGATACAGCGGGTATGGCAGGTCGTTACCGGGATCGAAGCGGATGGCGGCGAAATTCAGCACGGAGGACATCAGCATAATGCCGTTGAGATTCATGCCGAGGTCCCCCTGCAAGTAGCCGGAGAGCGCGGCCGCGCGCGTGGTGCCGTAACTTTCGCCCGCCAGGAATTTGGGCGACTCCCACCGGCCGTTGCGCGTGGTATAGAGGCGGATAAACTCGCCCACGGATTCGATGTCGCCCTTCATGCCGTGAAAATTACGGGCCGTGTTCTCGGGGACAGCACGGCTATAACCCGTGCTGACCGGGTCGATAAACACCAGGTCCGTCAGATCCAGCAGCGAATATTCGTTGTCCGTGAATTTGGAGGGCGGCGGCGCGGGATTGCCCTCCGGATCCATTACGACCCGCTTGGGGCCCAGCGTACCCATGTGCAGCCACACGGACGACGAGCCGGGGCCGCCGTTGAATGCAAATGTAAGCGGCCGTTTGGAAACGTCGGCTACGTCGTCCTTCGTGTAAGCGATATAAAAGATGCTGGCAGTCGGGGTGCCATCTTCCTTCTTCAGGACCGTAGTGCCGGCAACCGCGGTGTACTTGATGGTCTGGCCGTTGATCGTTATGGAGTGCGCGGTTTTTGAAGTCTTCTCGTCGACCTTGGCGGGGGCGGGAGCGGCCGCAGTTGGCTCGTTGGGCGGCGGGGCAGGCTGGTTTCCTCTGGGACCACGCTGTGCGAAAAGACTCAGAGCAAGGATGCCCGCCAGGGGCAACGTGGCGAGTCGAAACATGATGTGATTGTAGCGTCTACTGTAATTGGACGGGCCCGAGCGCAAAGAGTGAGGAAGCTTCGCCGGCGACAACGCCGCGTCACCCCATGAGAATTCTGACTGCCTGCCGGCCTCTGCCGCCTCAGGCCGTGATTACACCGGCCCGGATGGCAAAACGCACAAGGCTTGCCGTCTCGTGCACGGCCAGTTTCTTGAGCACGTGCGTGCGATGAGAATCGGCGGTCTTGTAACTGATCCCCAGCTTCGCGGAGATTTCCTTGGTCGAAAAGCCCAGGGCGATCAATTCCATTACCTGCCGCTCCCGCCCGGAGAGCCGCGCTAATTGTTCGCGTGCCTCAGCGATGTTTTCGTTTACCGCGCGGATCACGGTGATACATCCCAGGTAACCCCTCGTGTCTCGGTCAGGGTGTTGCCAGGGCGATCCGAGGCGTTCGACCTCGTAAAAGACACCGCCCCGGCACCGGATTCGGTATTCGATACGGAATGGGCGATGCGTCTTGAGGGCTATAAAATAGCCCCGCATGGCCCCCTGGAAATCTTCCGAATGAATGCCTTCCGTCCAGCCGGTGCCGATCTCCTGATCGAGCGTTCTTCCCCGAAAGTCCAGCCAACTCTGGTTGGCAAATGTGCAGTGTCCAGCGTTGTCCGCCATCCAGATCATGGCCGGAGAAGTTTCCGCCAATTTGATGAAATCTTCATGGACAGGTTCGGCAGGCGCTGCGGTTGCGGCGAACGCCGGGGGCGTCAAAAGTGGTTCGTCAAGTCCCAGCATCATACCGAGTGGTGACAAGGGGCAGCGAACCGTTTCACCTGCTGTAGAGAATTTCTTCGCGGATGCCTGCGGAGAGCCATCGGCTCCGGCGACGGTCGCATTGGTACCCTAAAAGGGTAGATGTGCCGCAATATTAAGCCCCTCTTCAATTTCGACCCGCCGGTCACGGAGGAAGAAATCAAAGCCGCTTCTCTGCAGTTCGTGCGCAAGATCAGCGGTTTTACGAAACCGTCGAAGAGCAACGAAGCTTCGTTCCTGGCCGCGGTGGATGAAATTGCAGCGGTTTCCGCTCGCCTACTGGGTTCGCTTGAAACCAAAGGTCTGCCGAGAAACCGCGAAGAAGAAGCAGCCAAAGCCCGGGAGCGGGGTGCGCGACGGTTCGGAAACTGATGCGGCGCTTGGCCGAGCGCATCGGAGCCGCGACCGTTAGGGAGCGGTTGTAGTCAAGTTTATTCCGCGTCGGGCCCTTAGTTGCCCTTCACACATGCGAAGTTCGCCGCATCGTCGGTGCTCCCCGAGCCTTTGTACTGCGCGACCTGTGGATAAGGGCAGAGTGGCCGCGTACGGACCACTTCGCTTCCGGGTGCGGCCTTATATTTCGTCGCAACGATCGCTTCGGGTGCAGCCCCATCCTCCACCCAGCGCTCCAAAGCTTTCGAAATATTATGCTGTGCGTCGGAAGCATCCAGACCGAACTGGCCAAAGTTGTCGGGCCCGGGGCCGCCCCCACAGTGCGTCATTCCCGGCGCCATGTAGAGCCGGACGAACCCATCGGCCGTTTTAGCGCTCATCTTCTTCTCCACCGCCTCGAAGTAGTCGATAGAATTCAGCGGCGAAATGGCGGCGTCGCTCCAGCCGTGATAAATGATGAGCCTGCCACCATGGTCGCGGAAACGCTTCAAATCCGCGTCGGTCGCGTTCAGGGTGCTCGCCAGTTTATCGTCGGCCACTTTCGCCGCGCGATCCGCCTGGAAAGTGTGGAAGTCCCACGAGGCGTTTTCGTAGACCATGTTTCCGAAGAACTGCGTGCCGAAAGCGAACATCAGGCTCCGGTTCGGCTCCCGGCCTGTAATCCAGTCGGTCCACGCGTTCGGCCCGGCTTCCCCACCCACCACGCGGCCGGGGAAAATCTGCTTGCCGGCCGCATCGCGCGCACCGGCATAGAGCTTTTTCAAAGCCGTCACCTGCGGCGCGGTGAGACAGGCATCCGAATCGGCGTCCTTGCAGAGAAGTACCCCGGGATCAAACCGACAGCGCGAGGGATCGTCGATTACGCCGTCCTTCACGCCATCGCGCGCATCACACGCTGCCAGGGTCGCCGCCTGAATGGCCGGAATCTTGGCCGCGGGGATGTACGCTCCCGGTTCATTCAAGGCCTGGAGATCGGCCACGGCCTGCGTCAGAAGATGCGTCCAGTAATTGGCCGGCGCCCCGGCCAGAATGCCGTCGTAATCGGCGGGGTAGCGCTGCGCCTCCATCAACGCCTCGCGCCCGCCATTGGAGCATGAGCTGAAATACGAGCGCCGCGGCGCGTTGGTGTAATACGCTTTGACCAATTCCTTGGCCTTCTCGGCCGTTTCGTGAATGGCGCGATAACCGAAATCGGCCACTTTCTCCGGGTGCCCCAATGCCCAGCCGGCATCCGTTACGCCGCCCTTGTGTCCTGTGTCGGTGGCCGAAGCAGCATACCCGTAAGCCAGCGAATTGGCCAACCCGCCGTAGTCGATCGCCCCTGCGAAGCCGCCGTTTCCCACGCCGCGGTATTTGCCATTCCAGCCCTCCACCGGCAGCCATACTTCGAATTCGATGTGCGAATCGGCGGTTGGCTCGATCACTCCCTGTACGCGGCAGAAGGCCGGCAGACTCTTGAAGTCAATCGGAGCTTGCCCGGCCTGTCCACCGGGTGGCGCGGGGAATGCCCCGGCTGCGACCGTTTGCGCGGCGTTGATCCGTGTGTTCGCCAATTTGGCTGTGGCCAGGCCCTCGCACGTGGCGGCTCCCAGCGGCAGTGCGGCCAAGGCCGCGCATGCTAATACTCTCATTGCCCCTCCTCTGAGCAGTGTGCCACGGCGTACCCTGGAAATGAAGCGTGGGTAGCCCGGAGCGAAAGAGCGGGTTTGCTGGTCGAGCGTCACGCGGCGGGGCAAGACAGGAAGTCCGCTGGGCAGAAAGGAACAAGCAAAACAGCTAAAGCCATCTCTAGCTGATCGCTGATAGCTCTATTCCTTCTCGTGGGCCGAGTACTGCTTTTGTGGCGGGTTCAGCTTGATTTCCACGGTTCGCTCGGATTCGTTGATATCGAGCGTCTGCCCGTAGGTCTGGTAACCTTTGGCGATGATCTGAACGAGGATTTTTCCTTGCGGAATCTCCGGGATACTCGCTTCACCTTCCTGGTTGGTGCGCAGTTCGTAGGTGTCACGGATCTTCTTGCCAAACTTGATGTAGTCGCGGCCTTGCACGAATTTCACAATCACGCTGGCGCGGTCTACGGGTCTATCGCTGTCGTTCACCACGTGGATCGTCAACTTGGTCGTCGCGGTCTGCGCAAGGGCGGGAGAGACAAGCAGAACCGGGAGAGCTAGGAGCGCCAGGCAGAATCGACGGCCCCGTGCGGGCCAATCGCCACTCGCTCGGATCATCATTAACTAATTATAGCGGGCGGGCCAAGCACCTGGCGCACCTTTCGCACGAGTGCGGTCGGCGTGAACGGCTTCGGCAGATAGGCCACGCCTGCCTGGAGCACGCCGCGATGAGCGATCACCTCGCCGCTGTACCCCGAGACGTACAGCACCTTCATCTTCGGCCGCGCCGGATACAAGCGGTCAGCAACGTCTTTACCGGTCATGTCGGGCATGATCACGTCTGTCAGCAGCAGGTCGATGCGCTCCGGATATTCCCGGGCTTCCCGGAGCGCGCAACTGCCGTTCGCAGCCTCCAGCACGCGATACCCGTAGGACGCGAGCACGCCCGTGATCAAGCGCCGCACCTCCGCCTGGTCTTCGACCACCAGCACCGTTTCCGTGCCGCCCAATTCCGCCTCGAACGGCTGTTCGGGTTTGCGCGCCGTCACGCCATTCTCGATGCGCGGCAGATAGATGCTGAAAGTCGTGCCGTGGCCGGGTTCGCTATGCACATCGATGAATCCTTCACTCTGCTGCACGATTCCGTAAACCATCGATAAGCCAAGGCCCGTGCCATGCCCGCGCCCTTTGGTGGTGAAGAAAGGTTCGAAAATATGCTGGCACGTCTCCTCGCTCATTCCCACCCCGGTGTCGCGGACTTCCAGGAGGACCGATTCCTTGCTGACCAGTGTTCCCCCGCGCGTGGCCTCCGTCATAGGATCGACGTTGGCTGTCCGCAGTATGAGCTTGCCGCCCTGGGGCATGGCGTCGCGTGCGTTGGCAGCAAGATTCATCAGAATCTGACTCATCTGGTCGGGATCCACCTTCACCAGTCCCAGGCAAGACGACGGATCCACAACTACTTCCACATCCTCCCCGACCAGCCGCTGCAATATTTTCTGCGTTTCCGCAATGAGCGCACTCAAGTCAACCGCCTTGGGCACGGTGAGCTGCTTACGGCTCAGTGTTAGCAACTGTCGCGTCAGAGTGGCGGCCCGTTCAGTGGATTGCCGTATTTCCTTGGCGAACTCCCGGCGCGGGTCGCCTTGGGCCAGGCGTTCTTCGAGCGAGGCACTGTACCCTCCGATGACCGTTAACAGGTTGTTGAAATCGTGAGCCACGCCGCCGGCCAGCCTGCCGATGCTTTCCATCCTCTGCGCCTGGCGCAACTGCGATTCCATGCGAAGCCGCTCGGTGACATCGTGCCTGGTGGATACGAATCCGGTCAGTTTGCCCGAAGAATCGTGGATTGGCGAGATGCTGCCTTCGACTTCGTACAGCGTGCCGTCCTTCTTCCTGTTGGTGAAACGGCCCGTCCACACCTGGCCCGTGGTGATTCTGGCCCACAGTTCACGGTAAAACTCCTCGTTGTGTTTCCCTGATTTCAAGAACCGCGGGTTCTGCCCGAGGACCTCGCTCCGCTCGTATCCGGTGAATCGTTCGAACGCCGGGTTGCAGTACTGGATGCTTCCGTCAACCTTGGTGATCAGAATCTCCTCGGCGGCCTCCTCGATGGCACGGAAGAGCGTGGTCCGTTCCATTTCCGCTCGTTTTCGTTCCTCGGAACCCCGGATCTTTTCCCGTTCGGCGATCACCGTTGCCCTCCAGAACTCGCGCCAGTTGCCTCTAGCCTGCGCGAGCAGGAAAGCGAGGTAGACCACGGTTACGATACCCAGACCCGTGTACCGCCGGTCACCCAAGGTGAAGGCAACGCCGATCGCGGGGGCAAACATGATAACCAGGCACCGGTAAGCGAGCCGCGCGCTGGGCGCGAGCGACGAACAGGCGCCGCTGGCGAGTGCCGCCGTGCAAAGGAACAGAAACATGGCGGTCCATTCACCGGCATAAAGCCAGAGCGTCCAGGCACAAAACCCTCCCCACACAGCCACCGCGGAGTAGGTGGTCGCAAGGAATAGGCGTCTGTTCCACGCGGGGGCTTCGGGAGGTTGGGCGAGAAGACGGCGGGCAGTAGCGATCCGCAGCGCACCGATCAGCAGCGTGAGAAAACCCACGGACACCAGAACGGCGGGATGGCCGGTGAAATACGGCGTGGAAAAGGACAGAACCAGCGAGATGACAAAATACACCATCGCGCCGGCAAGCGAGCGGCGGGCCAGTTCCTCCTCGATCCGCTCCGACAGCGCCGCGCGAACCTCGGGCTCCAGCTTTGACCAAGCCCATGATTCCTCCGACGTCTGGGTAAAACGAACCCGTGAGGCGCCTGGGGGTTTTGCGGAAAAGGAGTGTTTCCTGCTGGACACGCGCGAGCGAGCCTTTGTAGCTAGTTTAACATTCGCCTGCTCTGCAGCGGAGAAATTGATGCGTTTCGCTACATTTCTGCGCCCTTGCGCCGATTTGTGGGGGCAGGCTGTCATTCCCCATAAAGTTGTCCCGCAATGCTGCCGATCAGGCTCCCATGAAAAAAGACCTAAAGACTCCACAAAACGGCCGCTTCATGTGCTCCGAGTTGGTCACTTTAAGCGTAGGCCGGCAGAGGCATGTGGGCAATCTCGAAGAAATTGAACGAAAGGAGTGTTCCGTGTTGCTCGATTCCAGGATAAAGGCCGGTACAAAGGTTCGCCTGGAATGTGTCGATTGCCCGCGTAGAGCCACGGGCACGGGGTGCTCGAGGTGCCGGTTCGCAGGCACGGTCGAAGGGCAAAAGAAGGACGCCCATCTCGGCCGAATCACCAAAATCAGTTTCCACGGTCGGC
>CAZKVF010000078.1:0-3785 GCA_964556085.1 uncultured Solibacteraceae bacterium
TTCAGGATGAGCGTTTGGGCCTGATTACGTGTCCTTACCGGGCTGTGCCGGGGGCGAGCTTCTGGTCGACACTCGAGGCGGTCAGCCTGAATACCGAATTCCTCTCCGGCGTTCTGGTGGCGCGCTATCTCGAAGGGATGCGATTCGCGTTGGGCCCGACCATCGCCGCGCGGCGCGAAGTCCTGACCCGGATCGGAGGCTTCGACACACTACAGGAGTACCTGGCGGAAGACTTCGTGATGGGCAAGCTGACCGCCGAAGCCGGTTGGGGCGTAATTTTATCGTCCTATGTCATTGAGCACCGGATCGGGAGCCAGCCGTTGGGCGCCAACCTGCGGCACCGGTTGCGGTGGAACCGGAGCACGCGGCGTTCACGCCCCTGGGGCTATTTGGGGCAGATCTTCACGAATCCGCTACCGCTAGCGCTCCTGGTCGTGGCGGTGCAGCCCTCATGGTGGCCGGTGGCGGCCGTGACGGCAACATTTCGTACCGCGGCGGCATGGGCAACAGCCGGGCGCGTGCTTCGCGACCCCCTTACCCCCAGGCTATGGTGGCTGGTGCCCCTCGGGGACGTCGCCAGTTTTCTGCTCTGGTTGGTGGCGTTCTTCGGGAACACCATCGTCTGGCGTGGAAGGAAGTATCTGCTCTTAAGGGATGGCCGCTTCCGCCGCGTCTGAGGCGCTTGCGCCATGTCAGATTGGCGGATCGATTTGGGCGCGCAACTGCCCGTAGCCGGTTGCGCGGAAGAAAGCCCTCTGCTCGGGCGGCGCCAGGAACTGCTTGCGGCCGTCCCCATTGCGCCAAACCAGTACGGGTCCCGGCGGGGTCTCGGCGGCTATCTCGGTGTGTGGAGGGTCTGGGAAGCAGATATCCACCGGCACATCCAGGATGTTGAGGTGAGCTGTTGGGAACGGTTGGGCGACTTTTCCCTTACGGTCGCGGCTCCGTAAGTAATGCGTAAGCGGCTGATCTGTCGCATCAGGGTTCTCCGCGATATAGGCCGCCGAATCGAAAAGCGGATGGGGCGACTGAATGCCGCCGTCGTCCAGGAAATGCAGCAGGGGGTTGCCGCCTCTGGCATCAGGGCAACGCGCCAGGTAGAAATCGGGCTGAAAGAGGGGGTGCGGTTTGCGGCCTTCGGCCGCGCCATGAAGCAGATAGTGGCGCAGTGGACCGATGCCGGCGCGGCGGACGTCGGGATAGCGCTCGAGGTAGAAGACGGGATCAAACAGGCGCGCACGGCGTATACGGAGGGCGGGGAAGGGAAGGCGCGACGAAAGGGTCTTCTTGAGGGCGGAGCTTGAACCGTTACTGTGCACCTGCGCCAGCCGCCGCCGCACTTCAGCTCGGGCGCGGCGGACCAATTCGCAATCGAGGGCGTTCAGCCGTACGAGCTCCCGGTACACGCTGCGGCCGCAGGCCTCGCGAAGTTTACGCCGCCTCGCTGCCACCGATCCCTTCATACCGCCCGAAACATTAACGGGTGTATAGCTGCAATCGAGGGCAGGGAAAACCGGGTCGAGGAATTGACGGCCGGCGATCAGACTCTGTTCGAACCGGTCTACCACGCCCAGGAAAGCCGTATCGAGAACTCTTTCGAGGGCTACGGCGAAATCCCGCTGGTCTGGCGGGTGTTCGTCCACCCCACCGTGGGCCAGCAGGGCCACCTGCACATTGGTGACCTCGTCGCGAAACCGCTCCACAAGGCAGGTGACGAATTCACCCAATCCACACCGAGCTGCCAGGTCGCTCAGGGGATCGCCCGGCGCGGGCTTCTCGCGGAAGTAGTCATACATCGAGCGGATGCGGTCGATGGGGTCGCGCAGGAAGCAAACGTCGAAAAATAAGTACCCTCGCACTTCAGGCAGCGGATGGCGAATCTGGTGGCTCGAGACCGCGGCCACCTCCGGGTGGCTTTCCAGGAATTGCAGGAGCGCGGCGTTCGTATAGCGGCCGGAGCGTTCGGCCGTTTCGACGCGCGCGAAGCGTTCGCCAAAGTTGCGGTCCAGTATATCTTCGATGGTCGAGCCGGCATTCTTCAGAAAGTGATAGTGAAGCAGCACGAAGCGCATTGCGGCCGGCGTAAGGGTCGATTGTAACAGTCCGGCTGGGCGCCGGCGGCCAAGACCAGCCGGCGCGACCAGGGCAACGAATGGCGCTAGAATGCGTATTCAGAGAAAGGAGAGCTGCTTGTCTGCTTTTCTTCAGAACCAGTTTGAACGCAATGTCCTCACGACGTCGGTCGACTACGTGTTCAACTGGGCCAGAAAGTCGGCCCTCTGGCCGCTCACTTTCGGCCTGGCCTGCTGCGCCATCGAAATGATTACGGCATCTACTTCGCGGTTCGACATCGCGCGCTTCGGCGCCGAGGTGTTCCGGCCCAGCCCGCGGCAGTCGGACCTGATGATCGTGGCCGGGACCGTCACGCTCAAAATGGCGCCAGTGCTCAAACGCATTTGGGACCAGATGCCCGATCCCAAATGGTGCATCGCCATGGGCGCCTGCGCCAACGCCGGAGGCCCGTTCAACACGTATTCGGTTCTGCAGGGCGTGGACAAGATCGTGCCTGTGGATGTGTACGTGATCGGGTGCCCTCCGCGACCCGAGAACCTCTTTTATGCCTTGTTAAAGCTTCAGGATAAGATCGATCAGATGAGCACGCTGGTGAAGCGGCCGACTCAGGTACGGCTGGAAGAATCGATGCTGGAGAACTTCAAGCAACAGGTGAGGATTGCGCAGATCAACAGTCCTGCGTAAAACTGGGTGATAGAGTCTACGCGATGCCGACAGAAGATAAGCCATAACCGCGCACAGTGTTCTACAAAGATTCCCACGAAGTTTATCGCGTTCCCGAGCTGGACGAGCTCGCATGGCTTGTCCACGGATTCGGTACGCGGCGGGCGCAAATGCCCGCAAATCTGACAACCCTGAAACAAGTTCATTCTTCCAGGTGCGTATTCGCCGGCGGCCGCGGCGGGGTACTAGGGGAAGGGGACGCGTTGCTCGAGAACACGCCGGGGGCTGCGGTGGCCGTGAAAACTGCGGATTGCGTGCCCATCCTGCTGGTGGACCGAGATCGCCGCGCGGTAGCGGCAGTCCACGCGGGTTGGCGGGGCACGGTGGCTGAGATAGCCCGCCGCGCGGTGGAAGAGATGCGCTGCGAGTTCGGTTCGGATCCCTCGGAGCTGGAAGCCGCGATCGGCCCCGGCATTGGCGCCTGCTGCTATGAAGTCGGGCCGGACGTGGGAGCGCACTTCCGGCAACACTCGGAACCCGGCCCGGAGGGGCGGGCGCGCGTGGATCTCGCGGCAGCCAATCGCCGGCAACTGCTGGAGGCGGGCCTTGATAGCGCGCGTATTTACATTTCGGGTCTTTGTACTATGTGCCGGCCGGACGAGTTCCACTCCTACCGACGCGACAAACAGGATGCCGGGCGTATGTTCTCGTTCGTGGGCCTGCGGCGCGGGGCACAGTAAGCGGTAGAGTAAAAGGAAGAAACTATGTTTTCCTGGATTTGCCCACGATGCGGCCGCGAAGTGCCGCCGTCCTATACTGAATGCCCGGATTGCGTCGCAGCGGGGAAGGTTCCGCCGTCCCCGGCCGCCGAACCGGCGCAGCCTCCAGCTAACGTCCCCCCGCCCCCGCAGCCCCCGCCGCATCCGGTGTATGTCACTCAGCCCACCCAGCAGAGCGCCACTGCGCCGTATGCGCCCTATCCCGGCCAATATGGGCCACCCCAGCCGCAGTATGCGCCTCCGCCACAACAGTATCCGCAGCAGTATGCG
>CAZKVF010000079.1:0-8169 GCA_964556085.1 uncultured Solibacteraceae bacterium
AGGCAGCGGACCATCCTCTTCAATCTCTGCGGGCATGGCCATTTCGATATGCAGGCCTACATCGACTACCAGGCCGGAAAACTCGAGAACTACGACTATCCCGAGGAGGAAATCGCGATGGCGCTGGCAGCCTTGCCGGCAGGCGCCTGAGTTCGAGCCGACAGGCTCCGAGGCCCAGAGTGCAAGCCGGGGGCTCCGAAATCGAGCCTCACAAGAGATTGGCAGCGAAACCGCCTGCCCCACCGGGGAGGAGAAAACCATGTCCCTAATCAAACCCTATACCGCCGTCGGCCTCATCCCCACTGTCCGCGGCATACGTAAACGGGCGGATATCGGCGTAAACCTCGAGCACTTGAAGCACCTTGTGAAGGCTGCTTCCTGGCTCTCGAGCCTGGATCTACCGGTGCGGCTGATCGCTATTCCGGAGGGGGCTCTGCAAGGATTCAACGACGAAGTTCTGGATCTGGACCACGCGCAATTTGCTCGCGAAGGAGCAATCGATATTCCCGGCGAAGAGGCCGCGTTTCTTGGCCGGCTGGCGCGCGAATACGACACCTACATCATTGCGCAAGCCAAAGCACGGCACCCCGACTGGAAGGACCGATTCTTCAACGTGGGGTTCATCCTCGATCCTCGCGGCGAAGTCATTCTAAAGCACTACAAAGTGTCGCCGTTGTTTCCCGTGGAGCATTCGATGTGCCCCCATGATGTCTATGACTGGTGGGTGGAGAAATACGGTCGTACCTTGCAAGCTTTCTGGCCAGTGGTGGACACCGATATCGGACGCCTTGGAATTATGATGGCGAATGAAGGTTCCTATCCTGAAAATGCGCGGGCGCTTGCCCTCAATGGCGCCGAGGTGGTTTACCGCGCTTCTTATCCCCATCCTGCCACGGGGAACGATTATTTCGAAATTCAAAGCCGGGCGCGGGCGCTCGACAACAACATTTACGTGGTCGCGCCCAATATGGGGACATACTACCTGTTCGCGGAAGAGAACACACCAATCGATACCTTCGGCGGGCGGTCTTTCATCATCAACTACCGCGGCCAGATTATCGGAAAGCAGGATTATGGAGCCGGTTCCACCTATGTGGGTGGGGTTATCGATATCGAGGCGTTACGCGATCACCGTGCACGCGCGCAATGGGATAACTGGTTGAAGGACCTTCGCACCGAGTTATATCAGATGCTTTATGAGACGCCGATCTACCCGAAAAATCTCTATTTGGCGCGGCCCCCGATGAACCACGCCGAATACCGGGACGCGGTCATCCTGAAACAAATCGCTCGGATGCACGATCGCGGCATCTGGGCAAAGCCAGGACGCTAGCCCGGCGGCACAATAACGCAAAGCAGAACGCTCTTAGGACAAGCTAGCCCCTTCCGGGAGGCGGCGGAGAAGATGCGCCTCGCCGACCACCTCATGCCGGCTGGCGAGGCTTCCGTCCGTGCTCTTTAGTTCCCTGAAAACCAGCGTGGAAAGAACCGTCAAACCGCCCAGAAGAAGGAACGCCTTATGGATGCCGCCGATCAATTCGGCCGCGGTCGAATGGAACCGATCGGGGATGAACAACGCGGCAGCCAGCGACGCCACCGCGACCCCAAAGCTGATGGACATCTGTTGCGTCGTGCTCGCGATCGAACTTGCCGCGCTGGCTTGCTGATCGCCTATATCCGCGTAGACCACCGTGTTCATACTGGTATATTGCAACGAGCTGAAAAATCCGAAGAACAGCGACTGCAGAATAATAAAGGCGATTGGCGTGCCGGGGCCGATGGCCGCGAAAGCGAAGATGAGCAGGCCAAGGATCACTGTATTCAAAATGAGCACGGCACGATAGCCGAAGCGGGCTAGAATGCGCGGCATGGTCGTTTTGAGGCTCATGGCGGAAAAGGCCTGGGGCATCATGAGCAAACCGGACTGCACCGGACTGAAGCCCATGCCAACCTGGTAAAGCAGCGGGAGAATGAACGGAATCCCCCCGATCCCCAGACGGGTGAAGAAATTGCCGCTCACGGCCGCCCGAAACGTACGGATGCGAAACAAGCCCAGCGCCAGCAGGGGAAAGCGGGTTCGCATAGCATGGAGCCCATATCCGGTCAGCAGCAGGATCGAGACTGCCAGCAGCATCAGAATTTGCTGCGCAGTTAGCGAATGCTCCCCAAAAACCTCCAGAACGTAGGACAGCAATCCGATGCCGGAGCCGAAAAGGACGAGGCCGAGGAAATCGAGCGGATGGGAACGTTCCCGATAATCGGGAAGGTGCATGTAGACCAGGACCAAACCGGCGAGGCCGATCGGAAGGTTCACGAAAAAAATCGCCCTCCAATGGAAATATGCGACGATCAGACCCCCAGCGATCGGCCCCAGCATTGGCCCTATAAGCGCGGGGATGGCCACGAAGCTCATCGCACGGACCAACTCCGATTTTGCAAACGTGCGCACGATGGTGAGCCGGCCCACCGGAACCATCATGGCCCCTCCGCACCCTTGCAGGACGCGGCACGCTACCAGGACATGAATATTGGTGGATAACCCGCAGAGCACTGAGCCGAGCGTGAACAGACCAATCGCGGAGGCGAATACTCGGCGGGTGCCGAAGCGGTCGGCCATCCAGCCGCTGATAGGGATGAAAACCGCGAGGCTCAGTGTGTAACTGGACAACACCGATTTCATGCTGAGTGGCGCCACCTGAAGCGCTGCCGCAACCGTCGGCACGGCCGTATTCAGAATCGTGGTGTCGAGCGATTCCATAAAAAAAGCGACGGCAACTAGCCAGGGCAGTAGTCTCTTTGCAGCGGTGCTTGGCTCCATACGCGTCCCCCCAGAGTCGGCAATCCACCTGCCAAAACAGGAAGATTCCCCTGACCATTTGAAATCAGGATACCGAACCCGCCCGCGGCGGCCCACACTCGTGGTAGCTTGCACCTAGAGGGTGCACATGATCCGAACATGCCCCACGTGCGGCGCTAACAACCGCGTTCCGACGAAGCATTTGTCAGATACCGGCCGTTGCGGTTCCTGCAAATCTCCCCTACCCCCCGTTGCGGAGCCTATCGATGTGGACGCGGCGGCGTTCGCCGAGATCACTCGCGAAGCCAAGGTACCCGTCCTGGTGGACTTTTGGGCGCCATGGTGCGGCCCCTGCCGGATAGCTGCGCCGGAAGTCCATGAGCTTGCGCGCGAGATGGCCGGGCGAGGCTTAGTTCTGAAGGTGAACACGGAGGAATACCCGACTATCGCCTCTCAGTACCGGGTTCAGGCGATTCCGTATTTCGTGCTGCTGCGCCGCGGAATCATCATCGCGGAGCGGACGGGCGTTGTTCCGCGAGCAGAAATGCGGCGATGGTTCGCGAACGCGGCGTAAGCTTCGGCTGCCGAGGCAGCGGTCGGGGCGGCTCTCCCGTCTGGCCCCAGGCCCGATTGACGCTCACTTTCCTATAGGCTAGTATTTCTTCGGCGTGCCTTATCCTTCAGCCCAGGTCTGTTTTACAGTCGCATCTTTCGCAACAATTCCCACGATCTTGGTGGGGCAGGCGATCTTGTCGCCTGCCTCGGATCACACGAAAGCGTCCCACGCGGCCGCCGTTATCCAGCAGTATTGCACTGCCTGTCACAACCCAAAGCTGAAGACAGCGGGCCTTGTGCTGGATGTCTCGGATATCGAACGTATCCCCGAGCATACGGACGTTTGGGAAAAAGTGGCCCGCAAACTTCGCACCGGCGAAATGCCCCCCTCCGGGATGCCCCGGCCCGATAAAGCCGTCTATGCTAGCGCCACGGCCGAGATCGAAGCGGCGCTAGATGCCGCGGCAGCTGCCAAACCGAATCCGGGCCGTGTACCGGTACACAGGTTGAACCGCGTGGAATATGCCGCCGCCATTCGGGACCTGCTCGGGCTGAAGATCGATGGCAAGATGCTGCTTTCCGCCGACGACAGCGATCAGGAGGGCTTTGATAATGTTGCGAGCGTCCTTTCCGTGTCGCCCGTTCTGCTGGAGAATTATCTTTCGGCCGCTAACCTGGTCAGCCGTCTTGCTGTAGGTGATCCTACCCTCCCGCCCAGCGTGGAAACCATCAAGTACGCAAAACTGCTTGCGCAAGCTGACCAAATGAGTGAGGATCTGCCCTTTGGTTCGCAGGGTGGCGGTTCGATCCGGCATCTTTTCCCGGTAGATGGCGAGTACATGATCAAGGTTCTCCTTCGGCGCCAATACTACGATTACATTGTCGGCCTGGGTGAGCCGCACCAGATCGACATCCGCCTTGACGGAGTTCGGCTGAAGCGTTTCGCATTTGGCGGCGAGGCCAAGGGTATGACCATGCCCGAAAGTTTCGCCGGTAACACGCAAGGGTCCCCGGAGTTTGAGGTCTACATGCACACGGCCGACGCGGGTCTGGAGGTGCGCGTCCCGGTGAAAGCCGGGGAACACGAGGTCAGCATGTCCTTCGTGAGGGAGTTCTGGGAGCCGGAGGGTGTTCTGCAGCCGTCGCAAATCGGTTTTGCGCGTACTACGAATGAGTACTACCACGGGAATCCGGCCGTCGAATTCGTGATGATTGGCGGCCCTTACGGCAAGGTTTCCCACGGCGAATCGCCGAGCCGCCGGAAAATATTTGTGTGTACTCCGACCACCCCGGCGACGGAGGAGCCCTGCGCGCGGAAGATTCTAACTTCTCTCGCCACGCGGGCATACCGGCGCCCCGTGAGCGCGGAGGATACGAATGCGCTGCTCGAGTTCTATCGCGCAGGCCGGGCGGAAAAGGACTTCGATAACGGGATTCAGCGAGGGCTGGAGCGCATCCTGGCAGCGCCGCGCTTTCTGTTCCGTGTAGAAGCTGTGCCGGCGACTGCGAGCGCTGGCTCAGTTTATCGGCTGAGCGACCTGGATCTGGCTTCCCGGTTGTCGTTCTTCCTTTGGAGCAGCATCCCCGACGAGGAACTCCTGAATCTGGCCATGCGCGGTCAACTACACGACGCCAAGGTCCTGGAACAGCAGGTCCAGCGAATGTTGCGAGACACGCGCTCGGTCGCTCTTGTGGACGGTTTCGCGAATCGCTGGCTCGGTTTGAGCAAGCTCGCCGGCATTGTTCCGGACACCGACCTGTATAGGGAATTCGATGAGAACCTGCGGGAAGCCATGGCGAACGAGACCCAGCTTTTCATCGCCAGCCAGCTCCAACAAGATCACAGCGTGGTGGAACTGGTGACTGCCAATTATAGTTTCGTCAACGAACGGCTGGCTAAGCACTACGGCATCTCCGATATTTATGGGCCGCGTTTTCGCCGCGTCGAATTCCAAGACGGTGTACGCGGTGGTCTTCTGGGGCAAGCCGGTATTCTGGCGCTGACGTCTTATCCAAACCGAACGTCCGTCACTCTGCGTGGCCGGTGGTTGCTTGCGAACCTTCTGGGCGCAGCTCCTCCTCCACCCCCGCCGGATGTTCCGGCTTTGAAAGAGCCTGGTCAGGATGGCCAGCCGCAGTCGCTGCGAAAGCGCATGGAACTCCACCGCCAGTCCGCCGTTTGTGCCTCCTGCCATCAGCGCATGGATCCATTGGGCTTTTCTCTGGAGAATTTTGACGCGCTGGGTAAGTGGCGCACTGAGAGTGACGGTGCGCCGATCGACGCCTCGGGCTCCCTGCCGGACGGCACGCGATTTGAAGGGATCGCCGGTCTGCGCCAGTTGATTGAAAGCCACAAAGAAGATTTCGTTCGCACCTTCACGGAGAAGCTTTTGGCGTATGCAATTGGGCGCGGTATCGAAACTTCGGACTATCCTGCCATCAGGAAGATTTCGCGCGATGCCGCGTCTCAAGACTATCGGTGGTCGGCCGTCATACGGGGCATAGTGAACAGCCCGGCCTTTAGGATGGGTGTAGCCGGGAGTGAAAAGCTGGTGGCTGCAAGATAATGGAGTTCCCAATGATCATTACTAAGAAAGCGATTTCGCGCCGCGCGATGTTACGTGGATTGGGTGCCGCCGTCGCACTTCCCTGGCTGGACAGCATGGTGCCGGCGCTCTCCGCGGCTGCCGTGCCAGTGAACCGTTTCGGCGTCGTCTATGTTCCCAACGGCATGATCATGGAGAATTACCTGCCGCGCAACGAAGGGCCGGATTATGAGATGACGCCCACGTTGAGCGCGCTGGAACCGCTGCGCGAACACTTCCAGGTGTTAAGTGGCCTGAACTGTATCCCCACGCCTGGGCGGCCTGGCGGCGCACATGCCAAGGCGACCACTCGCTTCCTTACCGATATTTCTCCGCCGACCAGCGAAACCTGGCTGGACGCAGGTATTTCCGTTGACCAGATTCTAGCCCAGGAGACCGGCAAGCATACACAACTGGCGTCGCTCGAACTGGCGATTGAGTCGGGTGAGACGGCGGGCAGTTGCGACACGGGTTACGCCTGCGCCTACACCAACACTCTGAGCTGGACGGGCCCCAGCACGCCACTGCCAACCCAAAATAATCCGCGCCTGGTGTTTGAGCGGATGTTCGGCGACAGCACCAGTACCGACGCGAAAGAGCGCCTGGGGCGCATGCGCCAGGAGAAGAGCATTCTCGATTCCATCACGGAAGAGGCCGCCCACCTTAACGGCTCGCTTCCGGAAAGCGATCGGACCAAGCTTGCCGAGTACCTCGATGCCGTCCGCGGTGTGGAGCGCCGTATCCAGAATGCGGAAAAAGACAACCGGCAGGTTCCCCTGGTAGACCATCCCGCTGGAATACCCGCGAATTGGGAAGATCACGTCAAACTGATGTTCGACTTGATGGTCCTGGCATATCAGAGCGATCTCACCCGGGTGATTACTCTGATGATGGGTCACGAACAGAGCGGCATGACTTATCCACAGATTGGTGTGCCGGACGCCCATCACCCGATTTCGCACCATCAGCACGAGGCGGAGAAAGTCGCCAAGACGGCCAGGATTAACGCCTATCACGTCAAGATGTTCGCCTACCTGCTGGAGAAGATGCGCGACACCCCGGATGGCAACGGTTCTTTGTTAGACCACATGACTACGATTTACGGCGCGGGGATTGCGGATAGCAACTCGCATGCGCCCGTGAACATCCCATTCTTATTAGCCGGTGGCGGCGCAGGCAATTTGAAAGGCGGCCGGCACACCAACCTCAAGGGTGTTCCGTTGGCCAATCTGCACCTCACGCTTATGGATCAGTTCGGCGTAAATTGGGATCGCATCGGAGACAGCACGGGCAGACTCGACCCGGGCCTGCTCGCTTTGGGCCGTTCATGAAAATGCGTTTCTTGCTGGAGTCCGTTTGCGTATTAGGTTTGGCCATCGCGCCTGGCCTTGCTGCCACTCTGGACTTGCGTCTGATTCAGGCTGTAAAAAGCCAGGATGCGGCGGCAGCGCGCGTACTGTTGGAAAACCATGCTGATGTAAATGCGCGGCAAGGGGACGGCACGACCGCGCTCCATTGGGCGGCTTATTATGACGATCTCACGATGGCGGACGCTTTGATTCGCGCCGGGGCGCGTGCGGATGCGGCCAACGATCTGGGCGCTACACCGCTGCACCTGGCTTGCACGAACCGGAGCGGGGCGATGGTCGATCGGCTCCTGGCCGCCAAGGCGAACCCCAACGCCAAATTTCTCAACGGCGAAACTGTGCTCATGACTTGCGCGCGTACGGGCAGCGCCGCCGCGGTCAAAGCGTTACTGGTCCACGGAGCCGATGCGAAGGCCAGGGAGCCCGAACACGATCAAACGGCCCTCATGTGGGCCGCGGCCAACAATCATCCTGACGTAACCGCACTGCTCATTGAATTCGGCGCGGATGTCCGGGCCCGTTCCCGCTCATACGCTCAGACCGTTGTGGGCGAACAAACGCAGCGAGCGGGGCGGGAAGAGCTGAATTATTCGGTTGCGCGGGGCGGCAGCACACCGCTGCTGTTTGCGGCGCGCGCGGGCGATGCCGAGTCGGCCAGGCTGTTACTGTCCGCAGGTGCCGATCCGAACGATTCTCTGCCCGATGGCGCCAGCGCCCTGGTGGTCGCGGCCCATAGCGGCCACCGGGATGTGGCCGTGGCTTTGCTCGAAAAGGGCGCGAATCCGAATGACCTCGGCATCGGCTACACCGCCTTGCACGCAGCGATCCTCAGGAGCGACCTGGACCTGGTGAAGGCGCTGCTCGC
>CAZKVF010000080.1:0-8041 GCA_964556085.1 uncultured Solibacteraceae bacterium
GGCCTCGCGCGTAAGAGGTGAGAAATAATCGCAATCAGCCGCAGATGAACGCGGATGAACGCCGATAGATCAATTTTGAATCCGCGTTTATCCGCGCTAGGTTCATCGGCGGCCAATAACTGTGTCACGCTGCCCTGATCTGAGATCCAGGCTATCGATATGTCCGTAGCTCCTGCGTCGTCAAGTGTGGTATGGCATTGAACGAATCGAGGCGGACCTGCCCGTCTCGCAAGCGCAGCGTCGTATAAGATGAATTCCGCAGGGCGCCGGCCAGCCGTAAAGCGCGCTCGTCGTGGATGGCCATGGCCATGGCGGTCCAGATTCCGATGGGCGTGGCAGACGTGAACACAACCACGCTGGCGTCGCCGGCGATCGCGGAAAGGCGGGACCGGCAATCGGTCACGCGCTCGTGAAACGCCGCCCAGGTTTCGACTTCGAAGGAGTACCGCTGCGCAATCCAGGCTTCGACAAGTTTGGTGTCGCACGGCATCCAGCGGCGGTTCACAAGTGCTGCGTGCTGATTCGCCGCGGCGCGCGACTGAGCAGCGAGTTCCCGGTACTCTCTGGCAAAATCGGGATCGTCATCGCAGAGCCGCGGCGCGAAAGTGCGATAGATGCCGGCCAGGTCGAACTCGTTCCAGCCGCAATCCCACGCGATTTCGGGAAAGCGGCAGCCCGCCTCGTTGTAGGCCGCTTTCACTTCCAGCGCTGTCTGCGCCTGGCGCGCCAGGGTGCCGGAAAATGCAGCCGCGAATTCGATTCCTTCCGTGAGGAAATACTGACCCAGCAGCCGTGCTTGCCGTTTTCCCAGATCGGAAAGTGAGTCGTATGCCTCGCGCGTCCCGGCCTGCCCGTGCCGGACCAGATAGATCCGGCTCAAGTGCGCTTCTCCGAAAGTGCCGCGGCCAGTCTCGCCAGCCCCCGCACGTGACCGTCGAAATTCCGGAACCGGTCGTCGCGCGTCTGTCCCCGGTGATAGCGATAGTAAATCTGTTGCAGAATCACGGCCAGCTTGAAAATTCCGAGCACCTCGTAGTACCGGATCGCATCGATGCTGCGCCCCGTGCGCTCCGCGTATCTTTGAAGAAACTCGTCGCGTGCGTACCAACCCGGCTGCATGGTGATGGTGCGGGTGGGTCCGTGGCCGCTCTCCTGCGCCGCGATATTAGCCCACGTCCAGTAACACAAGGAAAGCCCCAGGTCCGCCAGGGGATCGCCGACAGTCGCCATTTCCCAATCGAGCACGGCGGTGACGCGCTCGGCCGACCGCGCGAGCATCACGTTATCCAGTTTGTAATCGTTGTGGACCAGCGTTGCCTCGCGGGAGGGCGGCAGCGAGCCGTAAAGCCATTCAATGACGCGGTCCATCTCCGGAAGGTCTTCGGTCCTGGCGCGCGTCCACCGGTCGCCCCACCCGCGTACTTGCCGCTCCACGAAGCCTTGGGGCCGGCCCAGAAACTCGAGCCCGGTTTGGCCGATGTCGATAGCGTGCAAGCGTACGAGGCAATCGATGAAAGCTTCGCTTGCCCGGCGAGGATAATCCGGGATGGGGGCCAACTCGGCCGGTGCGTGGTCACGAATGACGATCCCCTCGCGGCGTTCCATGAGAAAGAAGGCAGCTCCGATAACGGAAGGATCTTCGCACAATAAAAAGACCTCGGGCGCCTCGGCAAAATGCGGGTGGACAGCTTCCAGCACGCGGTATTCGCGCACCATGTCATGGGCTTTGGGTGCCACTGGGCCCAGCGGCGGGCGCCTCAACACATATTCACGGCCACCGGCCCGGACGAGATACACCAGGTTCGAGTGGCCATTGGGAAACTGCTCCACTTCAACGGTGGCTCCGGCTATCTTGTCGCCGGCGATGCGGCCATTCAACCAGGCGCTCAACCTGGCAATATCAAGTTCCTCGCCCGGACGAACCACCGCCGTGTCAGAGGATAGGAGGGTTTCGCCCATGCGCCGTCAGGCCACCATCATAGCAAGGCTACCTACCGCCTGACAGGTTCCCGGGCGCGAGCGGCGCAAGAGCTGTGAAGTGTTGGGAGGAATTGCTCCTGGAATTCCAACGGTCATTTCTCTCGAACCCTGCAAGGTGTATAGTGTTTGGATTCCGTACCCGGAAAGGAGTTCGTATGAAGTATTCGCGTAGAGACCTGGGTTTGCTGCTTCCCGCCCTGGCGGCCGCCGGCGCTTCGGCGCAAACCATCGCCTCCAACACGGCCGGCAGCGCTGCTCCGGCCGCGGACAACTCGGTCGAAAAACTGCCGGTGATGAAAACCAGGGCTTTCAAATACGACGAGATCCCGGTTACCACGAACGGAAAGAACACCAGCCGAAGGATGTTCACTGCCAAAACGCACACAGGTTTCAAAATGGAATCGCACTCGAGCGATATCGCGCCGGGAGAAGTGAACCATCCGCCTCACCAGCACCTGCGGGAAGAAATGATGCTCGTGCGGGAGGGCGTGATGGAGCTGACGATCTCCGGCAAGCCGTACCGCCTGGGTCCCGGTGATGTGGGCGTGATCGGCTCGAACGAAATCCACAACGCCAAAAACGTGGGGACCACGCGCGCGCTATATTTCATCGTGAATATCGGCCGCGACGACGTGTAGCTGCAAAAGTTGCGCAGGTGATCTTGTCGCTTGCTTCTTGAAAAGGCGGCCTGGGCGAGGCGGCGCGCCTACGGCATAACCGGACCGGGTTCCGGATCTTCCGGAGGCAGCGGGTCTGGATCCGGCGGCGGCTGCCAGTCTTCTTCGTCCTTTTCCTCGGGCAATGGGGTTTGCGTCGACGCGCCGTACGCCGCGCGCACAGGCACGTGTGGCAGCTCGTGGACATCTTCCTCCAGCAGGACTTCGCATTCGCAGCAATCGCTGCACCTCCGGCATCGCTCACAGAGATGATTGCGGCACGTGTCCTGAGTGCAGCGCGCGCAGATGGCAGTCGATTCCTCCCCGCAAATCGTACAAGAAAACGGCATGAGTCGGTTTACTTCTTTCTTCCGTTAGCGGGTTTCGGCGGCGGCTGGGTGGCCACAATGGAACGACAGCGCTGGGCCTCCTGATCCATCACGGCGCATTCCTCTTCCCGTTGCGACGCTAGGGAAACTATATAGGCCTGGAATCGGTTGCGGTTCCTTCCATTCTCCGCCGACTGGCTGGCCAGATCGGTGGCGAGCACTGGGTCCTGGTATTTGCGGATTCCATCCACCAGCGAATTGATCATCTGCTCCATGCCGTCGATACGGAAGAACAACTGCAGGCATTGAGAGAGCTTCTCGGGATTCCGCTTCAACGCGTCCGCGTCCTTAATGATGCCCCTGGCCTGGTCCTTGCTCGATTGCAGTTGCGCCGCGTACGTCTCCGATGCGCCCTTCGCCACCCATGCCTTTGGGTTGACCTTATCGAGCGTGGGCAGCAGGCGAGCAGCGTGCGCGCTCATTTCTCCTAGGACCACACCGATGTCCCAATCCGGCTGCAGCCCGGCCTGGTCCTGAGCCGCAAGCAATATCGGAAAACTCAGCCACGCAAACGCTCGCCATGCCGAAACCATCTCGCTCCTTTCAATCTAACAGGCGGCCGCCGAGGACGCACGCCCTCCGAGGTTATTTCTAGCAAGGCGTTATTTCTTCAGCAGCGTATCCAGGTGCGAAAAGATACCCTTGCCTTCGAAGATGTCCCGGGTGGCGGGTGTGTATCCGAAATCTTCGCGGATTCCACCGTTGGCATCGATCAGGAAGACGTGCGGGATGTCGAATGAGGGCGATCGGAGGTAGGAGTAAGCCACCTGGCCGCAATCGAACACGACCGGGTAAGTAATTCTGTGCGCCGCGATAAAAGGCCGCACTTTGGGCTGATCGTCGGGCGGATTCACCACCGAGATAATGGCCACCCGGTCGCCGTACTTCTGCTGCACCTGTTCCAGGACGTCGGCAAAGGCGGCGCAGTGCGGGCAGGTGGTCTGCATGAACTCGAGGATTACTACCTTGCCGCGGTAATCCGCCAGGTCGTGCTGCTGGGTTTTTACATCGGGCAGAGAAAAACCGGGGGCGCGGCGGCTGGAATCGGCGGCAAAAAGCGCGGAAGCGGCGACAAGCAATATCGGAGCCGCGACGGTGAGGGAGCGCTTAGGTGTTTGCATCAGGTTCACCTTATCACAGCGGCCTGGTTCAGCAAGTCCCGCGCCCGCCCGATAAAGCTGCAAATGCGCCGGTAAACTTCGTCGTGAGCGTGTGGCAGCCTCAGAACAGAACGGCTCCAGGCGGGCACGGGACAAGCCGCTGAAGCGACTCCTCGTAAGGCGCGCGAGCCACCCCGTTTTCGGTGATGATCGCGGTAACATAACGCGCGGGGGTGACATCGAAGGCCGGATGGGCGGCTGCCGCGCCCGGGGGAGCCACTGGCTGGCCAAAGACGTGGGTCACCTCGGCGGCAGAGCGCTCCTCTATGGGGATCAGGTCTCCGCAAGCCAGCGTCAGATCGAGCGTGGAAACCGGCGCCGCCACAAAAAACGGTACGCCATTCTCCTTCGCCAGCACGGCCACCGAATAGGTGCCTATCTTATTTGCGACGTCCCCATTGGCCGCGATGCGATCCGCGCCCACCACCACGCAGCCGATGCGTCCGGACTTGAGGAAATGGCCGGCCATGTTGTCGGTTATTAGGGTGGTGGGAATGCCGTCCTGCTGCAGCTCCCAGACCGTGAGCCTTGCGCCTTGCAAAAACGGGCGCGTCTCGTCCGCGAACACTTCCACGCGCTTGCCGGCCTCGATGGCGGCGCGGATCACACCGAGTGCGGTGCCGTAGCCCGCCGTGGCCAGGGCGCCCGCGTTGCAATGCGTGAGAACGATCCGGCCGTCCGGCACAAGCGACGCTCCGTTGCGGCCGATGGCCCGGCAGATTGCGATATCCTCTTCGCGGATGCGCAGCGCTTCCTCAACCATACGCCGGCGCATCGCGTCGGGCGCCTCGCCGCGCATGGACTCGTAAACGCGCCGCATGCGGCCGATGGCCCAAAACAGGTTGACAGCCGTGGGGCGGGTTTTGGCGAGGGTACCGCAAATCGCGGCAAACTGCCCGTCCAAATCCGTATCGGGCGCCTGCAATACGCCGAGGGCAATGCCCATGGCGGCTGCCACCCCGATGGCAGGCGCGCCGCGGATAACCATGCCGCGGATGGCCTCGGCTACTTCTTCATAGCTGCGGCAGGTGACGTACTTCTCTTCTCTCGGCAGGCATGTCTGGTCGATCATCACAACGCCCTCGCCGGTCCAACGGATGGTCTCGATCATGTCCGGTGCAGTTCCTTCGGCTGGGCGAAATAGGCAATGAATTCCAGCGCGTTATAGGAAGCGTGCATGAGCGTGGAAGCCCTCGTCGAGCCGGTGCGGTAGCGCATCCAGCCGAAAGCGGCGCCCGCCAGCGTGATCAGCAGAGCGTGCCGCCACGAATTGCCGTACTCCGGAAAGTGCAGCAGCCCGAAAGGAACGGCCGCCGCAATTATGCCTGGCCCTGGGCCGAGGCTGCGCGCCAGGAGCGGCTGGAGGAAGCCGCGGAATCCCAGTTCTTCCGCCACGGGAGCGATTGTAATGCCGAAAATTGCGACCAGCACGAGCGACCTGGGATCTTCCAGCATCTCGGTGATGCGATTGGCGGTAGTGGGCGTACGGATCAGAGCGCCGATGAAGGCGATAATGACCGCGGTTATGACGCCGCAGCCCGCTACTACCAGGGCGGGCAGCCGGAAAGGGGCCCAGCCGAGCGAGGACCAAAAGGGGCGGCCGTATTGGATCCGAAACAACAGCGCCAGCCCTCCGAAGGCGAGCAGATAAATCAACGTTTGCGCGATCAGAGCCTCGGCCACCTTGGCCTGCAGGTGAATGGGAAATACATTGAAGAATAAGGCGACGATGCCGAGGCCGCCGAGAGCGCTGACAATCAGAAGGCCCAGAAATACGGTTAAATCGGAATAACCCCAGAACGGATCGCGCGGCAGTGGCGCGCTGTGGGGAGGTGGAAGCGCCTGCCCCACCTCTTCAGCGGAAGTCTCCGGCGGCAGGCCTAGGGGCTCAAACGGCGGCTGGCTCATCACTTTTTTCAATCAGGGCGGCTGCAAGCAGCGGGATCATCAACTCGTGGTGGCCGCGGATCGAGTGGCCTGTACCGCCACTGCGGGCGTGCGGCCGCTCGATCACGTTGGCGCGCGGACGGTAATGTTCCAGAAAGTCGAGGTTTACGGTGGTAAACCGGGTGAGGGGATAGCCTAAGTTCCGCACCCCGGAAATGGCTTTCAAAAAGACCTCGGGCAGCACCACTGCCGATCCGCAATTCAGATACACGCCGCCGTCGTCGAGACCGGCGGCATAGGCGCAGAACAGGCGGAAATCGCGATGCGTGGTGTACCCAAGTGCGGCGCCGTCCGCCGCCGGGTGCATGTGCGGTGTATCGGTCCCCACGGCCACATGGACCGTGACCGGCGTGCCGTGGCGGTAGGCCTGGAGCACCAGGCTGGCTTCCGGGTTGGCAGGCGGAACCGCCTGCCCCACGAAAAGATGATCCAACCTCCGTCCCAGCGCTTCGCCCATGCCCAACCCTTCGCGCGGCCCGGCGGCGATAGCGCAGTTCATCTCGCGCCCGGTCTCCTCGGCCACCCCGAAGCGGCCGTCGGGCAACGCGGCTTCGACATCCTCACTGGTGGCGCCGGCCAATGCAATTTCGAAATCGTGGATCGCGGCAGCGCCGTTCAGCGCAAAGAGCGTCACATAACCGCGTCGCATTAGGT
Source organism: uncultured Solibacteraceae bacterium (assembly GCA_964556085.1). GTDB lineage: Bacteria > Acidobacteriota > Terriglobia > Bryobacterales > Bryobacteraceae > PSRJ01. Next base: position 6,787 of record CAZKVF010000080.1, read on the forward strand.
CGATCAGCACCGGCGCCAAGCCGCACTTGATCACGTGGCCGCCCAATCCCCAAATTAGCGCGCGCTGCCGGGCGCGAGCGGCGTTTATAGCCTCAACCACGGCGCGGAACGACTCGCCCGCCAGGATGCGCGGCAGAGAATCCAGCCAGCCGGCGATTCCCGAACCCTTCCGATAGAGCGAAGCAAAATCGCCGGCCCTGACTTTGCCCCCACGCTCCTGCAGGCTGACGGTTCGCAGCTCGGAAAACTCCAGTGGGGATTTGGAATACTTGCTCATTTGTGCCGCGGCATGGCCCTCCCCATTATGCCGTAGCACCTGCCGAGCAAGATTGCTCCGGTTCCCCACGACCCAACTTGATCCGCGGCACCGATCCGAATTACTGATTTCAAAGGGGTAGCCCGGGCGGCTTTCGGCCAACTAGATCCACCGCCCGACCCGGTACCGGCCGCAGCCTCCATCCTGCAGCATTGCGATAGCTCATTAGAGTCATTCATTTCCAGGCGCGGGCGCAATTCATATGCCGATGAGTACAATGAAGACACCGCCTCGCAAGCTGTAAGCGGAAACGCCCGGCGATGAGTATCACCGACCTCTTTATCCGACGCCCTGTCATGACGACGCTGGTCATGCTGGGCATTCTGCTTTTCGGGGTGATGGGCTATCGCGTGCTGCCCGTCAGCGACTTGCCGAACGTCGATTTTCCTACCATTCAGGTGCAAGCTGCATATCCGGGCGCGAGCCCGGAGACCATGGCATCCTCGGTTGCAGCGCCTCTGGAACGCCAGTTCACCACCATCGCCGGCATCGATTCGATGTCCTCCACCAGCTACGTAGGAAGTAGCAATATCACCATCACGTTCACCCTGGATCGGTCGATAGACGGGGCCGCGCAGGATGTGCAGACCGCGATCGCGTCGGTTTTGCGAAAACTGCCGCCCGACATGCCGACGCCGCCGACCATCCGCAAAGTGAACCCGGCGGACCAGCCCGTTCTGGCGATGGCTCTCTACGGTGAAACACTTCCGCTCTCGGTGATGGATGCCTTCGGCGAGGAGGTGTTAGCCCAACGCATCTCCCAGATCGATGGCGTGGCCCAGGTCAACGTGTTTGGCCAAGCCAAATACGCTGTCCGCGCGCAGCTTGATCCTTCACTGCTCGCCTCCCGCAACATCAGCATCGATGAAGTTTACCAGGCGCTTAGCAAGCATAACGTTAACTTGCCCACCGGAATCTTGTGGGGGCCGCATTGGGCCT
>CAZKVF010000081.1:0-5329 GCA_964556085.1 uncultured Solibacteraceae bacterium
CCACGGCTCCCCCCGCGCCCGCGCAACCATCCATGGCACAGCAGATGATGGGCGAATCGGCGGCAGCGGAGTAGTGAGGACATCCATATGACAGAATCCAAGGGAAGACCAGGCAGCGCTGGCCAAAGGCCCACCGGCGGCGACAAGGCCGTAGCCACGCAGAAGAAGCAGTATTTCCGCCGCAAAAAGGTTTGCCGTTTCTGTGTCGAGAGGATTGACGACATTAATTACAAGGACGTGCGCCTTCTCTCGAGCTTCATCGCGGAGCGCGGTAAAATCGTGCCGCGTCGCATCTCGGGAGTGTGCGCACCGCACCAGCGCCGCCTGGGTGACGCGATCAAGAAGGCGCGCAACATTGCGCTGCTGCCGTTCGCTGCAGCGATATAGCCGATGTAGGGGTGGCGCACGCGCCGCCCGTGGAGATCATTTATGGAAATCATTCTGAGGGAAGACGTTGAAAAGCTCGGCGCGCGTGGCCAGGTGGTGAAAGTCGCCAGCGGGTACGCTCGCAATTTTCTGCTGCCCAAACGCCTGGCCGTAGCGGCTACTGAAGCTAACAAAAAGATCGTCGAACAGGAACGTCAGGCGCACCTGCGCAAGGAAGCCAAGTTGAAAAACGAAGCCGAGGACCTGGGCAAAATTCTCGCCGGCGTGTCGGTTTCCATCGCGCAGAAGGCGGGCGAAAACGATCAGCTCTTTGGATCGGTTACCGCTAAAGACATCGCTGAGGCGCTTGAGAAGCAAAACTTCACCGTGGACCGCCGCAAGATCCAGCTCGATGAGCCCATCCGGCAACTGGGCGAGCACAAAGTCACCGTGCGCCTGCACCGAGAGGTCCCCATCGACATTACCGTCAAAGTCGTGAAAGAAGATTAACGGCAGCCCGATGGCTTTCGAGCTTACCGGCCAAACCGCCATCGTGACCGGCGCCGCCGCCGGCATTGGCGAGGCCATCGCGCGGCGGCTGGCGAAGGCCGGCGCCGCCGTGGCCGTCGCTGATTTGAACCTGGCCGGCGCAACTGCCATCGCGCGCTCCATCGGCGGCGACGCCTTTCCAATTCAGATCGATATTTCCCGCTCCGTGTCAGCCAATGCGGCCGTCTCCGAAGTGATCGCGCGCCGCGGCCGGATCGACATTCTGGTCAACAACGCTGGCATCGCCGGCAAAGCTGCCCCAATCTGGGAACAGACCGACGAAGACTGGCAAACGGTCGTCGCCGTGAATCTTCTGGGCGCCGTCTATTGCACGCGCGCCGTCATTCCCCACATGCGCAGCCGCAAGTATGGCCGCATCGTCAACGTCGCTTCCATCGCCGGGAAAGAAGGCAATCCCAACATGTCGCCCTACTCGGCTACCAAGGCCGCCGTCATCGCCCTCAGCAAGTCCGTGGGAAAAGAGGTAGCCACCGAAGGGATTTGCGTCAATGCCGTGGCGCCTGCCGTCATCCGCACACAAATTCTCGATCAATTGACGGAGCGGCAGGTGGACTACATGACGCAGCGCATCCCCATGCACCGCACGGGCACCACCGAAGAGGTCGCCGCCGTGGTCCACTTCCTGGCGAGCCCGGATTGCTCCTTCGTTACCGGCCAGTGCTACGATGCCAGCGGGGGCCGCGCCACCTACTAGCGATCGTGTAAATTTTCCCGCCCGGCATTTGCATTCTGGCCACAAAAACAAGCGCTTATGTGTGGCTGTCCATTTGCACACACAGAAGGGAAAGAGGAGATTTACATGCTTACCAAAGTTATGGCACTTAGCGCCATGGCGGTGCTGATCGGTTGCGCCACCAAATCGGCCGACAACCCAACTCCAGCCGCAGCGGATGCAGCGAAGGCTGCCGCCGAAGCCCCAGCAGGTTTCGATAACAGAAGGATTGCCCCGGAGATCACCGTTCCCGCAGGGACTACACTGCGCGTTCGACTGGATCAGGCCGTGGACACGAAGCGCGACCGCGCAGGCGAGGGTTTTACGGCCACGCTGGCTGAGCCCGTCGTTGTCGGCAACGAGACTGTCGTCCCCAAAGGCACCGAATTCCGCGGACGCGTAACGGCTTCCGGTGAGTCCGGCAGGTTAAAAGGCCGCGCCGTGATCGGCGTCACGCTCGATTCATTTGAAATGAAGGGCAAGAGCTACAAGATTGACACCTCGGCCGACAGCCGCTCCAGCACGGGCCACAAGAAGCGCAACACATTGCTGATCGGCGGTGGCGCCGGCCTGGGCGCCGCGCTGGGTGCGGTAGCCGGAGGTGGAGGGGGATCCTTGATCGGGGCGGGCGCAGGCGCAGCGGCAGGCACCGCAGGGGCCGCGGTCACGGGCAAGAAGAACGTCGGTTTCCCGGCGGAAACGCTGCTCACATTCTCACTGCGCGCGCCCGTGCGAATTTAGAGCCGCTCAGCCCACTCCCTTAACCGATCCATAACCCGGCGGTAATTGTTTTGTAACACACGCCGGGTTATCTTCAGACAAGGCCCATGAAAACCGTTGCCTTGATCGAGGACGATACTGACCTTTTCGCTCTGCTCAAATACAACTTTGAGAACGAAGGATTCCGGACCGTGGGATCGCAGACCGGCAAGGACGCGATCGAACTGTGCCGGCGCGAGCGGCCCGACGTCGTGATCCTGGATATCATGCTGCCCGATTCCGACGGGATTGACATCTGCCGGCAGCTCCGGGCTAACCCCGACCTGGCTCGCACTCCCGTCATCTTTCTTACGGCGCGCGCTTCAGAGAGCGACCGCATTCTCGGACTGGAACTGGGAGCGAACGATTACGTGGTCAAGCCTTTCTCAGTCCGCGAGCTGATTGCCCGCGTGAGGAACCAGATGCGCCCTCCGGTCGCATCCGCCCGCGTTCTGCGATGCGACGGCCTGGAACTGGAACGTGACAGTTGCCGGGTTCGCCTGAATGGAAAACAGCTCACACTTACGGCTACCGAATTTCGCCTCCTGGAATTCCTGATGAGCCGTCCGGGCGTGGTCTTCAGCCGCGAGCAGTTGCTGGATTTCGTCTGGGGAGTCGATCGCGCCGTCACCGACCGGACAGTGGACGTTCACATTCTCCGGCTCCGGCAGAAGGTGGAAGTAGATCCGGCCGCCCCCGCTATGATCCGCTCGGTCCGTGGTTTTGGTTATTTGTTCGATTCCGCGGAGGCGCCCCAGGCAGAGGCAAAAGCCTAGGGGCGAGGTTTGGCCTCGCCCCCGGGTTCACTGCGCTGCAATCACACCCATGCGCCCGCTCTGGTAATCTTCGAAAGCCTGGTACAACTCGGCTTTCGTGTTCATCACAAAGGGGCCATAGCGCGCTACCGGCTCGCCCAGCGGCGCGCCGCCAATCAGCAGGACGTTCAGTGGCGCGCCCGCTGAATTCGATAGCCGCACATTATCGCCGCTCTTTGCGAAAACGGCAACGTGCCCTTCAGAAACTCGCGTGTCCTCTGGTCCTATCCGGCCCTCGCCGTCAATCACATATGCGAAAGCGCTGTAGTTGCCCGGCACGGGCTGTTCCACGCTTGCGCCCGGCTGAAGAGTGGCGTGCAGAAACAGAATCGGCGTCCGCGTTTCCAGCGCCGCACGCCGGCCCAGCGACTCGCCGGCGATGACTTTCACCTGGACATCCTTGGCTTCCGTTTGGGCAACCGGCAGCTTCGCGGCAGACACATCCTGATATCGCGGCGCTATCATCTTGTCCTTTCGCGGAAGGTTGACCCAGAGCTGGAATCCATGCAGGCGTCCGCCATTCTTAGCGATGTCTGTGCCCGGCATCTCGGAGTGCACCAGGCCAGAACCCGCCGTCATCCACTGCACGTCACCCGGCCCGATGATCCCGTGGTTTCCCTGCGAGTCCCGGTGTTCCATCGCCCCTTCCAGAACATACGTCACCGTCTCAAATCCGCGGTGCGGATGGTCGGGGAAACCGGTAGCCTGTCCCGGTTTGAACTGGATTGGACCCAGATGGTCCAACAGCAGGAACGGATCGACATCTTCGAGCGCGGCGGTCGGAAAGACGCGCCGGATCGGCACGCCGGCTCCCTCCGTCGTTTGAATACTCTTGATCACTTGTGAAACTCGTCGTTGCATTTTCCTAATCCTCCCACGCGCCAGCTCTCAGCGAGAGAACAAACGCGCCGTTCGCTCCCACCTGCCCCAGGCCACAGTCGCCATCGCAACCAACAGCGCCACTGGCACCGCCGGATTGCCTCCCAAGACTGTTAGATGCGCGGTCACCGCACCCACCATCACTGCGGTAAGCCACAACGCGCCCAATCCGGTAAACGCGGGGATGAGCAACGCCACCGCGCCCGCCACTTCAAGCGCGCCTGTGAAGTAACGCAGCCACTGCCCCAGCCCCACGGCGGCAAACACGTGGACCATGCTCTCCGCTCCCGTAAGTTTCGCTACCCCGGCCATCACGAACATCGCCGCACCCGCCGCCTGCAAAAACCAAAGTCCCGCGTTCTTCGCCCTGCTGGGCGCTGCGGAAAAATCTCCAACCGCACTCGTCGCCATTTTCTTCTCCTTATCCGGTTGCCAACTACCTTGGCATCAAGTATATTGATGTATAGATACATTGAAGGATTCAAGCCCTTGGAAACTACTGAAAAACCACGCCAAAAACTAACTGGCGTGCACCTGTGGTTGTTGCTGTGGAAGGCTTACGACTCGCTGGCCGCTCACGCACACGAAAGCATCCGCTCGATGGGGCTGGGGCTCTCGGATTTTGGCGTGCTGGAAATCCTTCTTCACAAGGGTCCGCTGCCGGTAAACACCATAGGCTCGAAGATCCGGCTGACCAGCGGCTCCATCAGCGTCGCCATCGACCGGCTGGAAGAAAAGCGCTTGGTCCAACGGCGTGACGACCCGGACGATCGCCGCGCCCGAGTGGTTCACTTGACGCCCGAAGGACGGAAGCTGATCGAGTGTGCGTTTGCCGAGCACGCGGCCGCCATGGAGCACGCCACATCCGGTCTCTCCCCGGTGGAGCGCAAGGAAGCTATCCGGCTGCTCAAGAAGCTGGGCACGACGGCCGCGACGCTTCAGCCCAGCCGTTCGGCATCGTAGAGAGCGCGCGTATGTTTGGCGGCAGCAAGAATGAGCATCAGGGACATTCCAACAATCCCCGCGATGCCGCCGATGTCGAATAACCGCCAGCTCGTTCCTGTAATGCCGGCCTCGGGATTCACCAGCAGCGCGATATTTCCCGCAATCAGCACAAGGCGCAGCTCTGTCGGCCCAAACTTCCAGAACGACAGGTGGAAAGTGCCGAGCGCATACGTGGCCAGGTAGACTTCGATCGAGAGCATCAGGTAAGCGATCAGCAGGCCCA
>CAZKVF010000082.1:0-5996 GCA_964556085.1 uncultured Solibacteraceae bacterium
CGGTTGCCAACGTTGTGTGCCGTAGTGTTGATCCCGCCGCGTTCCGCCGCCAAAGCAACGAGCCGAACGGCGGCTGCCTGGCCGCGGGCGCGGTGCGCGCGCTGAGCCTCGCCGGATAGGCCGCGGGTGCTTTCCGCACGCGGGGGACAACGTCCTGGCGCCTCCGTGCCGCGCGCGCCCCGCCGCCGAGCGAACCGGCGGCGGGAACGGGCAGCCGCCCGCCCGCTCCAGCCAATGTCCGAGGTGGCGACTTCTCCGGTGGATTGCTTCCGATGGCAAATCTTCCCCGCGGATTCGAATTTGTCATGGCCTGAATCACAATCTGTGAATGCCCACCAAATTTGGGATAAACTACCCAAATCGGATTGCGGAACCCTCGGGAGGCTTCTCATGATCGATCGTCGTTCCTTGCTGTCCTGGCTAGGCGCTTCAGCTACCGGCGCCCTCGGTCCTCGCTTCGGTAATGCTGCACCACGTCCCCAAACTTCGGGCCTTGTTGCTCTCGAAAGCTTCTATGTTGCGGATGCGGAGCTAATGCCGCAGCTTTATGCGTACCTGGGCGGAGTTGTACTTCCGTTGATGAAGGAGATCCCGCATCGGCCGGGGATTTGTCTGGAAGCGATCGTCGCACCCCAAAGCCCGCAAGCCCTCGTGCTGACCGCCTTCTCCAGTTTCGACGAGATGCTTGCGACCCGCGGCAGGATCGCGGCTGACCGCTTGATTCAAAACAGGCGGGCCGAATTGGAATCCGCAGGGGTGCTCCTCGAAGTCCGATCCCAGGTCTTGGTCGGCACTCAGGAACGGCTGGAATTTCCGCTCGATTCCGATCGGCTGAAGGCTGGTATTTTCGAAATCCGGTCGTACCACTGCTCCAGCTGGCATGCCAAACCTCCCACCGGCGTTACAGCGGTCTTGAACCGCGCCGGAATCGACCCGATTGTGAACGCTGCTTCTGCCGCCGGCGAGCACATGCCCCAATTTACGTTCGTGATTCCGTTTGAAAGCTTGGCCACACGTCACGAAGCGTGGTCCCGCCTGGCCGCGGACCCGGACTGGATTGCTATCGAACGTGAATCCGAACGAGACGGCTTCTGTGTGAAGGTCACGGCGAAATCGATCTACAAGCTGGTCCCCTATTCCCCGTTGGGGTAGCCAGAGGAGTTTCAGCATATGGCCTGGACCTTTAAGATCTTCCCGTCGATCGGCATCGCGCGCCTCGGCAACTGCCCCGACTATTCGTCTTCCGGTTTCTATGTCGGCCCTGAGATTCCCGGTTCTATCATTGTTCCCACGATCGGGTACAAGGACCCGCAGGGCCGGGTTCGCCGTCAGGCCGCCCGGTTTCGCATTTTCGGCTGGGAAGACGGCGTTTTCATGGGCGAAGTCACGACCTCGCTGGCGAATATTACGTGGACCGTGGAGCTTGCCAATAAGAAAGCGGCGTTCAACCAATTCCAGGGAGTGGGGCACACGAATGGCCCACTGCGGAACGCATCCGTTTCGAATCGCAGTTCACTCATGATTACACCGGGACCGCGCACCATCGGTCCGAGCAGTAGGGCGACATTCGATACTGGCCAGTTCCTCGGCACTCCTGTCCCGCTGGGAGAAATCCAAACAGATAGTGCCGGCCGCCTTCTGGTGCTCGGTGGTTTCGGCAATTCCGGATCACCCATTGGCGCGCCAATTACCACCTTCGCGAACAACGATGGGTGGCATGACGACATTTCGGATGGCCCGGTCACAGCGGTGGTCACGATTGGCAGTAAGACTTATCAGGCCAGCGGCGCCTGGGTCATCTGCCCTCCGCCGCGCTTCGCGCCGCCGATCGTGCATGGCATCAGTCTGTACGACACGCTGCTCGAAGCGATGGTAGAGCGGTACGGCTATCAGGTGCCCGCGACGCCATCCTTCACCAATGACGTTTATCCCATCCTGCTGGGCCAGATTTTGTTCCAATGGGTGAGTTCCAAACTACCCAACGGCCTTAATGCTGCGATGCAGGCGGTAATTCCCCCGCCGGCCACTTACGCGCTGCGCGACGCGGTCTTCCAGCAGTTCCGGCCGCCGTCCACGCCGCCCACCGAAGCCACCCCGCACCTGGTGCCGGCCGTCTGGACGGATTATTTTGCCGACCTGAAGAACAGCGGGTGGATCAACCATCCGCTCACCGCGACGCAATACCAGATCCTGCAGGCGTGGCGCGATGGCAATTTTATTAATGATTGGGTGGGCCCGCCATCGCCGGGCGCAAGCATCACTCCCGACGGGATGACCCGGGCGGCGCTGCAGAATTGCAGCGGGGGGCCGTTCTTCCCGGGCATTGAGACCAGCTTTCTGACGCGCGATCAGTACCCCTACGTAGAGCCTTTCCGCCTGGATTGGACTCAGCTCCAGGCGGGGGATCTTACTCGCCAAAATGCCGTGCCGTGGCAGACCGACTTCAATGACTGCCAGTTCCAGTCGCCGCTTTCCTGGTGGCCGTCGGCGCGCCCAGATGTTGTCTTTACGGCCACTGCGAACAACTACGTTCGCTGGGATCGCGGTATTCAATCGCCGGTCGACATGATCAATCTTTGGAGCGGGCTGGGGTTCCTGGTCCAGAGCGGCAATGCCATCATCGAAATCGATCGGACGCTGTAATCCGCGCCGGTGACTCACTCGTTTGACGTGCTGGTGGCGGGCGGCGGCCCCGCCGGGTCGGCCGCCGCGCTCGACCTGAGCCGCCGTGGCTTTCGCGTCGCCTTAATTGAACAACGTTCTTACGAGGCTCCGCGCATCGGCGAGACACTGCCGCCGATCATTCGCCGGCACCTAACGGCACTCGGTGTATGGGAACGGTTCCTGGATTGCGGTCCGATGGAGTCTTACGGAATTCAGATCGCCTGGGAGACCGCAACACCGCGCCAACAGGAGTTTTTGCGGAACCCATACGGCTGCGGCTGGCATGTTGACCGGGCGCGCTTTGACTCGATGCTCGCTTCCGCCGCGGTGGTGGCGGGCGCCGAGTTGGTCGCCCCCGCCCGAGTCATTAGCTGCCGGCGAAAAGGGGGCGGAGAATGGCACCTTGAGGCCGCGCAAGGCGAAACAATTCTGACGCTTACCGCCGGGATGCTCCTCGATGCCACTGGAAGGAAAGCGCTGCTCGCAACCCAACTGGGATCACAGGCACACGTGACGGATCGCCTAATCGGCGCGGTCGCTTTCTCGAATGGCAGCGAAACCGCACAGCAGACTCTGATCGAAGCGGTGGAACACGGCTGGTGGTATTCCGCCCCGATTCCAGGCGCCCGCATGGTTTTTAGCTACCTGACAGATTCGGATCTGTGGAGGAATTCCGGCTGGGGCGAACTGGTAACGCGAGCCCCGCTCACTTCGGGACGTGCCGGCAGCCTGTCGATCCCGCCACCGCTTCAACTTGTTTCGGCTGCGTCCGTCGTCCGCCGTCCCGTGACGGGTCGGGATTGGATGGCGGTCGGAGACGCGGCTCTCGCCTACGATCCCCTCTCAGGACAAGGGGTTCTCAAATCCATTGAGACTGGCACGCGATCTTCCGCGACAGTCGCTCGCTATTTGGGCGGCGACTCTGGGGCGCTGGTTGAATACGAAATGTGGATACAGGAAACCTACCAGTCCTATTTGTCCCAGCGCCGCCAGCTCTATGGGAGTGTCCTACGCTGGCCAAAGTCGCAATTTTGGCAACGGCGCGGAACTTCAACGAAGAGCTGAAAACTTGAGAGTCGAATAAAGCGCAATCGGAAGTTGGGCTGTCCGGCGTCAGTTGACGGGAAACTACGTTGAGATGTGCCGTTCCGCCGAGCGCCGCGCCGCACTCCCGCGCCTGCCCGTGGGGCGCCGGCTGCGCGGGCGCGGGGACGGCGACCGAGAACAGCGCGGCTAAGCGGACGAGCAGCGCGATAGCATGGCCGTGCCACGCTCGCGGCGCTGCCGGGCAACCATGGCGCACCGGAACGACCGGGCTGGCACCGGTGTCACCCGCCGCCGCGTCGCCCTGCCCGTTCCGCCGCCGGACCGCCGCGCCGAACGACCGCGCGTGGCCGCTGTCAGCGCCAGTTGAAAATTCCCCACTTTGCGCCAGTTGAAATTTTTGCCAAGCGCCGAAGCGTTCTGTTACCTATGTGTCGGAACGGGCATTCAGCACCTTACACATTAAGTTGTTCCGAAAAAGTGGTCGGTAGTTAGGAGCGCCGGCCGTAATCAGCGATTAAACCCATTAAGACTTGGCTGGCGTCGGCGCCGCCTGGACAGTTGCTGACCCTTCTGCAACTTGCCATCTTTCAATGCATTACGGCTTGAGGCACTATTCGCAAACAGCACCCTTCTAGTTTTCGCAGGTCTTCCGGGCACTCCTGGGCTTAGACCAGAAGGTCGGTGACGAAAGGAGCATCAATGCATCCGGGAAGTCTCACCAAGACAGTCACTTAGACACGGAGGCACATCTCCTGAGAGCACCTTCGTCGAGATTGCCCTTTTCTTGCCTTTTTGGCGCAACCAGATTCAAGCTGATTCGGCAAACCGCGATGGACGACCATGGGTGGCCCTATTCGATGTGGAACCTAATAAGATGTTTCCAACCCGCCGGGAAACGCCAGCGCTGCTCCGGATTCCGGCTCAGGGGTTTGCTACCGTGACCGCCGTTAGTTGGCGTTCAAAGGCACGCGCCGCCGCAGCTCATCGAAGAAGTTCAGGAGGAATATCACGCGATCGTGACGCTCTTCGGGCGGTTCGGCTGGCATGAGCGCGACAATGCTTTTGCCGTCCGGCGCCGGAGCATAGCTCTGCGTCGGACCGAAATTCGCAATCTTTTTCTCAAACCAGACGTGCGGCTTCTCTACCACGAAGGACTCTCCGTGTGCCTGGTAGGATACAGTCATGAGCACGCCGCCTGAGATAAAGAACAGCTCGTGTCCTTTGGGCGACCACGCCGGATGAGTACCGACCTCGCGCGAAATTTGCCGTTTGCCATGCCCGTCGGGAAATGCTTGCACATAGATCTGGTACCTTCCCGTCTCGTTCGACTGATATGCGATCCACCGCCCGTCGGGCGAAAAGGTCGGGGCTCTCTGATGAAACGGGGTTTGGAGAAACAACTCCGGCTTTCCCGCTCTGAGCCCTGAGCTGCCCGTCTCCACCGGCACGGTCCAGATATCGTCGATGTTTGCCGGACTCAGTTCATTAAACGCCAGCCGCTTGCCGGCGGCCGGTAAAGACCACGGGAGTTGCAGGTTTTTGCTTTGCGTCAACGGCTGCGGCTGGCCCGTTCCGTCTGCGCGCATCCACCAGATCCCTCGCGCGCGCTGAGACAGCGCCCGAAAGAGGAGATACCGCCCGTCTACCGTCCACAGCGGGTTGCTGTAACCGCCGCCGACCGTCAAACGCGTCATGCTCCCGCGCCCCAATTCGTACACCCAGATGTCGCCGGCCAAACTCAGAGAAAGCCTTCTCCCGTCCGGCGATAACGTTGGTGACAGATAGTTGCCTGGTACGGGTAATAGCGGCCGGGTATTGCCGGACTCGTCCAACCATTGGACCGTAACCAACCCAGCTCCTACGGTGCTGCTCTGATATACCAGCGTACCGATCTGCGAGAAATCAATTTGGGCGGAACCACTGTCGGCTCTGTATGCAACGTTCTCCAGGACTGGCGTTGGCGTCCCCTGCACTTCCAACCGATCCGCGTCGAAAGCAACCGCGAACAACGTGCCCTGATTGATGTAGACCAAATGGCCCGACGGCAGGTACCGGCCCCAGGTACCTCCGCGCACAAGCGTTTTGCGGCGCCCATCCTTTAACGACACCACATCGATGGTGGCTCCATCCAGGCCCACCAGTGAGCGATAAGCGCTGAATAACACGGCCTTGCCGCCCGGCAGGATCCGGGGCCAGCGATGAACGATTTCTCCAGGCTCCAACTCCGTTACGGGTATCGGTGTGCCACCGTCGGAGGGAAGCCGCGCCAGGCGAAAGTTGATTCC
>CAZKVF010000083.1:0-13122 GCA_964556085.1 uncultured Solibacteraceae bacterium
CCGCTGATCGAGTCGTATAAGGCGGCGTACTAGTTCGCCGATTACGTGCCAGTATCCGCCGCTAAAGACACTGGTCTCGACGTCCTGAAGAAAGTGATCCTCGAGCGCCTTCCCGAAGGCCCGGCCTACTTCCCCGAGGACCATGTCACCGATCAACCCGAGCGCTTCCTGGCCGCCGAAATCATCCGCGAAAAAGTGCTGCTCGCCACCCGCCAGGAAGTGCCCCATTCGGTGGCCGTCAATGTCGATCGCTGGGAGGAGACGCCGCGTCTCACCCGCGTCTTCGCCACCATCCGGGTGGAGCGTCCCGGGCAGAAGGCCATCATCATCGGATCGAAGGGCTCGATGTTGAAGCGCATCGGCACGGAGGCGCGTCAGGAGATCAAGCGACTGCTCGGCATCAAGCTCTTCCTCGATCTGCACGTCCGCGTCGAACCCGGCTGGCGCAATCGCCCCACCTTCCTCGATGCGCTGGACTGGCGCAGGGGGGCTGGGGGAGAAGAAAGCTGAGTGGAGCTGGGCAGGCGAAAGCGCCTGCCCACCACGAATGCGCAGCAAGGTGGGACAGACGCTTTCGTCTGTCAAAACACTAGTAATACGAGAGCGTTTCCACTCCCACGCCGCCTTTGAAGCTCGAAACGACTCGGCCTTCGGCGAGGTTGATCACGGATACGGTGCCGTCGCCATGATTGGCCACCAGCGCCGTTTTGCCATCCGGCGAGATGGCGAAACCCATGGGAGCTTTACCTACGGTGAGCACAGTCTGCTTACCATGCGGATCGGCCAGATTGATGATATTCACCGTTCCGTTCATGTTGCACACCAGGAGCTTGGAGTTGTCGGGTGTAAAGCGCGGCTTGAACGCGCCGCGCGGATTGCCTTCCAGCGGAATCCGGACGGCCACCTCATCTTTGGTTGGATCGATCACCAGCAGCACCGGATCCACGTGGTCCACTGCCACTACCCACTTCCCGTCCGGCGAAGCTACGATTCCCTCGGTGCCGTTCGGCGCCGGAATGCGGCCAATCATCTTCCGCGCCTTCAAGTCGATCACGCTCACGAACAGCTTGTCGTCCTTGTTCGCCACATACGCCTTACTGCCGTCCGGCAGCACAGCCGACCAGTGCCCGGTCCCTTCGGTGTCGATGGCGGCTTCGATGGCGCGAGTTTTCGGATCGATCACCAGCAGTTTACGGCTCAAGTCGCAAGTTACGTACAGCTTGCCGGCGCGATCCACTTGAATCCCATGCGGCGCCTGGTAAGGCGAAACGTCGATAGTCCCGGTCATTTTTCGGGATTCCAAATCGACGACCGCGATCAAGTGGCCGGGATGCGGGTTGTTGCCGTAGACGCCATCGCCGTAGATCGGGATGTAGACGGTTTTGTGGTCCGGCGAAAATGACAGGTCATGGGGCGCCTTCTCGGTCTCGAAACTCGACAGTTCCTTGAAGGTTCCGGGGTCGACGAACCGGATGTGGCTACCCAGCTTGTCGATCAAAACCAGCCCGTTCGTTCCCGTCGGGTTATTTGGGTCGGCGTTTTGGCCGATTGCGGCTGCCGGCGCAGTGGCTACCAAGGCCAGCGAGAGCGCCATCGCGGTCAAAACACTTCTGCTCATCTCGCCTCCTGATTGTGGCTTCTGCCGGCGGCAGAGACCGCCGGCGCTCCTTCTTGCTTTACACCTTTTACGCCGCTGCCTGCGCCGCTTTCACGGCCTCGGCATCGATCGAGAAATGCACCGTATCGCCCAGTGCCAGGCCGCCGCCTTCCAGGGTGGCGTTGAACGTGACGCCGTAGTCCTTGCGGTTGATCGAGCCCGTCACGCTGAAGCCGCCGCGGTTGTTGCCCCACGGATCTTTCACCTGCCCGCCGTGCTCCACGTCCAAGGTGACAGGCGCCGTGGCGCCGCGCAGGGTAAAGTCCCCCGTAACGCGATAGCGATTATCGCCGACGGCCTCCACTTTGGTGCTCTTGAAGGTCGCCTGAGGAAACTGCGCGGTATCGAAAAAGTCCGGGCCTTTCAGGTGCCCATCGCGGTTCGCATCGTTGGTATCGATGCTGCTCATATCGATGTTGATATCCACCTTCGAGGAAGCCGGCGCGTCCGGGTCAAACTGAATGGTTCCGCCCCATTTTGTAAACCGGCCGTGAATCTTCGAGATCACGAAATGGCGGATGGAGAAATGAATACAGGAATGGACCGGATCGATCTGCCACGTTTCTAATGCCACAATAAACTCCTTCGACTGATTGAATTTGCTTCCGAAGGGTCTATCATACCGGATATGCGACGAGCCTTGACGGTGATCCTGCTGGCCGCGGCGCCCGGCCTCTACGCGGCGTCTTCCTGCGAAACCCTTTCGTCTCTGGCGGTGCCTCATGCGACGATCACGATGGCTCAATCGGTGGCTGCCGGGCAGTTCGCGCCGCCGGCGCCCGCCGGACCGGCAGGCGGAACGGCCTTCCAAAAGCTGCCGGCGTTCTGCCGGGTCGCGGCCACGCTGCGGCCGGTCGAGGATTCCGAAATCAAGATCGAAGTATGGCTGCCCGGCAACGGGTGGAACGGCAAACTCGAGGCCGTGGGCAATGGGGCGTGGGCCGGTTCGATCAGCTACGCGGCACTGGCAACGGCGGTGTCCGCAGGCTACGCCGCCGCCAGCACGGATACGGGCCACAGCGGCAACAGCCCCGCCTTCATCCCTAACCATCCCGAAAAGGTGACTGACTTTGCCTGGCGCGCGATCCACGAAATGACCGCCGCGGCTAAAGCCATCACCTTGGCCCATTACGGCAACAGGCCGCAGCGGGCGTATTTTAACGGCTGCTCGACGGGCGGCCGCCAGGCTCTCACGGAAGCGCAGGGCTTCCCCAACGATTTCGATGGCATCATTGCCGGAGCGCCCGCCTATTACACCACCCGGTTGCAGGGCATGCAGGTCTGGACCGCCCAAGCGGTACACAAGGATGAGGCCAGCTATATTCCGCCCGAAAAATACGCGCTGATTCATCGCGCCGTGCTTCAGGCCTGCGATGCGCTCGATGGCGTCAAAGACGGCGTCCTCGAGGAACCCACCCGCTGTCATTTCGATCCCACAGCGCTGGCTTGCAAGAACGGCGCCGGCCCCGATTGCCTTACGCCTCCTCAGGTTGAGGCAGCGCGGAAGATCTACTCCGGTCCCGCGAATCCCAGCACTGGCCAGAACATTTTCCCCGGCCTAGAACCAGGCAGTGAACTCGGCTGGGCCAGCCTTGGCGGTCCCAAGCCGATGTCGCTTGCCGTCGAGGTCTATCAATACATGGTCTTCCACAAACCGGATTGGAACTACCTGGATTTCGACCCCGCCACGGACTTCACAACCGCGGCCACAGAGATCGGCGCAAGCATGAACGCCATCGACTCGAATCTAAAGCCACTCTGGGCTCACGGCGGCAAACTGCTGCTCTATCACGGATGGGCCGACCCGGGAATTCCGCCCCGTGCCAGCGTCAACTATTACAAGAGTGTCGTCGATGCTATGGGCGGCACAGCCAACGCGAACGACTCGATTCGCCTCTTCATGGTTCCCGGAATGGGCCACTGTCGCGGCGGCGAGGGCACCGACACCTTCGACCCAGTCACTCCGCTCGACGCTTGGGTGACCACCGGCAAAGCGCCGGACCAGATGCCGGCGTCCCACCTGACTAAAGGCGTGGTGGACAAGACCCGCCCGTTGTGCCCTTACCCTGAAGTGGCGAAGTATAAGGGTTCCGGCGACACCAACGCGGCGGCCAATTTCAGTTGCCAAGCCCCTTAGCGGTTGGCAGTCGCACGTGAAGCGGCGCTCCCTAACAGTCGCGGCTCGGAAGCCGCCCTGCTCCTGCTAATCTGGAATCAGATCGCGCTTTTCCGCCCCCGCGCGGCGGCCGCGAGGACCGCGTATTCGTCCCTTCCGGTTTCGTTTATGCAGACACCAGGTGTAATCCAACGTGACGAAGAACTAGTCCGCTATATCTACCTGAAACTGGCGGCGCTGGGCCATACCGTAGAGCGGAGCGCCGGCGATCTCGAATTCCTCGAAATTGTCCAGCCGCTGCTCCGGAATTATCACCAGAAGGATCAACTGCTCGGCGGCAGGCTGTGTCCCGCGGACGGGCGTATTCAAACGTTTCTGGACTCGTACCTGAGCGATATCTGCCCTCGTGGGGCCGCGCGCCTGCCGGCGAATACCTTGGTGCTCGACCGGGCGGGCCTGGGGCGCGTTTTATCACTTCCTTTCCGAGGCGATCACATTTCGTCTCCCTACCTCGATTCCTATCGCGTGCCGCAAGGAGTGCTGCACAACCCGCGCAGCGACCGGCGAACCACGCTCGGCCTGTTTCACATCGTGGAGGGCGGACTGCCGGTCCCGGCCGATAAAGCGGCGGTACCGAAACGCGCCTTTGCGGCCCTTTGGGCAGCGGCGCTAAGTCCTCCAGAGGAACTGCTGGCCCTGCCGTTTACGGCGCAACAGGAGCACCACGTTCATAGCTTCGTTTCGCTGCTGCTGCGGCCACTGGTTTGCCCGGCAGCGGGCGGCCAGCCGGAAAAGACGATGGAGATTCGCTTCTTCGCGCCGGGCAGCCTGGTCAGCAACCTGGATTTCGTGGAGCGAATCTTCGGCAATGCCGGAGACCCCTATCTTCCCGAGAATGATGCGGCCCTGGACGCGATGCACTGGACCGGTCATACCGGCTGCGTCGTGCTGGCGCCGCACCTGGCCGGAATCAAGAAAAGGGAACTGGGGCTGCCGCACGAGAGTGAGGCCACCGAGCGGCAGCGGCGGGACGGGATGTGCTGGATTAGCCCGGACGAACCGTATAACGACGGCCGCGCCTTCAAGGCGACTTGCCGCGATCAGCGGGGCGTCATGGTGACGATCATCGCCGACAACTATTACGGCTATTCGAAAAAGGAAGTAAAGACGCAGATCAGTTTCGCCGCGAATCTTTACGGGCTCGCGGAGGAAGAGCATGCGGGCGGCGCCATGGCTTTCGCAACGTATGTGCTGGGGCAGGAGTTCTATGCCGAGCGCGCGGTGAGCTTGAGGAAGGCGGCTTACGCCGATGCCATGAGGGTGCTCGGCGGCATGGTCGAACAGAAGTCCGAAGGCTATGCAGTGGACCGCCGGTTTGACAGTGTTTACTATGTGCCGGAGAACGCCGTCTTCCACGCACGCGACGGTTTCATCGAATGGCCCAACGGCGCCGAGCCGGCCCGCCTGACTCTCAAGACCGGAGCCATCTATTTTCTGCCCAATGGCTTCCGCCTCTGGCTGGAGAAGCAGCAGGGAGGCACGACCTGGCGGCTGGTCGGTTCACGGCCCCGCGGCACCCTGTGTCACAAACCATGCACCGTCTCCGGCGGCGGCAAATCGGAAATTTCCAAATCCATCGCCAACTCTCTGCTGCAGGGACCAGTGTTCGTGAATGAGTATCACAGCGATATGGACCACGTGGCCGAGATCCTGGCCCGCGATTTTTCGTCCGTGTATCGCAAGCGTCCGCCGGATGCGCGCAGCCGCCGGCCTATCCTCAGCACGGAGCGCACGTTGGGATCGGTGATTCAGTTACTGACGCCCTCAGCTGACTACACCGACGCACACAATGAGTGGGTGCGCGGTTTGCCGCAACCCATCCGGCAACTCGTCTACACGGTGAAGCGCTACTATCAGCCGGAGTGGGGCGATAACTGGCGTGAACACTTCTCGGTGGACCGGGTTAATGGACATTTAGGCCACGAGTTGAAGTACGACGACCAGAAACTCGTCTCTAACTATCTGCGGGTGGGATACGATGCCGAAGGCGCCTGGCGGATTTACAAGCTGCGTCCCGATTTTCACCCCGCCGAGAAGGTTCAGGTGGAAGACGATATCACGGCCTCCGTGGTGCTGCCGCGCGAGAGCCTCAGCGGCCTCGACCCGGAGTATGCCAATCCCAGCGTGAAGCTGGTGGCAAACTGCGAACAGCTCCTGTTTCAGCGGCCGGACGACGCAATCCATCGGGGCGTGGACCGGAAAGCGGAAGCCGATCTTGCCAGCCCCGGTATGTTCCTCTCCAATTTCGAACCACTCACAGCGGAGCGCGTGCGGAGCCTGGTGGATCATGTAGTCGAGTTCGATCAGTACAGCGAGCCCATGAAGCGGCTGCTGGAGCAGTTCGTGGAGCACCCCGAGACGCGCTTTGCGGTTTCGTCCGCGCATCCGCGACTGGTAAACGGGAAGCCATCGACGAATCCACGATACCTGGAGCCGCGGCCCGACCTGGCGAATCCGCGGGTGCCTTACCTCGCGGAAATGGCCGCGCGGCTAAGCCGGGGGATCCCAGCGGACAGTCCGGTATACCAGCCGGTGAATGCCGTGCTGGCGGGGCGCCGCAACAACCCGCCGGATCGCAAAATCGGTTTGCCGCCCCTGGCGGTCTACAGCCCGATTCACTACCAGGAACTTCCCGAGCTGTTCATGGATTTCATATGCAGCCTGACGGGGAAATCGCCTTCGACTATCGGTTTCGGAAGCGAGGGGGCACTGACGAAGGCGCCATTCAACGCGCTGTGGCCGGTGATCGACCTGAACAACGCGCTGGTTGCCTTCATTCTCACCGGCTATGCCGGGTTCACGACTTCGGCGGGCTACGTCGGGCCGTGCTTCCGCGTAGACCACGACGTCAGCATGCTGGTCCCCGAGATATGGTGCCGGATGCGTGTCCACGAGCGCGATCCAGAATTTCTGAAAGCCAACGGCTACCTGGAAAAGGTAGCCGACTTCTGCCACAAAGGCCGCAAGATACTGGCCAGCCGCCTGGGATATCGCATCACAGCGCTCTTTACCGAGCGCTTCCTGGGCCGCATCTTTGAGACGCCGGATATGGTGTTCACGGAAGAGATGCTGCGCCCCGAGAAGCAGGACCTGGATCAATTTGCCGCGGGCGTGGATGCCATAGCCGAGGCGCAAAAGCGCGTGGCGGAACAGTACTTCGAAGATGGCAGCATCGAAGCGGCCTGTCCGCCGCTGCGGGCTTTGCTGCACATCATGGCATTCGGGTCGTGGGAAGGCGCCGGAGTCGAAGATCCCAAGGTGCGCGGCCTGTTTGAGCGCGAGGCACTTCTCGAAAGCGACTGGTACCGCGCCCGGATCTGCGGCAAGCAGGCTCGTGATATGGCGCTGTGGAAGCGCCACCTGGCGGCGTTAGAGGCATTCGCAACGAGCGGCGCGGAAACGGGGGCAATCGATCTTGCAGAGCGCCTCACCTACGTAAAACAGCAACTGGCACGCGTCGGGAGTTCGCAGTATCTTGACGAACTCAGAGGGACGATCGGTGCGGACCCGTGCGTGGGGTAAGGACGATCCGATGCTTCGGGCGGCTATCCTACTCCAGGGCGAAGGCATTGAGGCCGGAGCTGACAATGACGACGTATTGCTTGCCATTCACGGCGTAGGTCATGGGGCTGGTGTGGCCTTCAGCGTCCAGCTTTATTTCCCAAAGTAACTTGCCATTGTGGGAGTCGAAGGCCCGGAAGCGCTTGTCGATGGTGCCGGCGATGAAGACGAGGCCGCCGGCGGTAACGATGGGACCGCCTTGTCCGAAGGCTCCGGTGTTGTGAATGCCCTTGGCCTCCAACTCGTCACTGGTGCCGAGAGGCACGCGCCAGGCGATATCGCCGGAGCCGGCATTGATGGCCATCAACTCGGCCCACGGCGGCTGCTGGCACGGCATCTGCTTGGATGGCTCCCAAAAACGCGCATTGAAAGATCCCGCGCCCAGCGGGCTGAAGCGGCGATAGGCGACCTTGTCACCCTCCTTTGATTTGTCAAGGCGGCCCATGCCGGCCACATTGCGCGAATTCACGAAGACGTAGCCCAATTTGGGGTCGACGGCCACGCCGCCATAATTGGGGCCGCCCTGCTGGCCGGGAAAGATGATGCGGAATTCCTTGCTGCTGTAAGGAGTGTAGGCTCCCAGACTGTGAATGCCGCCGATTTTTTCTACCAAGTCGCGGCAAAATTTCTCGTGGTCAGGTTCGCCGGTAAAGATCTCATCCGGGGTCATGCCGAGGCGGGCCAGGGGCGGCGGCTTGAGGGGGAAGGGTTGTGTGGGCGAGGTCTCCTCGCCGGGAACGTCGCTTTGAGGAACGGGCCGCTCTTCGACGGGATAGACCGACTTGCCGGTCTCGCGATCGAGGAAGAACATCAACCCGGGTTTGGAGACGGCCACAACGGCCGGAATTTTCTTTCCATCGCGCACGACGTCGATGAACGAGGGGGCGGCTTCGGCATCGTAATCCCAGAGATCGTGATGAGTCAATTGAAAGTGCCAGCGCACGGCGCCGGTGGCGGCGTCGAGGGCGACGATCGAGGAGGAATAGAGGTTCTGGCCGTGGCGGGCGCCACCGTAATACTGCGCGGCGGGTTGGCCGATGGGGAGGAAGACCAGGCCGCGCTGCGCATCCAGCGTGACAGCGCCCCAGTTGGCCGGAGAGCCGGCGGTGATCCAGTAATCTTTGGGCCAGGTTTCGTAGCCGGCTTCGCCGGGATGGGGGATGGTATGGAAAGTCCAGACGAGTTTGCCGGTGTGGAGGTCCCAGGCGCGCACGTCCATGGCGGGGCCGTCGGCGTCGTCTTCCTTGCCTTGCGCTCCGGTGATGATCAGGTTGCGATAGATGACGCCGGGGGAACTCATGTGATAGGGGGCGTCGGGGAATTTCTCGGTGACGCCCTGGCGCAGGTTGAGTGAGCCTTCGGTGCCGAAGCCCGGGACGAGCTTGCCGGTTTTAGCGTTGATGGCGAGCAGGCGGCCGTCGCTGGTTCCAGCCAGGATTTCGGCGGGCGCGTTCTTATCGCCACGCCACCAGGTTACGCCGCGCAGGGGAGCGGCAGCCTTGCCGAGGTCGTATTTCCAGATTTCGCGGCCGGTTTGAGGGTCGAGGGCCACGATGGTGTGGTGAACAGTCGGGGTAAACAGGACGCCATCGGCCATGATGGGCACGGCCTCGGTGGCGGTTAGAGCGCGAGTGGTGGGGTTGAGGTCGATGGCGGTGGGATCGCTACCGTACTGCCAGGCGAGTTTCAGTTTGGCGACGTTGGTGGTGTTGATCTGGGTAAGCGGAGAATAGCGCTGGCCGGCGGGATCGTGGCCGTAGGCGGGCCAATCGGTCTGGGCGGAGAGCCGTAAAGTGACGATCACGGCGGGGAAAAGGAGCCTGAGAAGCCTTTTCATGCGCAAGCCTCCATTGGGAGTGTGACAGGCCCGGGGGCCTGTCACACTCCGAATCGGATCACAGTGTATCGCGGATTGGCGGGTTAGGGGATGATGGCGCGGCGAGGCGGTCTGGATTCACGTTTGGCAGGCTGAAGCGCATACCCGACAAGGCTTGGCAGGCGGAAGCGCCAGGCTAAAGCCTGCTCCACAAGATCAGCAAAGAAATGGCCGAGGGTTCTGCACCGGTTCCAGGACTTCTTGTGCCTCAGCGACACGATCCGCGGGGACCTGGAGGCGGACCCATTTGTGAAGAAAGCCGTCTACATTCTGGCACATAGTCGCAAACTGGCCTTGGACGAAGAACGGAATTGCGGCATGGTCGAGGAGGCCCTTCGCCATGGCCAACTGGATCTGATCGTTCGTTTCCAGCACCACAACCAAGCGGTTTGCCGGATTCGAGTGTGGGTGCCTGTTGTCCATAGTCGTCTCAGACGCTTTCGCGGAGCTTATCGAGGAAGTGAAACAGGAAGATGGCGACGACGGCGTTCAGTAGGCCCAGGATCAGGGTTCTTTGAATGTCAAAGGTGAGTTGCTGCACGAGTAGAGTGCGGGCCATGACCCAGTAGAAGAACTGGTGGAACACGAAAAAGAAGAAAGCGAGGAAAGCGCGGAGCAGCATATTATCGACATCGAACCGGACGCCAACGGAGGCGGCGAAGTAGCCGACCAGGGTTTTGGAGATTCCGAACATGCCCAGGGGGTTCTTGGAGAGTGAGTCCTGCGCCAAGCCGACCAAGGCACCTATCATCAAGCCTTGCACCTGGTTGCGCCGCATGAGGGCGAAGTAGACCACGACGAGCAAGGGCATTTCCAGAAAGCCGAGGAACTGGAAGAACAGCGGCACATAGACCTGGAAGAGGATGGCGGCCAGAGGGACAGCCAACATGACCCAGAAGCGGAAGCGGGAGATCTGGCCTTCGCGCTGGCTGCTGAGCAGAATGCGGCTATCGTCGGAATAGTTCATTCGGCGTGGGGGCGCTGGGCGACATCGTCGCTGGGGAGGGGGGGTGGCTGGCCAGGCCTAGGGGCGGGCGTTGGGCCTGCACGCTGTGCAGGAACTGGGGATTGGGGATTGGGCGCCGGATTGGCAGGCGGAAGGGCCTGCCCCACCCTATTGGCAGGATTGGCAGGCGGAAGCGCCGGCCCCACAGGCTGTGCCACTTTCAGGTTGAAGTTGGCCGGCTTTTCGCCAACACCGCCCTCGCCGAATTTGTGGTTCTGGGCATCGCCGATGGTCTTGTATTGCGAGCGCAGTTTGTCGGCGTCGGTACCAGTAGCGATTTGGGCGGCAGAAGCCTGCAGATCGGCAGCGGGTACGGGAGGGGCGAGGTAGACCGGTTGCGCGGCGATGGGCTCATCGGGGATGACCTGATGCACGCCTTCGATCAAAATCAGCACATCCTCCAAGCCACGCTGCATGCCCATGGGCTCCGCATAGACCTCCTGGAACGGCTGCCCCGGCCGAACCACCTTGACCACGCCGACGGGCAAACCGCGGGGGAAGATGCGATCGTCCCCGGAGGTGTATAACCAGTCGCCCGGAGCCAGTTTCTCCTCGGGCGCGACGTAATCCACTTTACACATCGGCGTGCCCTGGCCCTTGAGGGTGCCGTGGACCAAGGTCTTCTGAGTGACGACGCCGGCGGCGAAATCGGGATCGGTAATGAGGAGGACTTCGGAAGCTGTGGGGTAGGCAGCGATCACCTTGCCCACGATGCCATCAGGAGTGACGACCGCCATGCCTTTTTGGACGCCGGCCGTAGAGCCGCGGTCGACGAAGACGACTTTGGAGTTGCTGCCCGCGCCCGTGCCGATGACGTTGGCGGCGAGCGTCTTGGAGGGCGTATGGGACTGGAATACGGCAAGGGCCTTGGCGCGGTCGGCGGTATTCAGCTCATTTTTCAGGAAATTGTTTTCGAGTTTGAGGCGGTCGACCTCGGCCTGGAGGCGGCGGTTTTCCAGGTGGGTATCGTGGAGCAGGATGTAATCGCGGACGAAGCCGATGCTGCCGCCGCGCATCCATTCGACGACCCGGGCGAAGGGGGTAACGGCGGACACAGTCCAGACCCGGATCATGCGCACGTCCTGATCGTTCTTAACCTGTAAGGCGAGCAGCACGAGTTGGGCGAAGATGACGAGCAGGAGAACGGTGGGGTTCCGGTAGCGGTTGAAGAAGTTTTCCATGGACAACCAGCGTTCAGCTCTCAGCGATCAGCGTTCAGCCAAACCCAAAAGCTGGTGGCTGACGGCTGAATGCTGGAGATCATTCTTACCCTACTCTTAGTCTATCGAAATCTTACGCAAAAGCCGGAAGTCGCTCAACATGCGTCCGGTGCCAAGCACGACGGAAGCCAGCGGATCGTCGGCGATGGACACGGGAAGCCCCGTCTCCTCGCGGATGCGTTTATCGAGATTCTTAAGCAAGGCGCCCCCTCCAGTGAGCACGATGCCGCGATCGCTGATATCGGCGCTTAACTCGGGCGGCGTGCGTTCGAGGGCGACGCGGATGGCGTTGACGATGGTGGCGACCGATTCGGAGAGGGCCTCACGAATCTCGCTATCGTCGATAGTAATGGTGCGGGGGACGCCTTCGATCAGGTTGCGCCCTTTGATTTCCATGTTGAGAGGCTTATCGAGGGGGTAGGCCGAACCGATTTCCATTTTTATGGTTTCGGCGGTGCGCTCACCGATCAGAAGGTTGTACTTGCGCTTCAGATACTGCATGACGGCATCGTCCATCTCGTTACCGGCGACACGGACGGACCGAGAGTATACGATGCCGGAGAGGGAGATGACGGCCACGTCAGTGGTGCCGCCGCCGATATCGACCACCATATTGCCGGAAGGTTCGGTGATGGGCAGGCCGGCGCCGATGGCGGCCACCATGGCCTGTTCGACGAGGTGGACTTCACTGGCTTTGGCGCGATAGGCCGAGTCCATGACGGCGCGCTTTTCGACCTGGGTGATTTCACTGGGGACGCCGATGACGATGCGGGGATGCACCAGCATTTTGCGGCCATGCGCCTTCTGAATGAAATAATTCAGCATGCGCTCGGTGACCTTGAAATCGGCGATCACGCCGTCTTTCATGGGCTTGATGGCGACGATGTTGCCGGGAGTGCGGCCGAGCATCTCCTTGGCTTCCTTGCCTACCGCCTCGACTTCGCCGCTATTTTTGTTGATGGCGACAATGGA
The DNA here is from genome assembly GCA_964556085.1 of uncultured Solibacteraceae bacterium. Lineage (GTDB taxonomy): Bacteria > Acidobacteriota > Terriglobia > Bryobacterales > Bryobacteraceae > PSRJ01. Next base: position 12,469 of record CAZKVF010000083.1, read on the forward strand.
TGGCTCGTTGACCACGATGCCCTTGCCTTTGGCGTAGACAAGAGTGTTGGCCGTCCCCAGGTCGATCGCCAGATCGGACGAAAACAGGCTAAACAGAGACCGCAGATTCATTTATTTTGCGAAGGCTTACGGCAAGGGAGGCTTAACGGCCACAGGAGCCGAACCTTCCAGCATAGTACCACACGGGCACTTGGAAGGATTTACGAAAAACTGCATAAGGTATAATTCCGCCTACATACAAAGGAGAGTTTCCATGCCCAAATTTCTCATTGAAGCTAACTACACATCCAAAGGTCTGCGGGCGCTTGTCCAGGAAAAGCCGTCATCACGGCAGGCTGTAATCAAGGAAACATTCGCTTCGGTCGGCGGCAAACTCGAAGCGATGTACTACGCGCTTGGGGACCGGGACGTGTTTGTCCTTTGTGAGCTTCCGGATCATGTCAGCGCCGCGGCGGTGGCGGTAGCGGTCTCGGCAACGGGCCTGGTCCGGGCCAAGACGATACCCCTACTGACAATCGAGGAGGCGGATCGGGCGGTGAGCACGAAGACCAGCTACAGGGCGCCGGGGAAGGGGTAGGCTTTGAAGGCTAACAAGCGTAATTGGCGGGGTCGAGAGTCCTCCTGCTGCTTATACAATCCAAGCAGTTGGCAGCG
>CAZKVF010000084.1:0-8976 GCA_964556085.1 uncultured Solibacteraceae bacterium
CCACCATGAATGGACTGCAGGACTTTCTCAGCCTTTCTTATAGCGAATTGGAACAGTTGAATCTGGAAGCCAAGGAACAGCGCCTCTCGCGTACCCCCGTCGATAAGATTCAGGAGCAGCGTTTGAAGTACCTGACCGACGAGAAGCGGATCAAGGCCGTTACGCTGTTGTTCAGCGACCTCGAAGGCCGTCTTCACATGCTCGACTACGACAAGAGGTGGCTCGTCAAAAGTTTTGACAACATGACTTTCGACGGCTCTTCCATCCGCGGCTTCACCGCGCAACGCGAAAGCGATCTGAGGCTGGCCGTCGACTGGGGATCGTTCTATTGGGCCCCTGCCGACGTTTTCGGGCCGGGCAAGGTGATGGTCTTTGGCGAAGTGCTCGACAAGGATGGAACGCCCTATGCCGCCGATCTCCGCAGCGTACTCAAGTCGTACGCGAACGCGCTGTACGAGAAGCACGGCTATACGCTGAACGCCGCCAACGAAATCGAAGGTTTCATCTTTCAGGGCGTCGACGCCGAACGGCGCTATCACGAAACGGGCAAGTTCGAGTACGTCAGCACCGGCGGCTACTATCATTCGCTCCCCGGCGACTCCCTGCGCATGTTCATCGACCACTGTGCGGAAGTGCAGCGCGCCCTGGGCTTCGAGAACGAAAAAGATCATCCCGAGGTGGCGCCCTCCCAATTCGAAATCAACTACAGCTATTCCGAAGTGGTCAATGCCGCCGACCAGATTCAGCTCTATAAGCTGATCTGCCGCCAGGTAGCCAAGAAAATGGGCCTCACCGCCTGTTTCCTTCCTAAGCCCATTGTGGGCGTGAACGGCAGCGGCATGCATACCAATGTTTCCGTCACCCAGAAAGGCAAGAACATCTTCTGGGATCCCAAGGGCGAAGAGAAGATGAGCAGCTGCGCCTGGGAGTTCATCGACCGCATCCTTTCGCACGGCCTCGATATCTGCCTCGCAATGAACCCCAGCGTGAATGCCTATCGCCGGCTCGATCCCCATTTCGAGGCTCCCAATCAGCTGAAGGCCTCCGCGAAAGACCGCGGCGCAATGGTGCGTGTGCCCATCGGCAATTCCAAGAGCGCGCGCGTCGAAGTGCGTTCTGTCGCGCCCGACGCCAGCCCGTACATGGTTTTGTACTCGGTTTTCAGAACCGGCCTCGAAGGCGACATCCTCTCGCACGATAACCTTCGCGCCGCCGAGCGCTACCTCCCCGACAATATTTACGACTCGATCGACTACTTCAATAAGGCCGAGTGGACTACTAAGCTATTCGGGGAAGATGTCAAGGGCCGCTATGCCGATTTGAAGAAAGCCGCCGCCGATCGCTGCCCGCGGCTTCTGGGGACGTTCGTCAAGGTGCCGGAAGTGCAGTATCACCACGAGATCTATAACCAGTTCCTCTGGAACATGTTCTGAAGATCAGCGCGCCCAGGCGCGGGCTGAAATCGTCCAGCGGCGGGCTATCCTGGCCTCATGATCAGGACCGCCCTGGAGTTCGTTTTACGAGTTGAATGCCAGCCTCGCGGTGTTGGCCTTCGAAATGGAATGAACGACTCGTTCAGTAGCTCCGTCATCTTCAGTAGAACTTCTCAAAAAATGAAGTAGGCCGGCGCGAAGGCTAATCAATCGTGCTGAACTGAAATCGGTTATGGCGGGGAAGAAGTCGAGCAGCCGCGTGGGCTCGCGGCCGCGACCGGATGAGCGGCTGTTTAATCTCGTCCCCCCGCCGCCAGCCCCTGGCGCCGGCGATCTTGCCGCCTGCGGAAGGCGTATAATCCCTGTTGACGCCCGTGAAACCGCGCATTTTCCTGGCCGGCTTGGTTGCCGCGCAGCTCCTGCCGGCACAGTGGTTCCATTATCCGACCGCCGGAGTGCCCCGTAAGCCGGATGGTTCGCCCAACCTGTCCGCGCCTGCGCCGCACGCCGCTGACGGTAAACCGGACCTCTCCGGAATCTGGGCGCCAGTACGCCGTCGGGCGCTGGATGAAAGCCTCGAAGGCCAGGTGAACGCCACCGGGCCGTTTTGGGACTTCGGCTCGGTGGTTCCCGGCGGTCTGCCCTACCAGCCTTGGGCTGCGGCGCTGCGCAACCAGCGCACCGCCGACCAAAGCAAAGATAATCCGGATGTCAAATGCATGCCGCTCGGCATTTTGCAAAAGAACACCCATCCCTTTCCGCGGCGGATTGTCCAAACCCCGGGCTATGTCGCGATCCTGCATGAGCGTGATCTCGAGTACCGCCAGATCTTCACCGACGGGCGGCCTCTACCCGAGGACCCCCAGCCATCCTGGAATGGCTACTCGACCGGAAAGTGGGTGGGCGACACTCTGGTGGTTGAGACCACCGGCTTTCGCGACGGCCTCTGGGCCGACTACGACGGCAGCCCCATAACCACGGCTGCGAAAATCACCGAGCGTTTCCGCCGCGTCAACTTCGGCTCCATGGAACTCGAGATGACCGTGGACGACCCCAAAGCTTACACCAAGCCCTGGACTGTGAAGATTGACCTGGCTTTCCAACTCGATTCCGATCTGCTGGAGTATGTGTGCCTGGAAGGCGAGCGCGACTCCCGCCACATGGTAGGGAAATAACGTGCCGAGCTTTGTTCGTTCGGCAGGCGGTTTCGCCTGCCAGGCGTTACTCGGGGTTCTCTTTGCCTCCCCGCTCTTCGCCGCCGAAGCGCCCGCACCTGAATCCCTCTTCCAGGCCATCCAGAGGGGCGACACCGCGGCTGTCAAGCGCCTGCTGAGTCAGGGTGTCAGCGCTAATTCGCAAGATTTCGAGGGTACACCCGCTTTGATGGCTGCTGCGTTGTACGGTACCGCCGATTCGATCCAGCTGCTGCTCGATCACGGCGCCAATCCGAACTCGCGAAACAGCGCCGGCGCCACTCCGCTCCACTGGGCCGTTCCCGATGCCGCCAAAGTAAAGCGGCTGCTTGCAGCCGGTGCGGACGCCAATGCCCGGTCCACGAACTTTCAGAGGACGCCGTTGCTGGTTGCGGCCAGCTATCCGGGTTCGGTCGCGGTCTTGCAGCTTTTGCTGGACCATGGCGCCGATATCCATGCCAAGGACCGCGGCGGCATCCACGCTCTCGGAAGGGCGGCGGTATCGGCCGATGTCGATGTCGTCCGCTTCCTTGTGGAACACGGCTGCGATCCCAACGAGCCGGGATACGGTAGCAATGTTCGCTACGCCCGCCATTATCTGCCTACGTTGGATTACCTCCTGTCGAAGGGCGCGCACGTGGAAAAGGATGCGATCGCCATGGCCGCCCACTGGCAGGATCCCAAGCTGATTGAACGATGGATCGAGCTAGGAGCCGACGTCAATGCGCGTGCAGGTCCTTATCGCCGCACAGCTTTGATGACCGCTGCCGCCTCGGAGCAGTCCAGTGCCGCGACGTTGAAGCTGCTGCTCGAAAAAGGCGCCGAACCCAACGCCGAAGATGCGGATGCCGAACGCCCCCTGGATTGGGCACGCTACCGCGCCGATTCGGCCAAGATTGCGGTCCTCGAACAGTTCGGCGCCACCAGCGGCCGCGGGCTTCGCCAGAAAACCTATCTACCGCCCGAACCAGGCGGAATCGAAGATCCTCGCGTTTCCATTCAGCGCTCCGTGAATCTGCTGCTGCCGACGGCGCCGGTAATCTATCAAAGGCGCGCGTGCATCAGTTGCCACAGCCAGGCGCTGGTCGCCATGGCCGCGGCCGCGGCCCGGAGAAAAGGCATCGCGATTAACGAGGAGGTGGAACAGACGAACCTGGGCCAGATCCTCAAATCCTTCCAGGCAGCTTCGGAAGCCGCCATGCAGGGCGACCAGCCGGCGGGCAATATCATCACCATCGGCTACGTGGCCATGGCGCTCGCCGCCGAGGCTCATGCCTTGGATAAGATCACAGCCTCGCTTTCGCACATCACGGCAGCCTTGCAGTTGCCGGATGGCAGTTGGACTCCCAACGGCGTCTCTCGCCCGCCGGGCGAGGATAGCCTGGTATCAGCGACCGCGCTGGGGGTCCGTGCCCTGACGCTCTATCCGAGTCCGGCCCGCAAAGCCCAGGTCGAAGAGAAGCTGCGGCGGGCGCAGCGCTGGCTCCTGGCCGTGGATGCCCGTTCGGCGGAAGACCGCGCCATGCGGCTTATGGGTTTGGCGTGGACCAGAGCGCCGTGGCCCGAAGTGGATAAGGCAGTGAGAGCCATTCTCGGCCAGCAAGAGGCCGGCGGCGGCTGGCGTCAGCGCGAGGAGTTACAACCCGATGCTTATGCCACAGGAATTTCGCTTTACGCCCTGCGAGCCGCGGGTGTACCCGCCACCGACGCCGCCTATCTGAGAGGTGTCAAGTTCCTCCAGCAAACGCAATATCAGGACGGCTCCTGGCTGGTGAAAACGCGATCGTATCCCACCCAGCCATACTTCGAGAGCGGGTACCCGTTCGGCAATAACCAGTGGATCTCCGTATCCGGCGCCAGTTGGGCCACCCTGGCAATCGCCGAAACGCTTCCCGACGCCGGCCGCCATTAACAGCAGCATCGGAGCCGCGACCGTGAGGGAGCGTCGCTCCCTTACCGCGCGGCCTGCTCCTTGGGCTGCGCCGCCGGATGCTTCAATTCCGCTTCGATGATCGGCCGCAGCGATGCCAGCGTCACCGGACCGTTGAAGCGCTGGCCATCGACAAACAGTGTGGGCGTGGAATCGACGCTGATCTTTTCGCCGTCTGCGATATCCTTGTCCACGGCGCGCTTGATCTCGGCTGAACCGAGGTCCGTCTGGAACCGGTTCACATCCAGGCCCACGGCTCCAGCAAGACCGATAATGCCCTGGCGCGACAGGTGGCCTTTCTGCGCAAACAGGGCATCGTACATTCCCCAGAATTTGCCCTGCTTGTGCGCGGACAGTGCCGCCGCCGCTGCAAGCGCGGCCTGCGAATGGCTGTCGAGCGGGAATTGCTTGAAAATGAGTTTCACCTGGCCCGGATAAGCCTTGAGAATCGCCTCCAGTTGCGGCGTGGCGGTAATGCAAAACGGGCACTGGAAATCGGAGAACTCCACCAGAGTCACGGGAGCGTTCGCCGCGCCTCGCACCGGCGCGCCCGCTACCGGAATAGCTACCGGGGGCTCCAGCGTCGCGGAGTGATCCGGCGGACCTTGCCCCCATTTAGACGCCTTCGCCAGCGCCAGAGCCTGCGTCTCCGTCTTGCCCTGCTTGATCGCGTCCGCAATCGACTGCGCAATTCCCTTGCTATAGGAGCAGCTAGGATCCATCATGCGGCACTCGGCAACCTTCATGCCGCAGTGACAGGAACAATCGTTCTCGCGCACGAGCTTGAGAACCTTGGCCTTCTGCGCCGCCGTCAGGCCGGTGAAATCGACGTTGGGTAAGGAATCAGTGGTCTTCCAGTCCTGGGCGAACAGCAACACGGCGCCCAGGAGGCACAATCCCGCAATCCTCTGCGCGCGCATCCGGGTTTTCTCCTTGAGCATTATTGTAAACCAGTGGGGCAGACCCCCTGATCCCGCGGGTCCTCCTCGACCTGCTACTTGCGAAAATGAAGCCAGTGTTCCTTTTCGATTTCTTTCGCTCCTTCCTGCCGCTGCACAACCCGCTCGGCTTCGGAGCGAGCGATTTCCTGCTGCTGATCCTCGCGTTCCTGCTCGCGCTGTGGGGCGTGGCCTGGCCCGCGATCGAACCTCGGGCTGCGCGTCTCGCTTCGCGCACCGGCTGGTCGATGGCGGCTCTCGCACTCTTGCCGGTGGCGTTGCGCCTGGCGCTGCTCGCCAATCACCCCGTGCCTGTTCCCGATATCTACGACGAATTCGGCCATCTACTCGCTGCCGATAGCCTGCGCCACCTGCGGCTGGCCAATCCGCCGCATGCGCTCCCTCAATTCTTCGAGACCCAGTTTGTGCTGCAGCAACCCACCTACAGCTCGATCTATCCGATCGGCCAGGGATTGGTGCTGGCGTTCGGCTGGAGTTTGTTCGGACATCCCTGGGCCGGCGTCTTGCTTGCCGTGGCCGCCTTCTCCGCCCTGTGCTACTGGATGCTCCGCGCGTGGGTCGCGCCGCCTTGGGCCCTCCTGGGCGGCGTTCTGGCCGCTATCGAGTTCGGTCCGCTCTGCTATTGGATGAACAGCTACTGGGGCGGCGCGGCAGCGGCCGCCGCCGGTTGCCTGGTATTCGGCGCCCTGCCACGGCTTCTCGAAGCGCGGTCAACTACCCGCAACGCGCTCCTTTTGGGAACCGGACTCGGGCTCCACGTTTTGACCCGGCCCTACGAGTCCGTCTTCCTGTTCCTGAGTTTCGTGCTGTTCTTCCTCCCGCTCCTGAGAGGAGTCCGCGCACCGAAAGACCTATTCAGGCCCGCAGCCGTGGCCGTTCTGCCCGTCCTTATGGTCCTCGGCATTACCCTGATTCAAAACCGGCAGGTGACCGGAAGCTGGACCACGCTGCCCTACACGCTGAGCCGCTATCAGTACGGCGTCCCGGCTTCGCTGACGTTTCAAGCCAATCCGGTGCCGCACCGCGAGCTAAATCACGAGCAGGAGCTGAATTACCGGATGCAGACGGGCTTTCGCGGTAGCGGGCCGGAAACTTGGAGAACGTTCCTGGAGCGCCTGGAATACCGAGTCCGCTTTTACCGTTTCTTCTTTTTGACGCCGCTTTACCTGGCGCTGCCGGCGTTCCTCTGGGCTTGCCGCGAGTTCCGCTTTGCGTGGGTGGCGATCACGCTTGCCCTCTTCGCTCTGGGCACGAACTTTTATCCCAATTTCGAGGCCCACTATCTCGCCGGAGTCACTTGCCTCTTTATCCTCGCGGCTGTAGCCGGCCTGGAGCGCATTTTCCGCTGGAACCACACCGCCGCCGGGCTGATTGCGTTTCTCTGCGTGGCCCAGTTTCTCTTCTGGTACACGCTGCACCTCTTCGATAACCAGCAGTTCTCCCAGGCGCTCCGGCAATACGAGACCTGGGATGGATTGAACCACCGCAATCCCGCGGCCCGCATCGCCGTGAACCGGCAAGTCGAAGCCATCCCCGGCAAGCTGCTGATGTTTGTCCGTTATTATCCGCAGCATCATTTCCAGGAGGAGTGGATTTATAACCGCGCGGATATCGATGCTTCACGCGTAGTCTGGGCTCGCGACCTGGGGGCCCTGGAAAATGAGAAATTGCGGGCGTACTTTCCAGACCGCTCGGCGTGGCTCCTGGAACCCGACTTTCGCCCGCCCCGTCTCATACCTTACGCAGCCGTGAAATCGGGGAGTTGACAGACGAAAGTGTCTATCCCACTTTGCAGGCACAACCAGGTGGGGCAGACTTCCGACCGCCGGCTTTACCCCCAAGCTTGCGCGCAAGCGCGAATCGTTAGTATGATACGCGTTCACGCTTGTGGAGGTTATCGTCTATGAAGGTTAGTTCCAGGCGACTTATGCCGGCGCTTGCCGGAATCGCGCTCGTTGGCATGATCGGTGTTGAGCTCGGCAGCCGGGCAACGGCGCAACAGCCGCCATCTGCCATCCCGCCCAAAGGCCAGTCAGCGGGCGAGGTTTTCAAAAATGTCCAGACTGCGCCGCTGAAGGGGCTCACGGTGGCGGACTTTATGGGGAGCATGGGCGTCATGACCTCCTCACTGGCCTTCGACTGCTCCGACTGCCATACCGGCGCAGGAACCGACAAGGTCGTTTGGGAGCTCGACACCGCGAGAAAGCGGAAGGCGCGCCAAATGGTGGATATGGTGGCCTACATCAACAAAACCTACTTCGGCGGCGTGCAGAATGTGAGCTGCTATACCTGCCATCACGGCCGCGAGCGGCCGGCCACCACTATCGCCCTCGATGCACTCTATGGTCCTCCCAACGACGAGAAGGATGACATGATCCAGCCCGGCCAGGGCGTTCCTTCCGCCACCCAGATCTTCGACAAATACATTCAGGCCTTGGGCGGCGCCCAGAAACTGGCCGGACTCACCAGTTTCATCGCCACCGGCTCTCAGGGCGGCTATGCGCGTGTGAAGGGCGGCGGCAAGTTCGAAATCTTTGCCAAAGCGCCTGATCAGCGCGCCGTGCTCATCTCATTTCCGGATGCTCCGGAGCGTGGCGTCCAGACCCGCGTCTACGATGGCAAAATGGGCTGGGTGAACGTGCCGCGGTCTCTGCTCGGCGAGTACGAAGTGACCGGAACCGAACTGGACGGCCTGCACGTTGACGGCATGCTCTCCTTCCCCGGCCAGATCAAAACGGTATTCACCAACCTGGTGGTTGGCTTCCCGGACAGCATCGACGGTAAAGATGTCAACGTGGTGCAGGGACGCGGCCCCAACCGCCTCCTCGTCACCATGTATTTCGATAAGCAATCGGGATTGCTGAGCCGGCTGCTGCGCTATAGCAACTCACCGATCGGCCGCGTTCCCACGCAGGTGGATTACGCCGATTATCGCGACGTGAACGGAATCAAGTTCCCATTCAAATACAACTTCTTGTGGCTGGACGGGCGCGATTCTTTTGAAATTAGCAGCGTGAAGGTGAACGTCCCCATCGAGGCGACCAAGTTCGGCAAACCGTCCGGCGCCACTAACCGGTGAAGCACTTAGAGCCGCGACCGTCAGGGAGCGGCGTTGGTAACAATTGGCGGGCGACAAGATCGTCCGCCCCATAAAAGGCTTGGCAGGCGGAAGCGCCTGCCCCACAACCTCCAGACGTCGCGCAGAAGCGCGCCGGCAGCCCGGAAGGGCTGACATCAATCTTCAGAGCGCCGTCGCCTGCGCCGTCAGTTTCGAAAACGCGCTCTCGACCCACTCCAAGGGCAGTTCATTCACCGCTCGCCGCATGCGCTCCTGCCACCAGTTGGAGATCTGGCGCATATCATCGCGTTCATAACGATGCTCGATCATCTCGAACGAGCCTTTCTGATACAGCAGAACGTCGATGGGGAAATCCACGTCGGCCGCGCAAAGCCGCGTCGCA
>CAZKVF010000085.1:0-15697 GCA_964556085.1 uncultured Solibacteraceae bacterium
AGGATCTCCATGTCGCGATGGGCGTGCGCGCCAAATCCCCTGCCCGGCGCCACTCGATCGTCGTTGAGGACACGCAGTGCCCGGAAGCCCATATGAGCCCGGTCGAAGTAACTCGCAAACGAAAATGTATGGTGGGTATCAAGCCAGCCATGGTCAAAGTGACCGCGTTCGCCGCTGCGGCGGATGGTGATCATCGGATGCTCCTGTTCCGATTCTACCTGCCGCGTGCTAGTACCCCAGCAGCCATCAATGGACGAAAGGCAGATGCAACCAGCGGGAAAAAGCTGTAGCCTATCTTCATGGCGCGTGCGCTCCGCACCGCAATGGCGGGAGTCGTTTTGCTGTTCGCTCGACCCGGTTTCACGCACCATTCGTTTGCGTCTGAGTTCGACCAGTCCAAGCCTGTCGTGGTGCAAGGTGTGGTGACCGGCGTCGCCTGGGAGAACCCGCACGTCTACTTTTTCGTGGACGTCAAAGAAGATGACGGCAAGGTGGTCACGTGGACCTTCGAAACCATGGGTCCGAACGGGCTTGCGAGAATGGGCTGGAAGCGCGATTCTCTGAGGCCGGGAGACAAGGTGATCGTCGAGGCGTATTTGTCTAAAGACAGAGCCCATTTTGCCGACGGGCGAAAAGTGATGTTGTCGAACGGGCGGAGCGTTGCCTCCAAATTGCTGGGCCGCGAACCGCGTCCAACGGTCTATTGATCCTCGCCGTTTTTCGCCGCCTCAACGGGGGCTAAAACCGCTCGGCCTCAGGCTTCGGCGCCGCGCCGCTGGACTTAGCGCCTTTCTCGGTCAGGAACTGGACCACCTTGTCGAATTTGAGCAATTTTGCGCCATCCAGGGCCGTGCGCTTATCGGTGTTGGCGGCGTTGATATCGACGCCCCATTCCAGCGCTAACTGCACCTCTTCGAGCGTGAGGGCTTCGCGCTGCGCGCGGCCGAGCCGGACCCAAGCTTCGCCGCCACCCATTCCGGTTGCAGCCATTAGCGCGGTGGTCACATCGCGGCGGGTTTCGTACTCCTTGCCGCCTCGCCCCTCGACCACGTGTTCGCCGTGGTGCACGAAGAGCGGGTCCGCGCCCGCTTTCACCAGCAGGCGCATGATGCCTGGCGAGTTGAAGCGCGCTGCCAGCCAGAACGGCGTCGCGCCGACCAGTTCGGGGGCAAAGTTGAAGTCGTGCGAGGATCGGCGCGTCGGCGTCCAAGTGTTCAGCGGCGCATTGGGATCGGCGCCGTGAGCTAATAGCGCCGCCACCATCTTTTCGCCGCGGTGCATCACCGCCGCATGCAGGGCCGAGAAACCGGCCGCGGCCGCATTCGGATCCGCGCCTTTTTCCAGCAGGAACTCAACCATGTCTTCGAAATCGGAGTGCGCCGCCAGTGTAGTGGCGCTAACGCCCCAGGCGTCGGCGTCATTCACGTCGGCGCCGGCGGCCACCAGCAGCTTCGCTGATTCGAGATCGTCCACGCGCGCGGCGAACAGCAGGGCCGTATCCTTTCCATGCGGGATCGCGCGGTTGTATTCCAGGTACCCGTGGGGCGGCAGGGCCATCACTTCGCTCCACGCGTCGGACCGCGCGCGCAAATCCGCGCCGTGCGCCAGCAGGATCTTTACGACATCCGGATGTTTCTGGGCCACGGCCCACATGAGCGCCGTCTGGCCGCGGGCCGCGTGGGCATTGATATTCGCGTCCTTGGCTATCAACAACTCCACTACCGCAGCTTTGCCAGCTCGCGCCGCCACCATCAGCGGCGTCTCGCCGAGCAGTAGCGCGGCGTTCGGATTGGCTCCGGCTTCGAGCAGCAGCCGCACCATCCCGTCGCTGCCGTTCTGGGAGGCCGCCCAAAGCGGCGTCGCGCCCAGATCGTTCGCCGCGTTCACCTTTGCCCCGGCGCGGAGAAGCAGCTTCGCGCTCTCGAGATTGTCGCGGTAGCTGGCCCAAAGGAGCGCTGTAGCGCCATCACCTTCGGTGGCGTTCACGTCGGCTTTCTGCTGGAGCAAAGCTCGTACCGCTTCAGTATCGCCGCTGCGGGCGGCGTCGATTAGCGGCGGACGACCGGTAGCGGCCAGGAGGAGCAGAGCCAGCGCGAAGGGGATCAGAATTGGCAGGCGAAAACGCCTGCCCCACCAGTTTTTCAAGTTACACCTCGGGAAGTGTATCCAACGGCAGCTTGCCAGTGCTACCGCCGACGTGGTCCACCGGCACATCCATCTTGTCCATCAGCGTAACCAGCAGGTTAGCGATGGTTGGTTGGCCGGTGTATTTGATGTGGCGCCCGCCCTTCAACCGCCCCGTGCCGCCGCCCATCACCAGCAATGGCAGGTTGTCGCCGGCATGGCGCTGGCTATTGGATATGCCCGCACCGTACTGGATGATCATGTGATCCAACAGCGTGCCATCACCATCGGGTGTGGCCCGCAGCTTCGCGAGGTATTGCGAGAACAGCTTCGTGTGATAAGCGTTGATCTTTGACATGCGCGCGATCAACTCGGGGAGGTTGTCGTGGTGCGAGAGCGGATGGTGGGCCTCGGGCACGCCGATCTGCGGATAAGGACGCGCGCTCTGCGCCTGGCCGCTCACGCCCGAGAGCACGCGCGACAGGTCCGACTGGAACGCGAGCCGTTGCAGATCGAGCATCAATGCCAGGTGGTCTTCGAAAACGGGCGGCGCGCCCTGTGGCTGATCGATGGTGGGCAGGTCGATATCGCGCTGTTCCTCGGCTCGCTGGATGCGGCGCTCTACATCGCGAATCGCTTCGGTGTATTCATCGACTTTGGCCTGGTCTTCCGGCCCTAGTTCCCGCTTAAGGGTGTCGAGTTTGGCCGTCACCGAATCCAGAATGCTCTTGTGCTGCCGCATGCGAGCTTCGCGCGCCGTGCGATCGGTAGTGCCGCTATCGCCGAACAGCCGTTCGAAGACGGCGCGAGGATTCCACTCCATCGGCAAGGGTTGAGTCGGGCTGCGCCAGGAGATCGTGTGCGTGTAGACGCAGCTCAGGTTGCCGGTGCACGCGCCGGCGTTGGCCGGCGCATCCATGGAGAGTTCGAGCGACGCAATCTGAGTTTCGCCGGCGAAGTGCTTGGCCATTAATTGGTCGATCGACACGTCGGCAATGATTTCGACTTCGTTGCGGCCGCCGCGTGTCGTGCCCGTCAGGAAAGAACCGGAAGCGCCCGCATGGATGTAATTCCAGTTCGCCTTGAGGCCCGAAAGCACCAGCATTTGGTCGCGGTAGGGCGCCAGCGGTTCAAGGATGGGCGACAATTCGAAATCCTTCCCTTCGCCTTTGGGCGTCCAGTATTCCATCGCCATGCCGTTCGGGGTGTAGAAGGCCAGGAAGCGGCTAACGGGCTTGGTGGCGGCGCGTGCGCGTCGCGAAAAAGGCGGCAACATCGCTTCCAGGAATGGCAACGCCAGCGACGTTCCGATCCCCCGCAGCACGGTTCGCCGCGGCAACGATTTAGTAAGGAAGGCCATGCGTCGTGTCTCCTTCAGTTCAGTTTTGCGTTGGCTGTGACGCCCGTGCCAGAAACGTGGGGCTTTCCGCAATGCCCAGAATCAGCGCCGACCAGCGGTAGTTCGATGGCGCCGCGTCGCGCACGATCTTGCGCACGGCCGGGCGGTCATAGTATTCGAGCCTTCGCCCGATGGCGTAGGCCATGAGTTTTTCGGTCAATGTGCGGGGGAACTGTTCCGGCTGGTCGAGCAGCAGCGCGCGCAGCCCGGCAAGGCCCTCGATTTTTGCGCCGCCCACCGTGGAGCCGGTAGAATCGACCGGCTTGCCCGTTTCGTCAACCGAGCGCCATCCGCCGATCACGTCAAAATTCTCCAGCGCAAATCCCAACGGATCGATCACCGAGTGGCAACTGTTGCAAGTCGCGCTCTGCCGGTGCAGCGCCAGTTTCTCGCGCATCGACTTCACCGGCGCCCCAGGTTTGTTCTCCACCGCCGAAGTGTCCACGCCCGGAGGCGGAGGCGGCACGCCCAACCCGAAAATATTGTTCAAAAGCCACTTGCCGCGCAGCACAGGCGAAGTGCGGTCGGGGTAGGATGTGGTGGCAAGCAGCGCCCCTTCGGCCAGCAAACCGCCGCGCTGATCGTGGTTCGGCAGCGTCACACGCCGGAAGCGGCTGCCGTAAACTCCCGGTATTCCGTAGTGGCGCGCCAGGCGCTCGTTGACGAACGTGTAGTCGGCGTTCAATAGGTCCGGTACAGGCCGGTCTTCACGAATCGTGCTGCCTACAAACAGTTCCGTTTCGCGTTGAAAGGCCTGGATGAGGCTCAGGTCGTAATTCGGGTAGCGCTCCGGATCGACGACAACTTCCTGCACCCGTCGCAGGTTCAGCCATTGTGCGGCGAAGTTGTTGACCAGCGCATCGACGGCCCGCGGGTCGGCCAGCATGCGCTTTACTTCCTTCTCAATCGTGGCGGGATTGGAGAGTTGGCCGTGCTCGGCCAGCGTCAGGAGGCGGTCATCCGGAATGCTGCTCCACAAGAAGAAGGACAGCCGGGAAGCCAATTCCAGGTCGCTCCCATGGCTTGAGTCCGCGCTCTCGCGATGCACGCGCAACAGGAAATCCGGATCCGCCAGCATGCGTTCGAGCGCAAATTGAATGCCTGCGTCGAAATTGCCGCCCTCGTGCCGCCCGCTTTTGAAAAATCCCGTCAGAGTCTCAACGTCGGCGCTCGTTACTGGCCGGCGGTATGCAAGGCGCGCCAGGCGGGAAAGAATCTTCGTAGCGCAGGCGCTCTCGTCGGCTGCCGCACGAGGCTGGCACACGAGAATCGCGCGGCGGCTGGGACTGTCCTTAGGCGGGCCTTTGGGTTGATACGGGCCGCCGATCTGCACGGAGCCGACATTGGCGTAGTCCATGTAGACCTGGTCATCGGTGATGACCCGGCCGCGCTGCAGCGGTTGTGGCAGGCCTTCCGGCTCCCACAACTCCCTGACGAAGGACACACCCACAGTATGGGGACCGCCGGTTACGGGAACGCGCACTTCAACGCCGGCGTCCCCAGCAATCTGCATGTAGGTTTCCCATTCAGGGTCGCCGGCGAAATTCGGTTCGCCAGACCCGGCGTAGCTGGAAGCGGCGGGCCGGCCCTTGGCGGCGCCTCCCACCGTGAACCGCTTCAGCAGCTTGCCATCCAGGCGGACATCGAGTTGCTGCGGCCAGCCCATGCCCTTGATGTAGTCCTGATATTGGCGCTGAAGCGAGATCTTAATCAGGTACTCGCCATCGTCCGGAAAATTGTAGGGAACGGCGATACCGCCGCGCGAACCAAGCGGGAGATCTTCGCTCTGCCGCTCGTCCTGGACAACGTGCAGCGGAATTTCGAACCTGTCGAGGCCCGGCTTAATTGGCGGCATTCCCATGGCCAGCCGCGTGATCTGGCGCGCAACCGACAGGTAGCGCTCCAGGTGGGCCGTGGAAATCGAAAGTACATCCGCGAAGTTGTCGAAGCTGCCGTCAGCCGTCTCGTCTCCCGGTAGCAGCGGCTTTACATCGAAGTCGAGCGCAAACAGGTCGCGGATGGCGTTCTGGTATTCCGCCCGGTTGAGGCGATGCACCGGGCTGATCCTGCCCGTGTTCGGATGGGTTGCCCACGCTTGGTCGAGCTCATTTTCGAGCCAACCGGCGACGGCACGATATACCGCCGCATCGGGCCGCGGCATCCCGGCGGGCGGCATGGAGCCGGCGCGCAGCTTGGTGATTACGCGCTCCCACGCTTCAGGGTTGGCGCCCGGCTTGGAAACGTCCAAAGTCTCCAGAGCAAGCCCCGCCGTGCGCAGTTTCTGGTTATGGCAAGTAATACAGTAGGTGCCGAAGAAGGCCCGGGAATCGGATGTGGGAGGCGCGGATGTCTGCCCCCATACGAGTACACAGCCCGCCCCAAAGAGCGCAAAGGTCCACGCGCGCGCAGTCGGGGAAAGCCGTCTCGCCATACGACAAGTGCAGTATACACTACGGCGTGAGCTGATGAGGGGCGGCAGAGGATGGCGTTCGAAGATCGCGACCGCGCCAGCAGCGCGGCCACGAGGGGGCATGGACCGTGGCAGCCCGCTCAGCCGGCCGTCGTCCGGTCGCTCGAGTGGATTCGTCTGGTTTTGTAAAGGCATCGGCCACACGGTCGCCGGCGCTACCAGAGCGAGGACCGAGGGCATTCCAGGGCGAAGATACGGAGAAGAAATGGGTTCGTTTGGTGCGGGCTTTGGAGACGGAGAAGAGCTTCTGTTTTCTTGCGGTTCGGAGATAGCTGATCGCTAGAAAATGGGTTCGGTCCGCAACGCGGCCTTCTTTCACCTGCGGCTATGGGCGAATCGGATTTGTACATGAGAATATCCTTTGACCTCACACTTAGCAGGCGAAGGAGCCGGAGTCTGAAATTGAGCACTGCAGGTTGACGTAAACAGGGCGATTATTTTGGGAAACGTGGGGTGATTGAATAGTACTCCCCGTTTCGTTTGCTAATGCTGGCTTACCGGGGCAGTTCCATACCTTTGAAGGCATACCGGTAGTAGCGTTGCCCGTTATTGACTTCGCCAAGGAAGAGATTGCCCTTGGAGTCGGCGGCGAAGCTGTGGATATGGAAGAACTCACGCGCGTTATGCCCGGCGTGGCCGCCGATCGATGTGACCGTTTCCAGAGTCTGCCGGTTCAGCACGCGAATCGCCTTGTTGGAGCCATCCACGATATAGAGGAACCGCTGCTCCTTATCGGGCGAGACAGCAAAAGCGTGAACCGTCCCTTCATTCTGGAGCGTGTTCCGCGAAACGAACACCTCCTTCACAAACGTCCCGTCGAGACGAAATACCTGAAAACGGTTGTTCGACCGGTCGGCGACATACACAAGATCGTCGTTTGTCACTAACACCGCGTGAACAGGGTTATTGAAACCTTCCGGAGCCGGCCCCTGGACGAGCTGCGCGCGCGGCGGGAATTTCAGTCCATCATCGGGTTTCTTGCCGTATGCGCCCCAGTGACGTTTGTAAGCGCCGGTGTCGGCATCGAAAACGATCACTCTCTTGTTGAAGTATCCGTCCGCCACGAACAGTTCGTTGGTCTTCCGGTATATGAACAGGCCGGCGGGGCCACCGAGGTTCTCGCTATCGTTGCTGCCCCGGTTCTTACCCGCATGCCCGATCTGCATGAGGAATTTTCCCTTGGCCGTGAATTTCAAAATGTGGTTGTCTTCTTTGGCGCTGCCGCTCAGCCAGACGTTATCTTTGTCATCGATGAAGATTCCGTGCTCCGACGAAAACCATTCATAACCCTGCCCAGGACCACCCCACGCCTGCAGGAATTTCCCGTTGGTGTCGAACTCCAGGACCGAAGGAGCGGGAACGCAGCACTCCGACTGCGGCGGGTTCAACGAGGCGCCCTTCTCTCCGTCAGGAATCGTAGCGGGGCGGTGGAAGACCCAGACGTTGTCATGCGAATCGACTGCGACGCCCCCGACCTGGCCCGTGACCCACCTGTTGGGTAAGGCTTGCGACCATAGCGGATCCGGCTCGAATCGCGGGACCTCGCGGCCATTCGACTGTCCTGCGGCATGCCGCCCGGCCGGCGCCGCGAGAATGAATACAATGACGGCTCCGATGGCTCCGAACGTCCAAAGCTTGGTTCTCATGACTCTCTCCTCTGATCCGCTCGATTATATAGGAGGAGACCTTCCACACCAACTTCATGATTCCTGATGAGCGCCTGGACCGGATACTCCGCGAGTTGATCCGACGGTCATTTCCAAGACTTCGAAGACAAGCCATTGCGATCGGCTGGGGCGCGGAGGACGAGCTGTTGTACTACACGGCCGATGGGGACGAGTACCTGATCGCGGTGAATCCTTGTTTGCAGCCCGCTCCGAGGCGCGTGCTCGAAGGAGGCATTGTCCACGAATTGTGCCATATTGACGCCGATCTCAGGTTGGGAGTTTATGCGCGCCAGCTTGCCTGGACCCGCTATTCCGAATCGCGTTGGTATCGCATGCGGAATGAACGGGCGACGGAGCAGCAGGCAGTCGCGCTGGGTTATGGCCGCCAGCTGATGGCGCTCATCCGATTTGCTCGCGGGCTTGGGTATTCGTTCGGACGGGAACACGGACTGTTGTTTGCCGAGATTGTGATCTCGTCAAGATCCGACCGCTCCCCGGGGTCGCGGCTTCGTTAGATTCGGTGTGACTGTGGATTCAAGCGCTTGCGTTTGTCACTCTCTGACCACATACTGAGTGACATGATTCGTCAGGTTCTAGGTTGCGTTTCCGTGATGGCGCTGGCGGCTGGACTGTTCGGCGCTTCGAGTATCTACGATTTCACGCTGAATTCTATCGATGGCGCTCCCGCGCCGCTGGCGGCGTATCGCGGCAAGGTTCTCCTGCTGGTCAATGTTGCCAGCTACTGCGGCTATACGCCGCAATACCAAGGCTTGGAAGCGCTTTACGAGAAATACAAGGATCGTGGCCTGGTAGTGATCGGCTTCCCGGCCAATAATTTCGGCCAGCAGGAACCGGGAACCAACACCGAGATTAAAGAGTTCTGCGAGCGTACCTACAAAGTAAAGTTCCCCATGTACGCCAAGATTTCTGTGCTGGGAGCCGACAAGGCGCCGCTATACGGGTATCTGACCGCAGCTATGGGTGGGGAAATCCGCTGGAACTTCACAAAATTCCTGATCGGGCGCGACGGCAAGATCGTTACGCGATTCGAGCCGGAGGTCACTCCGGAATCCGATCAAGTCCGCGCTGCCATCGAGACGGCTTTAGGAAAGTAAGCCAATGCAGCCGACCATCTCGCGCCGAAAGGCAATCGTAGCGGCCGGTTTATCGGTCACGGCAGGCGCACTCGCATCCAAGACAGCGCGCGCGCAGAGCCAACCGGTGCGGAGCGTAAGAGACGACTACAGAGAGGATCTCTTCTACCGCGAAGACTGGCTGGGGGAACCCTGGCGCAAGCCGGAGCCCGCCGTTCTCATCCACGGCAACGACGAATCCAGCGTGGAGTGGTACGCCTGGGTGCCGCGCATGGCACAGGAGTATCGCCTGATCCGGCCGGATCTGCCCGGGTTAGGTCATTCCGATATTCCGCGGGCCTTCGAATATTCGCTGGCCAATCTCGCCACCTTCGTCACTCACGTGATGGACAAGGCCGGGGTCGATTCGGCGCATATCATCGGCGCGAAGACGGGTGGGGCCGTGGCAATGCGATTTGCGGCCGACTACCCGAAGCGCACGCGTTCGCTCGTGGTCGTCGGCGGGCCAGCATCGCCGCTGATGATTACCGACCCCTCGCCGATTCCGCAACGCGACCGGCTGGGCTCGAACGCCTCGAAGGAGATGATCGCGTATTGGAACACGCTCTTTAATAGGCCGGATCGGGACGGCGTAAAAGGCCTGAACAAAGCGCTTTCGAACTTTGATCTTGCGAAAGAGGGCGTCCTGCAGCGCATCACCGCTCCTACCTTAGTGATAACGGCAGATCGCAGCAAAATGCACTCGGTCGAAAAAGCGCGCACGTATCAGGTGCTAATCCCGAATTCCAGGCTCGTGGTCATCCGCAGCGACGCGTACCACATCGCTGCGGCCAATGCAGACGAGTGCGTCACGCACACCCTGGCGTTTCTCAAGGAGCAGAGGAGCTAATTGAACGGCGGGGCGAGGGCGCCCCGCGCGGGTCAGGGGACCCGCCCCACAACATTACCGTTTTGCCGATGCGGTCTCGGTCCCACCGGCGGGAACGAGCATGCGAATCATGCCATCCTGCCGGGAAGTGAGCAGCAACTCGCCGTCGCGGGTGCGGCTGATATGCAGATCGGCGCGCGGAAGACTCTTTTCCATCCTCTTCTCCACCAGTTCTTTGAACGAGACGTCCACGCGCTTGCCCGCCGCATCGCGCACGTAAAGCTGGATCTCTTCAATCGGCGCCACGTTCTGGGGAATACCATCGTGGGCGGCCTTTTTCATCGCGGCAAGGTCGGAAGCAAACACCCGCCCTGCAAAGATGTCGCCGAACACGAACTTGCCCCGCAGCGCGGCTATGCGGCCGTGATAAGCGAAGCCGTCGGTGACTGAGCGGCCCTCGTCGTGATCATAGACCGCAACCGGATATGTAAATCCATCCTTCACCCGGCCGTCCAAAATCTCCGGCGCAAGCGGAAATAGCTGATTGAGTGCGCCGCCGCGCGCCCTGCCGTTTTCGAAGTAACCCTCGCGCTTCATCCAGCCGTAATTCTCGCCGTTGCGGACGATATTAATCTCTTCGATGTTGTCCATCCCGATATCGGAGGCGAACATGGTTCCATCGGTATCCCACGAAAGCCGGTGAGCATTGCGGAACCCGTAAGCATAAATTTCGCCCAACGTGCCGTCGCCCAGCGCGGCGAACTTGTTCGCTGTCGGAATCGTGTAATCGCCAAGCCCCTTACGGCCGTGAGTGACGGAGGGACTGCGGGGATCGATGCGCAGAATGGCCCCAATAACCGAATCCAGCCGCTGCGTCTGGGGCGGATTGCTAGCGTTCGGGCCGCCGCCGTTGCTGAAACCATAGTCGCTCCCGCTGGTATAGAGCAAGCCGTAATCGGGGTCACCGCGCTTCGCAAAGGGGTTGAATTCGACCGCGCCCATGGGATGCGTAAGATTGGCGACCACGTGGGCGGTACGCAAGATCTCACGCCGCGTGCCCTCGAAGGTATTGGCGGCGGGGTTGGTTGCGTGCCACTCCGTGATCACATTGTGGTACGTCACATCTTTCAAGCCGTACCCAATGGGAATGAAATCGGGCGTCTTCGGATTCCCTGGGCCGATCTCGGAATGCACGGTGTAAAACAGGCCGTTGGTGGCGAATTCCGGGTGGAAAACGAAGCCAATAAAGCCGCTTTCCAGGCGATTATAAACACCGCGCGGGAAGGCCGCGGCCACGTCTGCATAGACGTGCGTCTGGTTGTTGGCATCGATCAGATACAGAAATCCACGCGAGTCGTTGGCGAAGCGGCGGCCATCGGGGAGATCGCGCACATAGCTCGCACGCGCCCAGCCGGCCGGCATCACATCCTGTTCGGCGGGACGAGCGCCCCGCGTATCGGGAAGCCGCACCAGATCCTTGACTTCAACGGCGATCCCGCGCTTCACGATGGGCTCCGGAATGGGGTTGCTGGTGATCTGCGCGTGAACCGGACCGATCAATCCGAAAGCGAGAAGCGTCATAATTGCGAGCGGCATTCGTAGACGCATGAGTCCTCCAAGGTTCTCCGTTTGTAGAGTGATCATAGCAAAAGCGCGTTGACGCAACCCGCGGCCTGTTGTAGCCTGTCGCAAGTGAGCGGGAGCGAACAACTGACGCTGTGGCAGCGCTGGGTCCGCCAGCCGCAGAAGATCTGGTTACGTAGGGCGCTGTTTCAGGTGCACTTATGGAGCGGCATCGCCTTCGGCCTTTACATTTTCATGATCAGCGTGACCGGCAGCGTGCTCGTGTATCGCAACGAGCTTTACAGGGCCACAACGCCGGAGCCGATCATCTCGAAGGGCCCAGGGCCGCGATTGACCGATGCCCAGCTTGCGGAGGACGCCCGGCGCTCGTATCCGAACTATCGCGTAGTTAGAATCGCTCGGGCGCGGAATCCCGATCAGGCAGTGGATATTTGGCTCAGGCGGGGCAATCGAACGCGGATGCGGTTGTTCGATCCGCGGACTGGCCGCGATCTTGGCGATTCAGTTCCCACCGGCATATGGCTCGTTTCCAAGCTGATGGACCTGCATGACAATCTGCTGGCCGGACCAGCCGGGCGCGAAGTGAACGGCGGCGGCGCAGTCGCCCTGCTTGTGGTGGCGGCTACGGGGTTCGTGATCTGGTGGCCGGGTATCAAGACCTGGCGCCGAAGTCTGACACTTCATCGAGGCCTGGGGTGGAAGCGCTTCACCTGGCACTTGCACAGCATGGCCGGATTGTGGAGCCTCGCATTCACATTGGTGTTCGGCGTAAGCGGGGTATATCTGGCTTTTCCCGAGCCGTTACAGGAATTCGCCGACCGGATCGAGCCTCCCACGGCGGCCAACGCCGGCTTCCGTGTTGTGGACAGCGTCATTTATTGGCTCGCATTCCTGCATTTCGGCCGCATCAACGGCATCGGCATTCCATGCAGCGGCCCCGGGTTCTGCGACCAGGCGACGAAGGCAGTTTGGGCGCTATTCGGATTGGCGCCGGCCCTGATGTTCGTGACTGGCGCGATCATGTGGTGGAACCGCGTGCTGCGCCCAAGGCTGGCACGCGCCCGCAGGCCGCTTCGTTCGCATGCGGAGGCAATCTAGCATAGGGCGATTTCAAGCGGAGACGCGAACGTCGGGGAGCGTTGGAACTTGGCTGCGTGAGCGCTCCCTTACGGTCGCGGCTCCGATCGGCAATTGGTACAATTTCGCAAATGGCCGATTCCGCTTTGGCTCCGACCTCGGCCGTACCCGCCAGGACAGGCGGTCCGCGTCACTCTGCGATGGTTCGCGTGACTCACTGGATCACGACGCTCTCATTTCTGGCCCTGCTGATCAGCGGCGTGGAAATCGTCTTCTCTCACCCACGTTTCTATTGGGGCGAAACCGGCAACGTACTCACTACTCCCTTATTCCAGCTGCCGGTTCCCTCTTCGCGGTCCACCGTTCCCACGGGCTATGGCTACGTGCTGCCCGACCAGAACGGCTGGAGCCGCTACCTCCATTTCCAATCCGCATGGGTGCTGGTACTAACTGGCATCGTTTACTTAGTAGCCGGATTGTTCCAAGGCCATTTCCGGCGGAATTTGCTGCCGGCGCGCGACGACGTTTCGTGGAGCGCGATGTTCGCCGTCATTGCCCGGGATTTGCGCCTCACCCCGGCGAGTGAGGGCGACGCCTGGTCCTACAACGTGCTGCAACGCCTGACTTATCTGGCAGTTGTTTTTTTTCTGTTTCCGCTGGTGATCTGGACAGGGCTGGCCATGTCGCCCGCCGTTGCCGCCGCATTTCCGGTAGCCGTCGGCATTTTAGGCGGCCAGCAGTCCGCCCGCACGATCCATTTCTTCGTCACCATACTGCTGGTACTTTTTCTTTTGGTCCACGTTGCTATGGTTTTTCTATCCGGATTCCGAAAGCGGATGCGAGCCATGATCTTGGGCCGCTTCGCTCGAAATATGGAGCAGGCATGAGCTTGGTCACACGGCGGAAACTTGTCACAGGCGGCCTGGCGGCAGTCGCCGGCGCCTCCGGTCTCGCAGTGGCTGCGAAACTTGCAAGCCGTTATGGGCTGATTCCGCCCGATGGGGGCGGGCTTTACGGGCCCGGCGAAACGCTGACCTATGCCGCGCAGCGGCTGTTAACTCGCCACTCGATGGCGCGTGAGTTTCGCCGGGAGCAGATTTCAAAGCCTCCGTTCCCCAACGAAGTGGGCCCATTGGGTGAAGCTTTCCGCCGCCTCCAGGCGGGAGAATTCGCCGGGTGGCGCCTGGCTGTGGATGGGATGGTCGCGCGCCCGGGATTATTTTCACTGGCCGAGCTCCAAACTTTTCCCCGGCGAAGCCAGATCACTCACTTAGCTTGCGAAGAGGGCTGGTCTTACATCGCCGAATGGACCGGCGTGCCTCTTTCTCACCTCCTGAACATTGTGGGGCCTTCACCTCAAGCTCGCTATGTTGTTTACCGGTCGATCCAATCCGACTGGTGGGACAGCATTGACATGGCCGATGCTTTGCATCCCCAAACTCTTCTTACGCTGGGTATGAATCGCGGCGAGCTTCCAACCGAATTTGGCGGCCCTTTGCGGATGCGGGTTCCGCGGCAGCTTGGCTATAAGAACGTCAAATACATCACCAGCATCACGCTGAGCGACAGCCTGAAACGCTTCGGTAAAGGACTGGGCTCGGCGTCTCCCGAAGGCGGATACGCGTGGTACGCAGGCATCTGAAGGGCAGGCAAGCAGGCGACCTGGCCGCTTAAGCCGGGCGGTGTGCCCGCAGGAAGGAATGGATCTGGCGCACTGCCAGGGGAATCCGCTCCTTCGGCTCCTTCCACGGGAACATGCTGACCTCGGCCTTGGGCGCAAGCATAGCCGCCTCCATGGCCACGGCATACGGATGCGCCGGAATGTCATCAGGAAGAATCAGCACCGGAGTCTGGCAATGGCGCACAAAATCGCGCGTCACCGTGAAGACGAAATCGGGGTTGTTGCGGTACATCCGGGTCACGAACTTATCGACCATCTCCATGGTGATGTCGGGCCGGCGCTTGACCAGTTCCGGACCCCAGCCCTTGATGTTGTTTTCGTAGAACAGGTCGCGTGCTTCCGGACGCGACCCGCTGGGCTGGGCCAGCACCGCGGCCACAATGCGATCCGGGGCGCGCTTCAGCAGGTTCCAGATGAAGGGGCCGCCGATGCAGAAGCCCATCACCATAAACTTACCGACGCCCAGATGATCCATCACGCCGAGCTGGTCATCGGCGTACATATCCCACGGCCGCTCGATGTCGAGCGGGCCTCGGGACTGGCCCTCGATGGCGTTGCGCAAATCCGCTGTAATGCAGCGGTACTCGCCTTTGAACTCATCGATGGCGTTGAACGGATCACCGCGTTTCAGGCCGGCAATCGTCGAGTTCAACCCGCCGCCTGGGATGAGCAACAAGGGGAAGCCGGAGCCGGCCTCCTCAAAGTAGATTTTAACGGCGCCTTTTTCGTATATGGGCATGGCGGCTTCTCCTTCTAAAGATGCCCCAACCGCTCGCTCACGCTCGCGGCTCCGTTCTCGTCCGCTTCGGAGCCGCGACCGTCAGGGAGCGGTCATCTTCAAACTCTCAGTCCGAAACGACTACGCCAGAGCCTTTCCGTAGAGCGCCAGCAGGCGGCTCCATGCCTTCTCGGCCTGCGGCTCGTTATAAACCCCCGAATCCGGAGGACACCAGCCATGTGCCGCGCCCGTGTACACTTCGATTTCCGCGGGGAGATTCGCCTTGGCGAAGGTCTCTTTGAGAACGTTCTTCTCGTTGGGCGACCGCATATCGTCATTGGCCGCTATCGCGATGAGGAGCTGTACCTTGGTCTTTGCTACCTCCAGATGCGGACTGTTCGGCGCGTCTATCACGAGTCCGCCGCCATGGAACGAGGCGACCGCTCCGACACGATCGGGCATCGCGAACGCAGTACGAAACGTGAACGGGCCACCCATGCAATACCCCTGAGTGCCCATCTTCCGATTTTTTGCAACCGACGATTGGCTATCGAGCCACCCAACGAACGCTTTGGCATCCGTAATCTGCGTCGTCTCGTTCAAACTTTGCGCCAGCGGCATCAACTGCGGAATTGGCGTCTTGGCGCCCTGGTCCGCGGTGGGGGCTTTCTTGGTTCGGTAGAACGGATTCACCACCAGCACCGAATAGCCTGACTCGGCGAGCCGTTTGCCCATCTGCCGGAACGCCGGCCGCAGCCCAAAGATGTCCGGCCAGACGAGCACGCCGGGCGCGGTGCCGCTGGATGGATGCACGAAGTAGCAATCCGCGGCACCGTCCGGCGTCATCACGGTCACGTCCGATTCGGTCACCGCAACCGCATTCGCGACCGCCGGCAGCATCATGGCCACGCCTGCCCCTAACATCATGCCGAATTGCTTGCGCGTCACCAGACCGAGAGCTTCGTATTCCTCCCGGTCCTTCTCAAAATGATCCTGGTCACACATAATCGCTCCT
>CAZKVF010000086.1:0-14631 GCA_964556085.1 uncultured Solibacteraceae bacterium
TGGAACGATTACGGGTGAAGTGCTGGAATGCCAATAATGCCCTGACGGAGCACTGGGATAAGAACCATCACAACCTTAGCCACGTGGCGGCTTCTGCATAGAGCAAGCCCCACAAGCATCTTCTCCAACACCTCATGCACCAGCCTGAACTCCTCCTCATCTTCCCAATACTTCCTTGCCTGGCCTCTGTAGTCTTCCCTCCCGCAAGAGCACAACATTATACGCAAAGGTCACCCTACCAATTCCAGAAACGCCTTAGCGGCATGGCTGAGCGCGCGCCGCGCGGGGTAAACCAGGAAAATATTGCGATTCAGGTGCATCTCCTTGACGTGCACTTCGTGCAGCAGGCCCTGCTCGATTTCGTTTTCCACACACATGCGCGGCAGAAACGCCACGCCCAGATTGCTCTGCACCAGACGGCGGATGGTTTCGATGGTGGGCATCTCCACATCGATCCGCAACGGCACCTGGTGCTCGCGGAACACGCGCACCACCAGCTCGCGGTAGGGCGAAACTACGTTGTGGGCAACAAACGTTTCCGTGCCAAGTTCCGCGATGGGGACGTTTTTCCGGCGCGCCAGCCGGTGTTTCAAGGAAACCACGAATACCAGCGAGTCGGAATAGATCTTGCGCGTGTGAATCCGCTCATCGCCCGGATCGTAGCTGATGACGCCCAGTTCGAGGTTGCCATCCAGCAGTTCGTTGGGGATCCGGCTCGAAAGGCTGCGCCGGATGGTAATCTTCACCCCGGGGTAAAGGTCGCGGTAGCGCTCGATATGGCGCAGCAGATAGAGGGTGGCCGATTCGTTGGCGCCGATGGTGAGCCGGCCGGCGGACTTGTCGCGCAATTCCGCCAACGAATCCTGCAGCTCCTGCTGGAGATACACAAAGCGGCGGGCATATTCCAGGACCGTGTGCCCGGCATCGGTAAGCGTGAAGTCCTTGGGGCCGCGATCGATCAGCTTTTCGCCCACTTCCTGCTCGAGCCGCTGCAGGGCGAGTGAGATCGCGGGCTGCGTGCGATAGAGCTTCTGCGCCGCGCGGGAGAAACTGCGCTCGGTTACTACGGTGAGGAAGACTTCGAGGGAGTAGAGTTCCATGTTGAAACCAGCTTTCAGCATTCAGCGGTCAGCCAAATCCGTACGGGACCAAATGGCTTTGACCTGACAGCGGAATGCTGATCGCTCCCGATTATAAGCTTTCCAAATACCAACTGACATAATTATAAATTTGCCAAATTGGGAGCGGGCAGGCATAATGGCTCCATTCGGTAAATTCCATGAGCGAGCGCGTATACATCTTCGACACCACGCTGCGTGACGGGGAGCAGTCGCCGGGGTGCAGCATGACAGTCCATGAAAAGCTGCGCATGGCGCGGAAATTGGCGGATCTCGGGGTGGATATACTCGAAGCCGGGTTTCCGATCGCTTCGGAAGGCGATTTCGAAGCCGTCGATGCCGTCAGCCGCGAGTATCCCTGGGTGCATGTGGCGGCGCTGGCACGGGCCTGCACGCTGGATGTGGAGCGCGCGGCGCAGTCATTGCGGCATGCGCGGCGGCCGCGCATCCACACCTTCATTGCCACGAGTGAAATCCACCTCAAGCATAAGCTGAAGAAGTCGCGGCAGCAGGTGCTGGACGAGGCCGTTGCGGCCGTGGAACTGGCTCGGCGCCATGTTGATGACGTGGAGTTCTCGGCCGAGGACGGTTCCCGCACCGATCTGGACTACCTGGAACAGGTGTGCCGGGCGGTGGTAGCGGCCGGTGCGCGCACCGTGAACATTCCCGATACAGTCGGCTTCTCGGTCCCTGAAGAGTACGCCAAGATTATCGGCCGCATCGTTAAGGCCTTGGGAGATTGCGCGGTGGTGAGCGTTCATTGCCACGATGACATGGGACTGGCGGTGCCCAACTCCATTGCCGCGCTTCAGGCCGGCGCGCGCCAGATTGAATGCACCATCAACGGCATTGGCGAACGCGCGGGCAACACCTCTCTGGAAGAGGTGGCCATGGTTTTGAAAACCCGGCCCGACTATTACCCGTTCCACACCGGCATTCAGACCGAACACCTGTTCTCCGCAAGCGAAATGCTTAGCTCGATCATCACCTTCGGCCCGCAGCCGAACAAAGCGATTGTAGGCCGCAATGCCTTCGCGCACGAGGCCGGCATCCACCAGGACGGGTATTTGAAGGAGAAGTCAACCTACGAGATCATCGATCCGCGATCGGTGGGTGTTCCCGAAGGCAAGCTGGTGCTGGGCAAGCACAGCGGCCGGCACGCTCTACTGAAGCGCTGCCAGGATCTCGGGTACGATCTGGGCAAAGCCGAGTTGGACAACCTGTACCACCGTTTCCTGGCGGTTGCCGACCATCGGAAAAAGGGATTGATGGATGAAGAGATCATCGGGCTGATCCGGGAGGCAAGAGACACGCGCGTAGCGGCGGCCAATTGAATGGCCTGTTGCGGAGCAAACTGAGCACGACCGCTCCCTCACGGTCGCGGCTCCGATTGGAACAATGAATCTGAACATCCTTGTATTACCCGGCGACGGGATCGGCACGGAAGTCACGCGTGAAGCCGTACGCGTGCTGCGCCATGTCGCCGCGAAATGGAATCACAACGTTAACCTGACCGAAGGGCTGCTGGGCGGCATCGCCATTCATAAGACCGGCAACCCGCTGCCGCCGGAAACAGAGCGGCTGGCGGTAGAGGCGGATGCAACGCTGATGGGCGCCGTGGGGCTTCCGGAGTTCGACGATATGCCGCCGGAGAAGCGGCCTGAGAAGGGCCTTCTGGGCATACGTAAGGCTCTGGGCGTTTATGCGAACCTGCGGCCCGTGCGCGCGTACGCTTCGCAGCTTGATTCTTCGCCACTAAAAAACCATCTGGTGGAAGGCACCGATATGGTGATCGTCCGCGAACTGACGGGCGGGATCTATTACGGAACTCCGCGAGGCATCATCGAAGATGGCGCGGAAACGCGGGCGGTCAATACCATGACCTACACGCGCTCGGAGATCGAGCGCATTGCCCGCATGGCCTTCCACCTCGCCCGCGGGCGGCGCAAGAAAGTGACATCGGTAGATAAATCGAATGTGCTCGAAAACTCGCAGCTGTGGCGGCGGGTGGTGATCGAGACGGCGCGCGAGTTCCCCGACGTGGAGCTGGACCATATCCTGGTGGATAACTGCGCCATGCAACTGATTCTCAACCCGCGCCGGTTCGATGTTGTGCTGACCGAGAACATGTTCGGCGACATTTTGAGCGACGAGGGCGCGGTGCTGGCCGGGTCTATCGGCATGCTTCCCTCGGCGTCCATCGGCGACCGGAAGCCTTCGGGCGCGTGGGTGGGGCTTTATGAGCCGGTGCACGGGTCGGCGCCGGACATCGCCGGGCAGAACAAGGCAAACCCGCTGGGCGCCATCGGCTCCGTGGCGGCCATGCTGGAATATAGTTTTGGTTTGAAGCAGGAAGCCGCCGCGGTGAGCACAGCCATCGAAGGCGTGATGCAAAGCGGAAAGGTGACCGCGGACCTGCGGCCATCCGGCCCGCCCGCTACCACGGAGCAGGTGGGAGCGGCGGTATGCGCTGCCATTTGAAGGAGAGATCAGCCGTCAGCTTTCAGTTATCAGCCGAAAGCAGGCGCCGCAGCTGAAAGCCGTGAACTGAACGCTGCGAGCTGAAAAATTCTATGCCACGTACCATCATCGAAAAAATCTGGGATTCGCACGTAGTCCACGAACAGGCCGGAGCGCCGGCGCTACTCTATATCGACCTGCACCTCGTCCACGAAGTAACTTCGCCGCAGGCATTCCAGGCGCTGCGCGAGCGCGGGATCAAGGTGCGGCGGCCTGACCTTACAGTGGCCACCGTGGACCACAGCATCCCCACCACCGACCGATCGCTCCCCATCGTGGATGAGATCGCCGCGCGCCAGGTGGCGCAGCTTGAGGCCAACTGCAAAGAGTTCGGGATCCCCCTCTATGGCGTTCATAGCGACCGGCAGGGGATCGTGCATGTCATCGGGCCCGAACTCGGCCTGACTCAGCCGGGTATGACGGTAGTGTGCGGCGACAGTCATACGGCTACGCACGGCGCCTTCGGCGCTCTGGCCTTCGGCATCGGCACAAGCGAAATCGAGCATGTTCTGGCCACGCAATGCCTCCTGCAGGGCAAGTCCAAGACCCTACAGGTGCGGGTGGATGGAACGCTGCCGAAGGGCGTCTCCGCGAAGGACATCATCCTCGCGCTGATCGCGAAAATTGGCATTGGCGGGGGCACCGGATCGATCATCGAGTACGCGGGCAGCGCCATCCGCGCGCTCTCCATGGAAGAGCGCATGACGGTCTGCAACATGACCATCGAAGGCGGCGCGCGCGCGGGCCTGGTGGCGCCCGATGAAACAACGTTCGCCTATCTCGAGGGACGTGCGTACGCCCCCAAGGGCGCCGCGTGGGAAGCGGCCGTCGCGCGATGGAGGCAGCTAGCCACCGACGATGGCGCGAAGTTTGACCGGACCGTCGAGATCGAGGCCGCCGCGCTCGAACCAATGATCACTTTCGGCACCAATCCGGGAATGGGAATCCCTATCGGTGCGGCGATCCCCGAACCCTCGGCCGTCGCCGACGCGGGCGAGCGGGAAGCGCTCCGGCAGGCTCTTAAGTACATGGGCCTGGAGGGCGGCAAGCCGCTCGTAGGGCATCCAGTGAACGTGATCTTTATCGGAAGTTGTACTAACTCGCGCATCAGCGACCTGCGAACCGCCGCAAGTCTGCTCAAAGGCAGGAAGGTGAGTCCCAAGGTGCGCGTCCTGGTGGTGCCGGGATCGCAGGAAGTGAAGCGGCAGGCCATCGCGGAAGGATTGCCGGATATCTTCCGCGCGGCCGGGGCGGAGTGGCGAGAGCCGGGCTGCTCCATGTGCATCGCCATGAACGGCGACTCGGTAGCCGCCGGCGAGTACAGCGTCTCTACCAGTAACCGCAATTTCGAAGGCCGGCAGGGCAAGGGCGCGCGGACATTCCTGGCAAGCCCCCTTACGGCCGCGGCCAGCGCCATCACCGGCGTGGTGACCGACGTGAGGACATTGCTATGAAATTTCAGAATTTCCAGAGCCGCATGGTGCCTATGCCGCAGCGAAACATCGACACCGACCAGATTATCCCGGCGCGTTTTCTGAAGACTATTTCCAAAGAGGGCTTAGGCGATAACCTGTTCTGCGACTGGCGCTACGATGCGGAGGGCCGGCCCAGGCCCGACTTCATCCTCAACCAGCCGCGAGCCAAGGGTGCGCAGGTGTTGCTGGCCGGCGATAATTTCGGATGCGGGAGTTCACGCGAGCACGCGCCGTGGGCGCTGACGCAGTTCGGTTTCCGCGCCCTGATCAGCACCTCCTTCGCCGACATTTTCCGCGCGAACGCACTGAAGAACGGCCTCCTGCCGGTGATCGTGCCGGCTGATGTACACGCGGAACTGTTCGATGCCGTAAGCAAAGATCCAAACGCCGAAGTCCGGATCGACCTCCAGAACCAGATACTCACGACGCCTGGCGGGCGACAGCTGGAGTTTCCAGTTGATAGCTTCGCGAAGCACTGTCTGGTCGAAGGTGTAGACGAGTTGGGCTACACACTACAGCACCAAGGGGAAATCGCGGCTTTCGAAGCGCGGCGGGTGGGATCGGTGAATACGCTGGGGTAAAAAGGTTAGTAAGAAAACTTACAGGCCAGAGTCCTCTTCTTGGCAGGCGACAGGATCACCTGTCCCACTTACGACGCGCGGCGGACGGCGGCCACTGGCAGCGGTTGCTCGAGTTGCGCCGACGCGTCCAGCGGTTTTTCAGGTTCGGCTGGCAGCCATCGAAACTTGAAGAACCGGTGATCGCGATCGAGACAGCGGTAGGGCAGAAACAGGACGCCAATCAGTCGTTCTACGATGTCCCGGCGGTGCGACCTTAACCGCCGCGGACACCCGCAAACCGGGCACCCGTTCCTGAACCAAACTGGAAGCATTACGACATCACCTATTAAGAAGATAGTCTATTCGAAGATAAACCGATCTCGTTTATTATTCCGTGATGCTGGATACTTTCTTTGATGGCAACGGTAACGGGGGATTCCCCTGACGGATTATGGATGCCAGCCGGCCTTCGATCCGCGCGCGGCGTTTTCGTATACTTTGCCACCTTTCATTACGAACACGGCTCGGCCCGAGGCGTAGACATCTTTCAGTGGATCGCCATCGAAACCCACGATATCGGCCTCGAAGCCCGGCGCAATCGAGCCGATTTCATTGCCCATTCGGAGGGACTCGGCTGCCAGCGAAGTCACTGAAATCAGCGCCTGCATCGGGTCCTGCTCGCCGTCGTGCACACGGACGATGAACTCGCGATAATTCTGCCCGTGGGCGCCGGCATTCGCGTCGGTTCCGTAGACGATTTTCAGATCCTTGTGCTTTAGCGACTTCTTGAATGTATCCAGGGTGATCCCGATGCCCTTTTCCATAAAGGCGAATCCCGCGTCGTTGTAATTACCGATGCCAAAGTATTTGGATCTGTTCTCGAGATAATTCTGGAGCACTAAGCCGATGTTCGGGTCGTAATAGACTCCGCGTTTAGCCATCAGATCGAAGATATCGTCGGTAAGGTAGGCCCCATGTTCCACGGAGGTGCAGCCGGCGAGGGTTGCTACCTTGGCCGATTCCGGCGAGTGCGCGTGAACCATAGTGCGCAGACCCAGCGATTTAGCTTCACCGCACACGGCCTCGGCCTGCTCCCGGGTCACGGTGATCTGGCCGCCTTCGCGAATGCTTTTCGAGGCGAACAGCTTGATGAAATCGGCCCCCTGCTGCTTGCGTTCGCGAACCAGTTTGCGCATCATGGCGGGGTCGCCGCTCTTTTCGGTCAACGCCTCGAGCGAGGTGAGAATGCGCGGCCCTGGAATGACGCCGCGCGCGATAGCGTCACGTAGATCTTTGTCCTGGAACGCGCCCGGGCTTTGGACAGTAGTAAATCCCGCGTTGAGCGTGGCCACCACATTCTCGGCAACGCGCCAGGAAGCCTGCGAAGCCGGCTCATCGTTTCCGGACAGCCGGTTGTGGCTGTCGAAGTGATTCACGATGTGCGCGTGCGTGTCAATCCAGCCAGGAGTCACGGTCAACGCGGCCAGATCGTAAGTGATGGCATTGGCCGGGACGGCCCCGCCGAGGCGCGCGATCTTCGAGCCTTCCACCACGATGATCGTGTCATGCAGCGTTTTGCCCTTGCCGTCGTACAGTGTTGAGGTCTTGAGCACAACCGGGCGTTCCTGTGCGATCAGAACGGGCGCCGCCAACGAGAGAGCAAACAGTAACTTTTTCATCGTTCTCTAATTATGATTCTCTTTTCCCGGAGTCAAGCAGGGTCAGGCTGAGCCACGTTATGGCCAGCGTGCGAGAATCGGATTGATGCGCGCCCTGACTTCAGTCCTTGCCTTGGTGCTTGCTTTACAGGCAGCCGCCCGTGAGCCCGTGCGCGCGCGCCACGCCATGGTAACCGCTCAGGAGCCCTTCGCTGCTGAGGTCGGCGCAGCAGTGATGCAGAGGGGAGGCAACGCGGTGGACGCTGCCGTGGCGATCGGATTTGCGCTCGCGGTGTCTCATCCCGTAGCAGGGAATCTTGGCGGTGGCGGTTTCATGCTGATCCGTTTCGCGGATGGCCGCACTACCTTCATCGACTTCCGCGAACGAGCTCCCCAAAAGGCCTCTCGTAATATGTACCTGGATGCCGGCGGCAAGCTCACCCGCGACAGCATCGAAGGCTGGCGCGCCTCGGGCGTACCAGGCACGGTACGTGGCTTGCAACTGGCGCATTCCAAGTACGGCCGGGCCAAATGGTCGGATGATCTCGCGCCGGCAATCCAATTGGCGTCCCAAGGATTCGAAATCTCATATTTCCTGGCGGACTCCCTCAAAAGCGCAGCTAACCTTTCGATATCACCGGAGTCGAAACGCATTTTTCAAAACGGCGGAACCTACTACGAAGCCGGAGAACGCCTAAAGCAGCCGGAACTGGCCAGAACGCTCGAGAGAATCGCCAAATCCGGCGGGGACGACTTTTACGCCGGTGAAATCGGGCGAAGACTCTCCGAAGCTATGGCGAAGAACGGGGGATTGGTTACGTCCGCCGATCTGGAGAGCTACCAAGCGGTCGAACGGCAGCCGCTCACCGGCAAGTACCGCGGCGCCTTTCAGTTGATTACCGCTCCTCCGCCCAGTTCGGGTGGGATCGGCATCTTGCAGATGTTGGGAATGCTCGAAGGCACGGGCTATGCCCAAGCCGGCTCCGGCTCCGCCGCGAGCATTCATTATCTGGCAGAGGTCATGCGCCGCTTCTTCGCCGACCGCAGCGAATATATGGGCGATCCCGATTTCGTGCGGGTTCCGGTTGCGGGATTGCTGGATCCGGCTTATCTCGCACGGCGCGCTTTGACAATCGATCGGGAACGCGCCACTCCGAGTGAGTCTGTCAAGCCCGGGCACCCTTCCGGCGCTGAAGCCCTCGAAACCACCCACTACAATGTTGTCGATGCCGATGGCAACGCTGTGGCGGTCACGTATACGTTGAACGGCGGGTATGGCAGCGGAGTAACTGTTCCGGGCCTCGGATTCCTGCTGAATAACGAGATGGACGACTTCGCGGCGCAGCCCGGCTCACCCAATATGTTCGGCCTGGTGCAGGGCGAAGCCAACGCCATTCAGCCCAGTAAGCGTCCGCTCTCGTCGATGGTACCCACAATCATCCTGCGAGACGGCAAGTTGTTCATGCTGGTGGGTTCGCCGGGCGGATCGCGGATCCCCTCCTCGGTGTTGCAGGTCATCCTCAATGTGATTGACCTCGGGATGAACGCGCAAGATGCCGTGGATGCGCCGCGGATCCATCATCAGTGGCAGCCGGACAAGCTCTACCTGGAAAGGGGAGTTTCGCCGGATACCGCCGCTCTGTTGCGTGCCCGCGGCTACACCGTCGAACAATCGGAGAATGTGGTCCTCGGCCGTGTCGAAGCCATCGTTAACGAAAATGGCTGGTTGCAGGGCGGCTCGGATGGGCGAGGTTCCGGAAAGGCGGCAGGCTACTAAGCAATGCGCAGCAACCTGGCCGCGTTGCCGCCCAGGATCGCGATCTTGTCGGCATTGCTCAAGCTGGGCGTGCCGAGGATGTGATCCACAGCCACGTTGGTCCAGCCGATGGGAGAGTCGGTCCCCATCACAATCTGGCTGACGCCGCATTGCGCGACCAGGTGCCGCAGCGCTTCCGGCGTGAAAACCAGCGAGTCGAAATACAGTTGCCGCAAATACTCAGTGGGGTGCTTTTTCAAAGGCCCTGGGTTGCAGTTCTGCGGAAACACGAGGCACCCGTGATCCGACCGATCGGCATACGATGGCAGGTAACCGCCGCCGTGTGCCGCACAGAGTTTAAGCCCTGGGAAACGATCGAGAGTGCCCTCGAAGATCAAATGAGAAAGCGCGATGGTAGTGTCGAGTGGATTGCCAACGACGTTGGTAAGCATGCCATTACCCTGGAGGCGCTTGCGAAGGTCCGGGGCGCCCTGGGGATGCATGAAAACCAGCACTCCAAGTTCCTCCGCCTTGGCCCAGAACGGGTGAAACTTCTCAGAGGACAGTTCCTCGCCGTTGATACTTCCCCCGACCGATGCTCCGCGGAGTCCCAGTTTCTTGACACCCTCTTCTAATTGCTCGACAGCCAGATCGGGATGCTGCAGAGCCACCGTGGCGAAGGCCACAAAGCGATCCGGGTGCACCGTACACAGCTCGGCAAGTTTCTCATTCTGAATCTTGACGATCTGTCGCGCCAAGTCCCGATCCACTCCGTACCAAAACGGATTGATGCTCAGAGCTTCGATATCAGTGCCTTGCTGGTCCATTAGGGCCAAGCGGTCAGGCACACTTTGCTGGGTCAGGAACAGGTTCTGGCCGTTCGGACGACTCGGCATCAAAGCGATCGCTTCCGGCACATTGCAGTGCGCATGGACGTCAATGGTTTTGACACGCTTGCCGCCCACCGTGACCTGCCGGCGCTTGGCCGCTCCGCCCGACTGCGGCGCGGCTGGCAACAAACTGCACCCGCTGAAGACGATTCCAGCCGCAGCACTGGTGATTTCCTTGAGAAATCCTCTACGATCAGACATCCAGGCCCCTTTCCGTTTCGTCAGCCCTCACACAAGGGCGGCGTGGCCATCGATTATACATCCGCGGCTGCCGCCACGATTGACAGAAAACCCCGCCGCCTTATAGCATCGAAATCATCGGCCAGGAGGCTTCCCAATGCGTTTCGGCCCCACGATTTTCGCGCTGATCCTTGCGCTCCCCGGGTTTGCGCAGACCAAAGTTCCCCGATTGCCGGACGGCCATCCCGATCTCACCGGGTTCTGGAACAATGGCAATCTCACGCCGCTGCAAAGGCCGGCCGGCCTCGGCGACAAGCAGTACTTTACAGCCGATGAAGCCAGAGCTTTCGAGAAGGCGCGCATTCAGGAAGTGGACCGCGATCGCCGCGAAGGGAAATCCCAGGCGGATCTCGACGGCGCTTACAACGAGGCCTGGTTCGATCGCGGCACCAAGATCGCCAAAACCGGGCGGACGTCACTGATCATCGATCCGCCGGATGGACGCGTACCGCCATTGACTTCCGCGGCTAAGGCGAAATTCGACAAAATCAATGCGGAATTGGCGCTACATTCCTTCGACAATCCGGAAGATCGCCCGCTGCCCGACCGTTGCCTCATGTTCTCCCAGGTAGGGCCCCCGATGCTCCCGGGGAATTACAACGATAATTACGAAATCGTCCAGGCTCCGGGATACGTATCGATCCTGGCGGAAATGGGAAATATCACTCGCGTGATTCCGCTGGGCGGGAAGCCCCACCTGCCTGGCAACATGCGTCAGTGGACGGGCGACTCCAAGGCCCATTGGGAAGGCGACACGCTGGTGGTCGATACGACGGGTTTCCGTTACACGAACCGGAGCCGTTTTGGGGTAGTCTTCGGAGGGCCAACCGACGAGAATCTCCATGTGATCGAGCGCTTCACGCGGACGGATGCGGATACGATTCTGTACCGCGCGACGGTCGAAGATGAGACGGTGTACAGCAAGCCCTGGACCATCGAAGTTCCCATGAAAAAGATTGAAGGGCCGATCTTCGAGTACGCCTGTCACGAAGGAAACTACGGCATGACCGGCATTCTCTCCGGGGCGCGAGCGGAAGAAAAGAAGCTTGCGCAACAGCGGTAATACAGTCAGCACTACAATAGGTTCACTATGTCAAGGTTCCTGGCGCCACGATTTACCCGCCGACAGGCTCTGAAGGCTTTGGGATTGGGCTCGGCAGCCGTTGCCGTACCGGGGAGCTTATTTGCGGAGGCTCCTGTATTTCCCAAAGGCGCGATCATCAGAACGGTTCTTAAGGACTACGCGCCCGAGGAACTGGCAGGCGGCGCCACTCTCTTTCACGAACATCTCCAGCTGGCCCCCGATTTCATGACAAGATTTGCAGCTGCCGCAGCGGCGGCTCGGGCAGCCAATGGCTTGCCGCCGGTCGCCGGCCGTGGCGGCCCCGCGCCTGCCGCCGGCCCGGACATCATGCGGGATGTCGATCTGATGTCCGCCGAAGTCGCCGGCACGAAGGGGGACGGCGTGGCCTGCATCGTGGACGGCGGGCATGCCGATATGGGACGCAATATCGACTTTGTACGCCAGGTTTCGATGAAGTCGGGCGTCCCGATCGTTGCAGGCGGCGGCTTCTACTCCCAGCCGTTCTATCCCAAAGAGATTTCCACGATGAGCGAAGACCAGATCGTGGCGGCGCTCATCCGGCAGGCGGACGAGGATACGCTCGGCGTATTCGGTGAAATCGGCTCGTGGGACGAGATCACCGCGGACGAACGCAAGGTGTTCCGCGCAGTGGGCAGGGCGCACATCGCAACCAACCTGCCGATCTTCACGCATACCGGCATTCCCGGTAAATCCGCGCTCGAACAACTCGATATTCTCGAGGATGCCGGTGTAAAACCGGACCGGGTTGTCATCGGACACCTGGGCAACCTGATAGACCCGAACGTTTATGTGCACAAAGCCATCTGCCGGCGCGGCGCGTTTGTAGGTTTCGACAGGCAGGGCGGAAATAACGATGCGCAACAAGTTCCGATGGTGATGGCGCTGATCGACGCCGGCTTCGCGGGCCATCTGATGTTCTCGGCCGACGCATCGCGAGGATACTCCAAGACGCTGACGGTATTCTTGCCGAAGCTGAAAGCAGCCGGTGCGAGTGATGAGGTCCTGCACGGGATCATGGTGGACAATCCCCGCCGCTTCCTGGCGTTTGTTCCCAAACGGCCTCGGAAAGGATAAGGCGGTGAAGCTCGCTTGTGTTCTGAACGTTCTGGCCGTAGGCGGGATGCTTGCTTGGCCTGCTGCAGCGCAGTGGCTGAATTATCCGACGAAAGGAACGCCGAGGACCGCGGACGGTAAACCCGAACTCACCGCGCCCACTCCGCGGAGACCCGACGGCAAGCCCGACCTCACGGGAGTGTGGATGGGCGTGACCAAGTATATGATCAACATCGCCGCCGATCTGAAGCCCGAAGAGATCCCGTTTCAGCCGTGGGCGGCGGCAGAGTACAAGCGCCGGCGGGATACCGAAAGCAAGGACGATCCCAGCGCGCAGTGCCTGCCCCTCAGCATTGTTCAGAAACAGACCATTACCTCGCCATTCAAGCTCGTCGACGTTCCCGCCCGGGAAGAGATCATCATGCTGTATGAAGGCCAGCGTCACCGTGAAGTCTTCCTGGATGGACGGCCACTGCCTAAAGACCCCGATCCTGCCTGGTCGGGCTACTCCGTAGGCCATTGGGAAGGTGATGATCTGGTAATCGATTCTGCTGGTTTTAACGGAAAGGCGTGGCTCGATATTAACGGCCATCCGACCACCGATGCGCTGCACCTGACGGAGCGATACCACCGCATCGACTTCGGCCATCTGTCGCTCGAAATCACCATTGACGACCCCAAGGCTTATACCCGCGCGTGGAAGGTCAAGGAATCTCCGCGGCTGCTGCCCGATACGGAGCTTTTGGAAGCGGTTTGCGAGAACAATCAGGACCCGGCACATATGGTCGGCAAATAAGAGGAACGCGTATCATGAAAACCAAACCTGTTCTTGTCGTAGCGGCCATCGCACTGGTGGGCGCCGCGCGTCTGGGAGCGCACCACTCGTTCGCGGCCGAATTCGACGCATCGAAGCGAGTCACCCTAAAAGGCGTAGTGACCAAGGTGGATTGGCGGAATCCTCACATCTACGTCTATCTCAACGTTAAGGACGAGAGCGGCAAGGTGACGGAATGGGCTTGTGAGGGTGGACCTCCGAATGTTTTGCTGCGAGAGGGCTGGACCCGGACCGCTGTCAAAGAGGGGGACGAAGTCACCATCGATGGGGCCGTGGCTAAAGATAGCTCCAACCGCTGCAACTCCCGTTTTGTCTTGCTGAGCGACGGCCGCAAGGTTTTCGCCGGCTCATCGGAGGATAACCCGGCGGGAGGAGGGCTCGCGGGTCAAGTTGCGCCGGGCGGGGGCAGGGGCGGAAGAGGGCCGGCAGCGGGCCAGACCGTAGAAAAGATCCGCCAGTTAAAGCCGAATCTTTACATGATCACTGGCGGCGGCGCCAATACATTGATTCGCGTCACGAGCGAAGGGCTTATTGTGGTCGATACCAAGAATCCCGGCGACGAGAATTACCGGCGCGTAATGGAAGAGATTACATCTGTCTCCAAACTGCCGGTTAAGTATGTGCTCAACACGCATCACCACCCGGACCACGTAGGCAATAACCAGAAATTCATCGATGCGGGGGCCCAAATCATCGCCTTGGATGCTTTGAAAACGCGAATGGCGAGTGATCCACGCACCAAGGAGATCCCCGGTTTGCCAACAATGACCTTCGCCAAAGATTACGACTTGAAATTCGGAGGCGCCGAGGTTCAGGCGCATTTTTACGGACGAGGGCACACAGGCGACGATACGATGGTGTATTTTCCCGATTTGAAAGTGGTGATGGTGAGCGATCAGATCACCGACAACACGCCCATCGTTGACTTCGCCAATGGCGGCAGCGCCGTCGAGTGGACGCAGATTCTGGATGGTGCGCTGAAACTGGATTTCGAGATGGCGATTCCAGGACGGGGCGAGCCGAAAACCAGAGCCGATGTTCAAGCTTTCCGCGCGAAATTCGCGGGCGTGGTAAGCCGCGCATCGGACGCGATCAAGGCGGGCGCCACACGGGAGACGCTCGCATCCCAGATGAAGAGTGACGATTCCGGCTGGCAGTTCAACCCGCAGTTTTACGGCCAGCTATACGACGAACTCACGTCGAAGTAAGCCCTGAGGGCTTGCTTCCGAACCCAGAGTGCTGAAGCGTCAGTGCGCTTTAGCGACGCCGTTTAATCTCTTCCGAACGGCAATCAGGTCATTCACAAAAGCCTGGTAGTTCGCATGACGCTGCTCGGGATCCGGTGATCGCAGAACAGCTGAAGGGTGGACAGTGGCAGTCACGCTGGCGCTCCACGGATGGTCAAAGAACTGGCCACGGTC
>CAZKVF010000087.1:0-23418 GCA_964556085.1 uncultured Solibacteraceae bacterium
GTAGCCGGTCAGCGCAGTATTGAACACAACTTCGCCCGAACGCTCGGCGGGCGCACCAAAACTCCTGCCCTCGAAGACCGTACCGTCTTCCAGGGCGAGGATGGCAGAATTCAATTTTCGGTATTCCTCCCTAGGAGTGGACTTACCGTATTTTAACAGGGCCCCCCGTAGCGCCGGCGATCTTTGGCGCCGGTGCTTTGCGCTCGATCCCCTGCTCTGGTAGCGCGGCCATCTCGTCGCCCGTGGTTTTGGCTGTGGACAGGCTCCTGGTTTCTCGTCCCCGCGTAACTTTTCCCCCGCCTCGCCGGTTACTCTTATCGGAAGACGGGTGGCGACTCCGGATACCATCGACGAGCGGGCGCTGGTAGAGGCGGCGCAGGATAACCCGGCGCGCTTTTTGGACATTTACCAGCTCTATTTTCATCGCGTCTGGGCTTACGTGATCCGCCGGGCCGCGGAACGCGCCGAGGCGGAGGACGTTACCAGCGAAGTATTCCGCCGTGCCCTCGAGAATCTTCGGGAGTACGAGTGGCGCGGGACGCCGTTAATCGCATGGCTGCTGAAGATCGCTGGCAACACGCTGGCACACCGCCGCGAAAAAGCCGGACGCGAAACCGGCGATCCGGTACCGGACACCGCCGGGCCGGATGCCGACCTGGAGCGGCGCGCCATGCTTTTCCAGTTGGTGGAGCGGCTGCCCTACGCCCAGCGCCGGGTGATCGAGCTGCGGTACGTCCAAGAGCGCAGCCTGCTCGAAGTGGCCAAGGAACTGGGCAAGACGGAAGGCGCGGTCAAGCAGCTGCAAAGGCGCGCGCTGGAACAATTGCGGGCGGAAATGGAGGGCGGACATGCCTGATCAATGGGCCGATCCACTGGTTTGGATCGAATCCGCGCTCGCCGGGTGCCCCACCGAGGCATTCCAGGACCGTTTGCGCGAAGAGTTAGAGAGGAGGATACAAATGCTGACGACAACGGGAATTCGCGAAGGCTACACGACGGTGACGCCGTACGTAGTGGCAGTTGAAGTGGACCGGCTGATCGAGTTCGCCAAAGAGGCATTCGACGCCGTAATTACCCACCGGACCAAGGGCCCCCGCGGGGGCACGCATTGCGAGCTGCGCATCGGCGATTCGATGCTGATGTTCGTAGGGGGAGACATGGTGCGTGGGCAGGAGAAGCTCACGGCGCTTCATATCTATGTCCCCGAGACCGACACCGCATACCGGCAGGCGCTGGCAGCGGGCGCGGTTTCGGTCGCTGCGCCCGAAGACAAACCTTATGGCGAACGCCAGGCGACGGTGAAAGATCTCGCTGGCAATCTTTGGTTCATCGCAACGCACCAGGGACCTACCGACGGGGCTTTGCGCATGGTGACGCCGTATCTAATCCGCCAGAACGCCCTCGGCATGCTTGAGTTTCTCAAGGCGGCCTTCAACGCCACTGAAATCGGCGTCTACAAAACGCCCGAGGGGAAACTGATGCATGCGATTCTGCGGATGGGCGACGGAGCGGTCGAAATGGGCGAAGGCGAAGGCTCGCCATCGGCCTTCTACCTGTACGTGCAGGATGCAGACGCGCTCTACAAGCGAGCCCTCGAAGCGGGCGCGAGGTCGCTCTATGCTCCCGCGGATCAGCCTTATGGTGATCGCGTCGGCGGCGTCGAGGATGCGTGGGGCAACACCTGGTACATCGCCACCCACCTCGGCCAGAGCTGAGTCTCGGCGGCCGTGCGGCCGGGATGACTCACCTGCGCTCCGATGGCCTGCGGTAGCGCGTAGGCCATCGCCTGCGATCCGGCTCTCCTCTGGTTTACCCGGCCTTGAACGTCCGCTCTTCGAGCATGGGGCGTCCTTCGTGGGCAACCAGGAGGTCGTGCATGTCGTTGGCGTGTTCCTCTTCGTTCGTCAGGATGCTCTCCATCATCACGCGAGTGGTTGGATCTTTCTCGCCAAAGAAACGGATCAACTCGCGGTAGTGTTCGCATGCAATGCGCTCGGCGATGAGGTTCTCCTTGATCATTTCCACCAGGTTTTGTCCAACCGCATACTGTGATGCCGACCGCGTGGCCAGGCCTTCCGGATTGAAGTTGGGTGTCCCGCCGAGCTGATTGATTCGCTCCGCCACGGCGCGCATGTGCTGCTGCTCCTCTGTAGCGTGCTCTTCGAATTCTTTCTTCACACTATCGCTCGAGATTCCGGTGGCGGCGACCGCGTTCATGGTATACCGCAGGACGCAGACAATCTCCGTCGCCAGAACCGTCTGAAGAACTTCGATTGCCTGTTTGACGTCTCCTTGATAGTTGGGCGTAACGGCGCCGCTTTCGATGCTGGCACGTGCCCGGGAGCGGAGCTCTTGCACATCAGTCAGAAAGGGTTGTTTGCTCATATGGCTATTCTACGGAGGCCGGGAGCCGGTTCGATCAGGCACAGGTATGGAAAGAAACAAATACGGATCCCATCCGCCTTCTTGTGCGCATATGGCGGCACGCGGCGCCGTTGGGCTTCCGGTTGCAGGTCGCGGCCGCCGCTGGCGATTCTGAGCGAGGGCTCCTATTTCGCGCTCAGCAGATTCGCGAACAGGCGGTAGGGTCCGGGAACTCCGGCCGGCAATTGCCGGAACCACGAATACGCGGTGAAGATGTACACGCCTTTGCCGTAGCGCGTCCATAGCTCACCGCCGGGCAATGCGGCTTCACCGGGATCCTTGGAGGAAAGCACAGTCTCGTAATGCGAGTCCCACTTGGTCGCGAAATACAGGCCGCGCTCCTGCACCCACCCCTCAAAATCCCTGGGCGTGATGCGGTTCGGCGCCTGCAACAGGCGGCTGTCAACGTGGGGCAGGGTCATCGGTGAGTCCTCGACAGTGATCCGGTACCGCGTCCCCGGCGGCACGGTGAAGGGATACGGGCCCATGTTCAGGCTGTTGTCGCCCGTGTTGTATTGGACCACGTAGGTGCCGCCGTTCTTCACGTAATCGAGCAGGCGCGGCTGATTGGCGCGCAGATCGGCGCGTACGTTATAGGCGCGCACCCCAGCCACAATGGCGTCGAACCGCGAAAGGTCGCCTTCCTCGAGGTCGGCTGGGCGGAGCAGCGTCACTTCCAGACCAAGTTGCCGCAAAGCGTCCGGCATCTCGTCTCCAGCGCCCATGATGTAGCCGATTCTCCGTGCCGTGACGTGGATATCCGAGCGCACCAGTTTCACCTTTGTCGGCAAGAGCAGCGTCTGATCGGGAATGTGCGGGTACGAAATCACCTGCACGCCCGAACCGATTTCTCGTCCGCCCACCGTCGCCACGGCGCGCAGGCCCGCTGTGCTATCAGCTTGCGGCGGCGTGACCAGGAACGAAAGTTCCTGCTGTTCACCGGCCGTCGCGATCTGGAAAGACTGGGTCTGCGGCTCGACCTTCCAATCGGCCGGCACATCGATGCGCAGTTCGCCGCTTGCATTAGCGGCATTCGCTTTCACCGTCACGGCCACTTTGCGTGCTTCAAACTTCGGGAAGATCGCTACCGATTCCGGCAGATCCACGGCCACCGGCGGAATCACCACCAGCGGGCGCACACGCTCGCCTTCCGCCCGATCCGCGTAGCGGTAGGCCACCGGGCGCACGAGTTCAAACGGCGCGCCGTTGATGGAAAGGCAGAAGCGCACGCTCAATACCGGCGGAGTGTCCGCGAG
Source organism: uncultured Solibacteraceae bacterium (assembly GCA_964556085.1). Lineage (GTDB taxonomy): Bacteria > Acidobacteriota > Terriglobia > Bryobacterales > Bryobacteraceae > PSRJ01. The sequence continues at coordinate 3,681 of CAZKVF010000087.1, forward strand.
GCCGATCAGGGTCTGGTCGTCCACGGTATACACGTCCCCGTTGGGAGGCTGCACCAGCCAGTAAGGCTGGGTATAAGGTTGGGACGCCGGAACCTGGCGGTCGACCTTCACGGTTTTAGTCTTGTTGAATTCGAGCTTGGCTGCCTCGCTGGCCAGCGCTCCCTGAAACATGCCGTCGAAGGAAGCGCTGTCCCAGCTAATGGCAAGGGGCGAGCGGTTCAGGAGGCTCGCAGTGACGTTCAAGGTGGCGCCCGGAACCACTTCCGGCGTCTTGGCCTGCGCCTCCACCCAGAGGCCCGCGCATTCGGCGATGGCCTCGTCCAGTTCGCGAAGCTTAATCCTGGCAAGCGGGTCGGAAATGGCGGCAATCAGCGGCCGCGCTTTCAGCAGTTGGGAAACCGCCTTCTCGGGATGGGCCGGATCGTATGTGCGCAGGGCATCGGCCAGAATCGCTCCCACGGCCGCCCCTCCGGGCAGGCGGTTCCACGAGGTGTCGATGCCTTCAAACAAGTCCATGGTGGCGGTCTCGCCGCCGATAATGATGAATTCGCTCTCGACCGAGCCGACCCGCCCCATGTTCCCCATGCCCTGGCTGCGATGCATGCTGCGGCTCATGCCGGCGATCTCTTCGTACGAGTAACCGAGGACTGGATTGTACGCGCCTGTATCCACCTTCACGTGCGGCCCTTCGGGAAGCGGCGGGGGAGGAGGCTGCTGGTCCTGTCCGGCCTGATTCTGCCCGCCTTGGTTCTGCGCGCCTCCGCGGCCCTGACCGCCTTGCCCGTCGGGCGGCGGCCCGGTGAACACGCTGACGGCCAGCCGTCGCGCCCGCCAGGGCTGGACATATTTCAATTGCTCCGGAAAGCGCGCGGGATCGGCTGCGGCCGCAAAAGCCTCCTTACCCACGATCGAGGACGCCTGGTGCTGCCCGTGCCCATCACGCGAGGTACCGGTAAAACACAAAATGATTACATCCGGACGGTAGCGCCGGATGACCCAGACCATGTCCGAGAGCAGACGCTCGCGACCCCATTTCTCCAAGGTTTCGCTCGCGGTTTTCGTAAATCCGAAGTCGATGGCGCGCGTGAAAAACTGTTCGGCGCCGTCAATACGCCGTGCGTCCAGCAGCTCCTGCGTACGAATAATCCCGAGCTGCGCTCCTTGTTCGGGGCCGATGAGGTTCTGGCCGCCCTCCCCGCGCGTCGCCGAGAGATAAGCCGTTCGCATATACCGGCCTCGGGCGAAATAAGCCAGCACGGGCGTGCGCTCGTCATCCGGGTGCGCGGCGATCATCAGCACGGAGCCGAGTTCGTTCAGTTTGTGCAGGCTCTGTTCGATTTGAGCTGTACCGGCGAATGGCGGCGCCGCCAGGGCAGGCACCGAGCACGCCGCCAGCGCTAACGTCAATTGAAGAAACCTGGCGGGCAGATTGCTCATCGAAGTCATTGAAGTCATTCTACGACGGGCTGCCCTCACTGGGTAGCCTGATCGGGTGGGGATGCGGAGGGGATGGTCAAGTCCTCTGTAAGGGTCAGGAGAGCTGCGCGCGGAATTGGCAGCTTCTGCACGACAGCGTTTAGCCGCCTGACCAGGCAGCAGGCCAAGCAGGCCAGGGCGGCTGTTCAGGTGATAGGCGATGAGATCGCCCGCCCCGCCCCGGAGCCCAAAATTGGGTTCGCACTGGGCGGCGGTTTCGCCCGCGGCATTGCGCATGCCGGATTGCTCAAGATCCTGCAACAGCATCAGATCCCCATTCACTGCATCACTGGCGTGAGCGCGGGAGCTATTGTCGCGGCGGCTTTCGCCAGCGGCACAGGGCCTGAGGAGATCGCCCGCGTCGGCTGCTCCATGCGCTTCACGGATATCGGCCGCTGGAGCCTCAATTGGATGGGCTTCGCCGCCAGCGAGCGCATGAAGACCTTCCTCGAACGCCTTTTGAAAAAATACCGTTTCGAACAAATGCAAGTCCCCTTGGGAATAGTGGCCACCGATCTCGCCAGCGGTGAGGCCGTCTCTTTCCACGGCGGAGGCGATGTGGTCCTTCCCATTCGCGCCAGTTGCGCCTATCCCGGCCTGTTTCACCCCGTCAAGCACCAGAACCGGCTGCTGGTGGACGGCGCCATGTCGGTCGAAGTTCCCGCGCGACTGGCTCGCGAGCTCGGCGCCACGCACGTCGTTTCTGTGCACGTACCGAATTGTGCAGGCGCGCTCCCTCGCAACGTCTTCCAGGTCGTGAACCGGTGTTTCCAAATCCTGCATCGCCGGACCGAGGAGAGCTGGCGGAAAGAAAGCGACCTGGTAATCGATCTCGATGTAGGAAGGGTTGAATGGGATGGTTTCGGCTGCGCCCCCAATTTGGTCCGGGCGGGCGAGGCCGCAGCCCTTGCGGCTCTTCCCACAATCCAGGAGTGGCTGCCCCGGCGGCCACAAGAGCCCACCGGGCTCACGCCAGGTTCAAAACCTGCTTTACCGTCCCGCTCTGGTTCTCAATCTTCTTTTGCAGAAGCAGCAGCGCATAGATGAGCTGTTCCGGCCGCGGCGGGCATCCCGGCACAAAAATGTCGATCGGGATCACCTGGTTGACGGGCACCAGGGCGTAATTGTTGAAGACGCCGGTGGAGGTGGCACAAGCTCCCATCGATATGGCCCACTTGGGCTCGGGCATTTGCTGGTAAAGGTGCCGGATCACCGGCGCCATCTTGTTCGAGACGCGGCCGGCAATGATCATCAGGTCCGATTGCCGGGGTGAGCCGCGAAAAACTTCCGCCCCAAAACGAGCGATATCGAAGCGGGAGGCGCTCATCGACATCATCTCGATGGCGCAGCATGCCAGGCCGAAGCTCATGGGCCAGATGGAATTCTTGCGCGCCCAATTGACGGCGTGATCCAGGGTAGTAAATACGATGCCCTCCGAAGCCGCGGCGGCCGCATTGTCCGTAACGTAGTCGTCAATTCGCGCAAACAGTTCCGGAGGGCCGCTGGCTAAGGGTCTTTCCATATACTTCATTCTCGCATGAACCTGCGATCCTCTTGTAGAATCGGATATGCCGCAGCAGAGCTTCGAGGAACTGCTCGATCAAGCCGCCGCCGCTTGCGGCATCGAGCCGGGATTTTGGGACATCTGGGGAAAACAGCACCAAACCACGCCCGAAGTGAAGCAGGCCGTTCTGGCCGCTCTCGGAATCGCCAGCGGCTCCCGCGAGGAACTGGAACGCTCCCTCGCGGAACGCACGCGCCGCGAGTGGACCCGGCTGGCGCCTCCCAGCCTGGTGGCGTCCGAAGCCGGTCCTCATACCATCCCATTGAGCCTTCCCGCGGACGCGCTGGAGGAACCCGCCTCCATTTCCATTCGGCTGGAGGACGGCACCGCGATGGCCCCCCTGGAGCCAAAGCCTTCGGAACTCCGCCGCGATAGTTCCACGTCGATCGATGGCCGTGCGTTCGTCCGCGTGCTGGCGCCGCTGCCGAACGGGCTGCCTCTGGGCTACCACGAAATTCACGTCACTGCCGGAGCACTTGCGGCCGACACCCGCTACATCGTCACGCCGGATCGCGTGTGGAAGGATCCGTCCTCGGACTCCGCGCCGCGCGTCGCCGGCATTACGGTGAGCCTTTACGGCGTGCGCTCCGCGCGCAATTGGGGCTGCGGGGATTTTCGCGACCTGCTGGACGTGGTCGATTGGGCCAAGACCGAACTCCGCGCCAGTTTCGTGGGACTCAACCCGTTGCACGCCATTCACAATCGCCGGCCCTTCAATACCAGCCCGTACCTGCCGAACAGCGTCTTCTACCAGAACTTTCTCTACCTGGATGTAGAAGGCATTGAAGACTACCAGCAATGCCGCCGCGCGGGCGAGCGGCGCATGCGCGCGCCTGCATGCACGGAAATCGAGCAGTTGCGCGCGGCCCCGTTTGTGGAGTACGAGCGCGTGGCGGCCCTCAAGCTTCAGTTCCTCAAGCTTGCCTTTGCAAGGTTCCTGCGCGATTGGCGAGCCGGTACGGAGCGCGCGCAGCAGTTCCGGGCATTCCTGTCGGAAGAGGGAGAACTGCTGGAGAAGTTCGCCACTTACTGCGCGCTGGACGAATATCTGCACAAGCGCGATCCCGATCTGTGGATCTGGCCGCACTGGCCGGAAGAATATCGCGACCCCGAATCGGCCGCCGTTCACGCTTTTCGCGCAAAGCACTGGCGCTCGGTTCTGTTTTATAAATACCTGCAGTGGCAGATCTGGGTCCAATTGAACCGCGCGCAGCAGCGCGCCCGGGCGCGCGGCCTGGTTATCGGCCTTTATCACGATCTGGCGCTGGCCACCGACCGCTTCGGCTCGGACTTGTGGGCCCACCGGCCGTTTTATGCCGTGGGCTGCCGCGTGGGCGCCCCGCCCGACGATTTCTCTCCATCGGGGCAGGACTGGGGCTTCCCGCCGCCCGATTCCCAGCGGCATCGCGAAAACGGCTACTGCCTCTTTGCGGAATCGATCCGCAAAAACTGCCGTTACGGGGGCGCGCTGCGTATCGACCACGTCATGCGTTTCTTCCGCCTGTACTGGATCCCGGACGGAAAAAGCGCGGCCGGCGGAGCGTACGTGCGCGAACTCTCGCTCGACTATTTGCGCGTTCTGGCGCTCGAGAGCGTGCGGCAGCAGGTGGTCGTGGTCGGCGAGGACCTCGGCACGGTTGAGCCGGAAGTTCGCGAGACGCTGGCTAAGTTTGGCATCCTCAGCTACCGCCTGCTCTACTTCGAGCAGGACCAGACGGGCCGCTTCAAATCCAGCGACCAGTACCCCCGCCAGGCGCTGGTGTCGTCCACCACCCACGACCTGCCCACGCTGGCCGGCTTTTGGACGGGCGCCGATATTGAAGCGCGACGGCGCGCCGGCACCATTGATGATTCCGGCGTCAAGGCGCAGACAGCGGGGCGCGCCGCGGAGAAACAGAAGCTGCTGGACCTGCTCTTCCAGTCCGGCCTGATGCCGGTGCACCTCCCGCGTGAGGCGACCGCTTACCCCGAGCTAACCGGCGAATTGCATAATGCCTTCATTGGATTCCTCGCGCTGACGCCTTCGCAGTTGCTGGCCCTGAACGAGGAGGACCTCACCAAGGAAACCGACCAGCAAAATCTGCCGGGAACCACGTGGCAGTACCCGAACTGGGGAAGAAAGATGAAGTTCACGGTTGAGCAGCTACGGGCCGACCCCCAGGCACTGGCATGCACCGCCATGGTGCGCCACTGGCTGGCGGAGTCGGGGAGAATCCGGTGACTGAGAGATAGCGGCCGGAACGGACGTTTGGCCGCCGGTGTTACTAGGACGGAGATCGCCGGCCCTACTAGCGCACCATGTCGAATTTAGAATATAGAATTTTAGAAGTCAGAAGCGTTCTGGCATGAGGAGGAACTATGCGGGTGTTCACGGTAAGCTGCTCGGTGCTGGTTGCAGGCGCAATGGCGATGGCGCAATCGGGCGCTAAGAACGGAGAATGGCGATCGTACGGCGGCGATCTTGGGCACACGCGCTACTCGCCGTTGGACCAGATCAACGCCACCAACTTTAAAGACCTGGAAATCGCCTGGCGCTTCAAAACCGACTCGCTGGGGCCTCGTCCGGAATATCAGTTCGAAGGCACTCCGCTGATGGTTCACGGCCTGGTCTATACGACCGCGGGGTCGCGGAGAGCGGTTGTGGCGCTCGACGGAGCCACCGGCGAAATGTTATGGATGCACAGCGAAAACGAGGGCGCGCGGGGGGCGGCGGCGCCGCGGCAGCTTTCGGGGCGGGGGCTGGCGTATTGGACCGATAACCGCGAGGAGCGCATCCTTTATGTGACGCCGGGGTACAAGCTGATCGCGTTGGACGCGAAAACCGGCGTTCCGGTGCGAAGCTTTGGAACAAACGGGGCGGTCGATCTGAAGATGGACGACGACCAGGAGATCGATCCGTTGTCTCCCGATATCGGCCTGCATTCGACGCCTGCCGTCGCCAAAGATGTCGTTATTGTGGGCGCGGCACACCGGTCGGGCGGCGTGCCGCGGAGTTACAAGAACGTCAAAGGCTACGTCCGCGGATTCGATGTGCGGACCGGAAAGCGTCTCTGGATTTTCCATACGATTCCCAAGCCGGGAGAGTTCGGCATCGACACGTGGCAGAACGATTCCTGGTCATACACAGGCAACACAGGCGTGTGGGGACAGATCTCGGTGGATGAGGATCTGAATACGGTGTACCTGCCGGTGGAGCTGTCGACGGGAGATTACTTTGGCGCGCACCGTCCCGGCAATAACCTGTTCAGCGAGACGCTGGTTGCCGTGGATCTGCACAGCGGCGAGCGGAAGTGGCATTACCAACTGGTACACCACGGCATTTGGGACATGGATATTCCATGCGCACCGATTCTGGCGGACATTACGGTGAACGGGCGAGCGATCAAGGCGGTAGCGCAGCCGACCAAACAGGGAATCCTGTACGTGTTCGATCGAGTGACGGGCCAGCCGGTGTGGCCGATTGAAGAGCGGCCGGTGGCGAAAGGGGATGTTCCGGGGGAGTGGTATTCGCCAACGCAGCCGTTTCCGACCAAGCCTCCGGCGTACGAACGGACAGGGGTGTCGCTCGACGATTTGATCGATTTCACGCCTGAGCTAAAGGCGCAGGGGCAAGCGGTGGCTTCGAAGTACAAAATGGGCCCGATGTTCACGCCGCCGGTAGTGAGTAAATCGGAGGGACCGCTGGCGACGCTTTCGCGGGCGCAAGCAGGGACAAACTGGTTCGGCGGATCGTACGATCCGGAGAGCCACGTGGTTTATGTGTTCTCGAGCGGAGCGATCGGCGCGTACGGGCTGGTGCCTCCGGCAAACCCACGCATGTCGGATATGGAATACGTACAAGGGAGCGCGACCAGCGGCGCGCGCACCACTGGCGGCGCCGGATCGTCGGCGGGCGGGGGGAGGACCGGGGAACCGGCGGGCGGCGGAGCCGAAGGCGGCGGTGGTCTGACGGTGCAAGGCTTGCCGCTCGGTAAGCCGCCGTACGGACGGATCAGCGCGATCGATCTGAGCAAGGGTGAAATTCTGTGGCAGATTGCTCACGGAGAGACTCCGGACAATGTTCGCAATCATCCCGCGCTGAAGGGTATCAACATCCCGCGGACTGGGCGGCCGGGGATGATCGGGACACTTGTTACCAAAACCCTGGTGATCGCCGGCGAAGGAGGCTTTGCGACAACGCCCGCGGGCCAGCGCGGCGCGATGTTGCGCGCGTACGATAAGACGACCGGGAAGGATGCAGGAGCAGTATACATGCCTGCTCCGCAGAGCGGCTCTCCGATGACATACATGCTGAACGGGAAGCAATATATCGTGATCGCGATCAGCGGGGGCACTTACTCGGCAGAGTTACTCGCGTTCCGGTTAGGAAGCTAACAGAGCGGCATTGCAAGCTTGTCTCACGCGCGCATGGCGCCACAGACTGGTGGCGGCCAATCCAAAGCGCTGCCAGCGGAAACCGCAGCTTCAATTCTGGCGGCGACTTCCGGAGGAAACGCCGCGGTTTTCCGCAGCTTCAGGTCGGCAAAAGCATTGATGCATTCGAAGGTCGCCGAGAGAGTGCCTCTCGTTTCGTCCACCATAAACATCAGATACTGCATACGTTTCGCCGAGCGGGCCACGAGCCGCGCGTAGATCGCAAGGCGGTCTCCGATCATGACCTCGCGCACATAATTGATGTGCCATTCCAAATCCATGGTGCCGGTGCCATGGGCCTTGTGAAATTCCGGCGTTAACCCAAGGCGCTCATGCAGTGTATCGCCGGCGTCGTCGAAGATCGCCGCGTACCAGCGAACATTCATGTGCCAGTTCTGGTCGCTATAGGCTTCGGGGACGGTCACGCGCAGGCAGGCCGGCTCAAGTGCGAGGATCTTCTCCAGTGGAATTTCAGGCGGTTTCATGGGCTACCCCGCAGGGTTTCCAGTACCTTCTCGTGCAGTTTCGGGTTCGCCGATGCCACAAGGCTCGGCTGCCAGACGATGTCCTCGTTGCCGTCGAGCGAGGTGAGCGCGCCGCCTGCTTCGCGCACGCACGGCACGACCGCCGCGATGTCCCAGGGGTTCATGCGCGGATCGATCGCGACGTCGATACGTCCCTGACAGAGCAGCGCGTAATTGATGCAGTCGCCGGACCAGCGAAACCGCCGGGCGGTGCGAAAAAGGTGTGAAAGGCGAACAGAGGGTTTCGGATCGCGAGGATCCAGATCGGTCAATTCCAGGCCGGTGCACACGACGAGCGCGTCGCCTGGTTCGGTGATGGCGGAGGTCCAAACGCGCCGCGGCGAATTTCCATCCCGGCGATACCAGCAGCCTTGGCCTGCCGCCGCATAGACGGTCTCGCCCAGGGCGTGTGCGCCGATCACGCCGGCGCATACCTCGCCGCGCCGCAAATAGGCGATCAAGCTTCCAAAGAGCGGGAGCCCGATGGCGAATGAGGCAGTGCCGTCAACCGGGTCCAGAAGCCACAGATGCTCGGCTTCACGCTCGCGCTCGCCGCCGAACTCCTCGCCGAGGATCACGTGGTCGGGGTAGCGGTCGGCCAGGCGCCGCCGCATCAACTGCTCCGCGCCCCGGTCCGCCTCGGTCACTTCCGATCCGTCCGCTTTGTGGTGCACCGCCACATTTTTCCAGAGCGGCAGGATGAATTCGCCGGCTTCGCGCGATAGTTCGAGCGCAAAGTCGAGGATTTCGCTAGGTGATGGATCCCCCATTCGCTTCATTTTGCCATGCTGTACGCCCTTGGACTTCTTCCGCGAATAAGTTATCGTTGTTCCCGGAGGTGGCTATGGGGTTCCGCTGTTTGCCGGTGGCAGTCCTGCTCGCCGCAGCTCTTGCGGTGGCGCAGAATCCCAAAACGGCAACGCTCCCCGAAGTTCCCTACGTGCCCACCGAAAACACGGTGGTCGATGCCATGTTAAAACTCGCCGGGGTAACGAAAGCAGACGTGGTGTACGACCTCGGCTGCGGGGATGGGCGGATCGTCGTCCGAGCCGCGAAGAACCACGGCGCGCGCGGTGTCGGTATTGATATCGACCCGGCCCGAATCCAGCAGGCCAGAGAGAACGCGAAACGCAATAATGTAGAGGACCTGGTGCGCTTTGAAGAGAACGATCTGTTCGATGCCGATATTCATGAAGCCACGGTCGTAATGCTCTATCTGCTGCCGGATGTGAACCTGCGGCTGCGCCCCAAATTGCTGCGGGATCTCAAGCCCGGCACGCGCATCGTTTCTCATAGCTTCAATATGGGCGACTGGAAACCCGAAAAAGAAGAACAGATCGATGGCGCGACCATCTACCTGTGGACCATTCCGGAAAAGAAGTGAAATTGCGCCGCCGGCCGCCACACTATGGCGGCCGTATCGGCTTCCGCCATACAGATCAACGATTTAAGCAATAGTGGAACCGCCACACTGTGGCGGTTTTTTGATATGATGACCCACGAGCGAGCACGAGCCCGGCGCCACGTATGAATCGCGTCATTTTGTTCTTCAGCTTCTCTGTGGGGCTGGCGCACGCCCACGACGTCATCACCACTCCGATCACTTACACCCGCGAGATCTATCGCATCTTCCAGACCCGTTGTTTTTCATGCCATCGCCCGGGCGGCAAGGCGTTTAGCCTGATGACTTTTTCTGACGCGCGCCCCTGGGCGGAAGCGATTAAAGAGGAAGTGCTTGCTCGGACCATGCCGCCTTGGGGCGCGGTGAAAGGCTTCGGCGATTTCCGGAACGATCAGGCGCTCACGCCCGAACAACTGGAGGTTATCGAGAGCTGGGCGGATGGTGGCGTGCCGGAAGGGGAACCCACTGATCTGCCGGCCAAGCTCGAGCCGACGGAAACCTGGCCCGCGGAACCCGCTCCGGCCGCCATGACGATCAGCGGCGATTTCAAGCTCGTTCGCGGCGTGACCCTTGACGGACTCGTGCCCGTCAGCATGCCCGAGAAGGCTTCCTTCCAGGTAACGGCTGAACTGCCCGATGGCACGGTGGAGCCACTGGTTTGGTTCCAGAATTACAAGCCTCAGTTTGCCCATGCGTTTCTGCTCCGGTCACCGCTGGCGCTTCCCGCGGGAACGGTGATTCGGGGAGTTCCTGAAGAGGCGAAAATCGGCTTGGCACCCGTGGCTCACGAGCCCAGCGCCGCTCGCCACAGCGCGCGTACGGCCGCCCCCCAGAAATAAGGGGATGTAGGGAAGCCCTTCCGGACGGCAGGCTGAAAGCCTGCCCCACAAGGAACGGGGTATAATGCCTGAGGCCGTCGGGCCAAATCCCAAATCCGATCCAAAGAAGGAGTGGAACATGGCAGGTGTTTCTCTGGCAGACGCACGCAGAGTGATCGCGGCAGCGGAAAAAAAAGCAGCGGAAATCAAACAGCCCATGAACATCGCGGTCGCCGATGAAGGCGGCAACATTGTGTCTCACGTTCGCATGGACGGAGCATGGCTGGGTAGCATCGATATTTCGATGAAGAAGGCTTACACGTCTCGCGCGTTCGATATCGCGACCAAGGACCTGGCCACGCATTCCCAATCGGGTGGGCAGTTCTTCGGAATCCACGCATCCAACGACGGCAAGATCATGATCTTTGCAGGCGGGATTCCGTTGAAGCGCGACGGCAAGGTCGTGGGCTCGATCGGCGTCAGCGGCGGATCGGGCGACCAGGACCACGCGGTAGCCGAAGCAGGCGCCGCCGCATTTTAGATTCGACAAAAGACTAAACATAGGAGGTCAAAATGGCAACCAATCGTGGAGTTGCGTACATCGAGCCGGGTAAGGTCGAGGTTCAATCGATACCGTACCCCAAGCTGAAGATGCCCAAGAGTGAGACGGATCCGTTTGGGGGGAAGGACGCCCCTCACGGTGTAATCCTGAAGATCGTCAGCACCAATATTTGCGGCTCGGACCAGCACATGGTGCGAGGCCGGACCACGGCTCCGAAGGGGCTGATTTTGGGTCATGAGATCACCGGCGAGGTGATTGAAAAAGGCAACGATGTCGAGATGCTGCAAGTTGGCGACATCGTAACGGTCCCGTTCAATATCGCTTGCGGCCGCTGCCGCAATTGCCGCGAGGGCAAGACCGGTATCTGCCTCACCGTGAATCCGGCACGTGCGGGCGCTGCCTATGGGTACGTGGACATGGGCGGCTGGGTGGGCGGCCAGGCAGAATATGTCATGGTTCCTTACGCCGATTTTAATTTGATCAAATTCCCCAATAAAGAAAAGGCATTGGCGAAGATCAAGGATCTCACCATGCTGTCCGACATTTTCCCTACCGGCTACCATGGCGCCTACACGGCGGGAGTCACCACCGGTTCCGTGGCTTATGTGGCCGGCGCGGGGCCGGTAGGACTGGCTTGCGCGGCTTCCTGCCAGTTGCTCGGCGCCGCGGTAGTGATCGTCGGCGATATGATCCCCGAGAGGCTCGCCCAGGCGAAGAGCTTCGGCTGCGAGACCGTCGACCTGAAGAAGGATGCATCCCTGGGGGACCAGGTCGCGCAAATCGTAGGCGTGCCGGAAGTGGACGCGGCAATCGATTGCGTGGGTTTCGAAGCGCGCGGACATGGGAAAGACGCGGGCGTAGAAAGGCCGGCGACCGTCCTCAATTCGGTTATGGAACTTACACGCGCGGGCGGTGCCATCGGCATCCCCGGCCTTTATGTTACTGGCGATCCCGGTGGAATTGATGCCAACGCCAAGGTTGGCAATCTCGGCATCCGCATCGGTCTCGGATGGGCCAAGTCGCATAGTTTCACGACTGGCCAGTGCCCGGTTTTACGGTATAACCGCCAGTTGATGATGGCCATTCTGCATGATAAAGTACACATCGCCAAGGCCGTCAACGCTACTGTGATCACGCTCGACGAGGCGCCGCAGGGCTATAAGGATTTCGATAAAGGCGCCGCTAAGAAGTTCGTCCTCGATCCGCACGGTACGGTGGCGAAAGCGGCAGGGAAATGAAGTAGGAGTGCCTACCTCAGAAGACAAAATACAGCCGCCGATTAACGCGGATCAACGCAGATGAATTCGTTTTCCCATCTGCGTTGATCGGTGTTGATCGGCGGCTAATAAGGAGCTTGCAAAGAATGTCCACCACTCGTCGCAGTTTCCTGGCCGCGGGAGCCGCGGCTCCGTTTGTCTGGGCCGCCAGTAAAACCGACTCGAAAAATCCCATCCTGGGCCAAGGCGAGCACCAGTATGAATGTATTCACGACTGGGGCGAGCTGCCGTCCAACATCAAGTACGGCAATACTCACAGCGTGGTCGAAGATTCGCAGGGCCACATTTATATCCATCACACAGTGCATGCCACGAGTCAGAGCCCCGACGCGGTTGTGGTCTTCGACAATAAAGGCAAATTTGTACGCTCGTGGGGCGCCATGTTCCGAGGCGGAGCCCACGGCATGCACATCAACAAAGAGGGCAAGGCCGAGTACCTGTATTTCTGCGACGAAAAGCACGGGATCGTAACCAAGCGGACCTTGAAGGGTGAAGAAGTCTGGACGATGGGTTACCCGCAGGATTCGCCGATTTACCAGAAGGGTCCCGGCGCGAAGGGCCCGGGCGGAGCTGCCGGCTTAAATTACCGGCCCACGAATTTCGCCATCGCGTCGAACCTTGATTTCTGGGTGGGCGACGGGTACGGATCGTATTACATGTTTCACTACAGCCAGGCAAGTTCAACCGCGTTTCCCAAGCTGGTAAACACGTTCGGCGGCCGGCCTGCGCAACCCGCGGGAGAAGGCGCTGCGGGGGGCCGTGGCGGGCGTGGCGGAGAAAAGGGGGGAGAGAAAGGCGGCGAAAAGGGCGGCGGGCAGGCGCGCTCCGGGCCCGTCCCGGCTCCGATCGAGACCATGAACAACCCGCATGGCGTCTGGCTCGATACACGCGATGCAGCCAAGCCGATCCTGTTGGTCGCCGATCGCGGCAACCGCCGCATCGTGCGCTACACCACCGACGATAAGCCAATCGACATCGTCGAGGGCACGCTGGCTCCCTGCCACTTCCACCAATACAAGGACACGCTGGTCGTTCCCGACCTGCAATGCCGCGTCACTCTGTTTGACAAAGACAACAAGGTGATCGAGCACCTGGGCGATGGCGCTTACGCCGGCAAACAGAATCAGCTTCGTGTTACCGAGAATCGCTCCGATTTCGAATCGGGCAAGTTCGTTACACCGCACGGCGCCTGGTTCGACCACACGGGCAACATTTACGTCGCGGAGTGGGTCGAAATCGGCCGCGTCACGAAACTGCGAAAGGTTGCCTGAGCCCGCATGCTCCCGGAACTGGCGGCGGAGTTCTTCGGCACCCTGATCCTTATTCTCTTCGGCAATGGCGTCGTCGCCATGGTGGTTCTGTTCGGCCACGGCACGCCGGGAGAAATTGTCAACGGCGGTTACACGAACATTACGATCGCCTGGGGCTTGGCCGTCACTATGGGTGTCTACGTGGCGGGCCGGATCTCGGGGGGGCACATCAACCCGGCTGTTACGCTGGCTGTGGCGGTGTTTCGCGGCTTTCCGTGGAAGAAGGTCATCCCGTATTGGATAGCGCAGGTGGCCGGAGCATTCCTGGCCTCGGCGATCGTCTACTGGAACTACCGGCCTCAGTTTCATCTGGTGGATCCCGCCCTGGATCACACGGCAGGCGTTTTCACGACCTTCCCCGCCTTTCCCCAGATGCTTTCAGCGGGGCTGCTGGATCAGATTATCGGCACCGCGCTGTTGCTGTTCATGATCCTGGCGATTACGGACGAGCGTAACCAGCCGCCGGGAGCGAACCTTGTGCCAGTGCTGATCGGCGCCATCGTCGTGGTGATCGGCATGGGATTCGGCGGCCTGCACGGATTCGCCATTAACCCGGCTCGCGATTTCGGCCCGCGGCTCTTCACCGCGGTGGCCGGGTTCAAGAACAACGGTCTGACCGACAGCCCGTATGTGTTCTGGGTGCCCATCGTGGGACCGCTGATCGGCGGACTCATCGGCGCGGCATTGTACGATGCGGGCGTGCGAAGATTCCTGCCGGCGATGGTAAAGAAGTAAGCGGGCTTTCGGCGCGATCGGGGAGCCGGAAGACAGAAACGCAGAATGAGTGCTTGCGTTTGCCCATCCTGAATTCTGAGTTCGGTGTTCTGAATCCTGGTATCTTAGATGGTTCCCGATGGCCGCGAAGACACCCATCACGGTTGCGTACGGTGACGGAATCGGTCCCGAAATTATGGCCGCCTGCCTGCAAATTATGGAGGGGGCCGGAGCAGCTCTGGAAATCGAGCAAATCGATGTGGGAGAGAGGGTTTATCTGCGCGGAAACACGTCCGGCATTGAACCGAGCTCCTGGGAATCGCTGCTGCGCACCAAGGTATTTTACAAAGCGCCGATCACCACGCCCCACGGCGGCGGTTACAAAAGTCTCAATGTAACCACGCGCAAGACGTTGGGCCAATATGCGAACGTCCGTCCCTGCGTTTCGTATGACCCGTTCGTGGATACGAAACATCCCAACATGGACATTGTGGTGGTTCGGGAAAACGAAGAGGATCTGTACGCGGGCATGGAATACCAGCTGAGCCCCGAGATGACTTCCGCCATTAAGCTGATCTCTCGCCCGGGCACGGAAAAGATCGTCCGTTATGCCTTCGAATACGCGCGACGTCACAACCGCAAGAAGGTCTCCTGTTTCACTAAAGACAACATTTTGAAGATGACGGACGGGCTGTTCCACAAGATTTACGATGAGATCGCGGCCCAGTATCCGGAAATTCAGAAGGAGCACTGGATCGTGGACATCGGCGCGGCCAAGATGGCCGATACGCCGGAGGCCTTTGACGTGATCGTCATGCCGAACTTGTATGGGGACGTGCTTTCGGACGTGGCAGCACAGATCGCCGGATCCGTGGGTCTAGCCGGTTCGGCGAATATTGGCGACAACTGTTCCATGTTCGAGGCCATGCACGGATCGGCGCCGCGGCGCGCCGGGCAGAACCTGGCGAACCCCTCCGGATTGCTGCTGGGCGGCGTGCTTATGCTGGTGCACATCAACCAGCCGGATGTCGCCGAACGCGTACACAATGCGTGGTTGCGAACCATCGAAGACGGGATTCACACCTACGATGTTTTTGCCGGGGGTGTAAGCAAAGAGAAAGTCGGAACAAGGGAGTTCGCCTGCGCGGTGGTCGCCCGGCTGGGGCAAAAGCCAAATATCTTGAAAGCCGTGAGCTATGCGAAGGCGCCCTCCCTTCCGGCAGGCGGCGATGTCACTAGCCCGCCTTCGGTCAATATGGAAATCATAGGTATCGACGTGATCGTGCACTGGCCTTCACGCAAGCCGCAGGATTTGGCGGCTCTGGTGAGTCAGCAGCAAGGGAGTGGGCTGAAGTTGCAAATGATCGACAACCGCGGAGTGATCGTATGGCCGGCGCCGCTGGCAGCGGCCGAGACTTTCTGCACGGACAGTTTCCGCTGCCGCTTCTTCTCCGACGGGGCAGCCGATCGAGGAAAGATGATCGACCTGGTGAAGCGAATCAGCGACTCGGGAGTGGATGTTGTGATGACCGCCACGCTGCGCAATTACGACGGGCGCGAAGGCTATTCGCTCGCGCAGGGACAATAGCCGATGGCGATCGGCCAGGGAGCACCTTCTGGTCCTTTGGTGGCCGTGATCATGGGAAGCAAGTCGGATTGGGAAATCATGCGCCAGGCCAGCGACATGCTTCGGAGCTTCGACGTTCCCCACGAATGCCGCGTGCTTTCGGCGCACCGCACGCCGGCGGAGACCGCGCGATATATAGAAGACGCCGAATCGCGCGGTTTCGAGGTGATTATCGCGGCGGCCGGTGGCGCTGCCCACCTGGCGGGAGTTTGCGCGGCCCACACGATACTCCCCGTGCTGGGCGTACCCATGGAAAGCGCCGCCCTTAAGGGCTTGGATTCACTCCTGTCGACGGTGCAGATGCCGGCGGGTATACCTGTAGGAACGCTGGCGATCGGGCCGGCGGGCGCGCGCAACGCCGCGCTGCTGGCGGTGGCGATTCTGGCGAACAGCCGGCCCGAGTTGCGCGAGAAACTACGGAGCTTTCGCGCCGAACAGCGCGAGAAGGTGCTCAGAGAAACGCTGGCGTGAAATGAGCTTCAGATGAACGCAGATCAATGCCGATAAGCACCTGGGTTTTTGATCGGCGTTTATCGGTGTTCATCGGCGGCTTTTATCTTGAGCACCGCGTCTCGAAGTTTCGCTCGCACAGTTTCCAACTCCGCCTCGTCAGTGTACTTGCCTCGCGGCCAGAAAAATCCGCGCAGGCCATCTTTCTGGCGCCGCGGAACCACGTGAACGTGGAGGTGCGGGACGCTCTGGCTCACACGGTTGTTGATGGCCACAAAGGATCCGTCGGCTGACAAACCCGTTTCGACCACCCGCGCCAGGAGTTGCACGGCCGCGAAGAACGGTCCCACATCGCCTGGCGGCAGGTCGCTTAAAGTTTCGATGTGCGCTTTGGGGATGAGCAGACAATGGCCGGGAAACAGAGGGCGGTGGTCGAGAAACGC
This sequence comes from uncultured Solibacteraceae bacterium, assembly GCA_964556085.1. Taxonomy (GTDB): domain Bacteria; phylum Acidobacteriota; class Terriglobia; order Bryobacterales; family Bryobacteraceae; genus PSRJ01. The sequence continues at coordinate 20,261 of CAZKVF010000087.1, forward strand.
CAGCACGACGTCGTTCTCCATCACGACGCTGGCGGGTCGCGTGCGAGTGGCGACCTGGCAAAACAGGCATGGGGCTGGCATGTCCTATACTATGGGCGTGTTATGATGGGCTTGAAATCCCACTGGAGGAAATTTAGATGGGCTCGCTGGGTTGGCAGGAAACGCTGGCCATTTTTATCCTAGCGCTGATCCTCTTCGGTCCCAAAAAGTTGCCGGAGCTGGGGCGCACGCTGGGTAAGGCCATTACGGAATTCCGCCGCGCGTCGAGTGAGCTGAGATCCTCGTTCGATCGGGAAATGAAAAACCTGGAGCAGGAGACGGCGCCCATCAAGCAAGCGGCGAGCGAGTATCCGTACGAACCTTACAACTACGATTACTCCTCGGCGTCGCATTATGACCACTCCGCCGGCGCCGAAGGGTCCGAATTCACTGCTTCTCATCCTCAACTTACAAGCGCATCCGCACCTGAGGGCGCTGAGTCAACAACGTCGCCCGCTTCACCGGAAGGCACAGTGGCCTACGGGACCAGTACCGAAGCGGTAAACGGCAGCACGGGCCAGTCGGCCCTGGTTCACGAAAGTAAACCGCAAGAACCAGCATCCGCGGAAGTCACGGCACCGGCACCGGTTTCTACGACGACAGAACATAAAGCGTAAGAATGGATTTAACCGAAGAGCGTGCGGGGGGCTCGGCCCCCCGTACTGAGGGCGTTGCCCGTCCCGCGGAGGGCAGCTCTAGCAATCTTCCTGTACCTGCGGCTTCCGGACGAAGGCCACCGGGCTTGCCCCCGCCGCCTCCACCGCCGGGAGACGGTGGAGACGAAGAGGAAGGCATGCTCCGCATGTCCTTCCTGGAGCATCTGGAGGAGCTGCGCTCGCGGATCATCAAGGCCTTAATCGGGGTCGGTGTGGCATTCGTGGTAAGCCTGGCGTTTGCCGGCCCATTGTGGAAAATCATCGCCGCTCCCGCAGTCGAAGCTCTCCGGAATCTGGGAATCAATCCTCCGGAACTGGTGGCCATAACCCCGATGGAACAATTCAATACCATCTGGGTGAAGATACCGCTTCTATGCTCAGCATTTCTGGCGTCTCCCTGGTTGCTCTACCAGGTGTGGGCATTCATATCCCCGGGCCTTTACCGTCGCGAGCGACGCTGGGCGGTGCCGTTCATTGTGTGCTCGGCCGGCTTGTTCATCATGGGAGGCCTCTTTGCTTACTACATTGCCTTCCGCTACGGGCTGACCTTTCTTTTGGGCATCGGGATGGGAAACTATGTGCGGCCGATGGTTTCCATTTCCACCTACAGTGACATGTTCGTGAACGTAATTCTTGGGGTGGGGTTGGTTTTTGAGCTTCCAGTACTAATTTTCTTCCTAACGCTGTTGCGGGTAGTGAATCCACAATTCTTACTCAATCACAGCCGTTATGCCATCCTGGCCATTTTCATTCTGGCCGCAGTGATTACTCCCACTCCGGATGCCTTCAACATGATGTTATTCGCGACACCGATGTGCCTGCTTTTCTTTGTCGGGATCTTTGCCAGTTATCTACTGGTATTAAACCGAGAAGGACGTAGGTTCCCTTGGTCGCGGGTGCTAATTCCGGTCTTCCTAGTACTGATCGTGGTATCCGGAGGACTAATCCTTGCTATTACTAAATTTGGTTTGCATTTAGTACCGCGCTGGCCGTTTTTGATGCGGTAAACCAAAATTCTATAGTTTTCGAAGTCACATCCGATGTAACATCAGGAAGCTTGCCGGGAAAGGCGAGCGAGTTTGATTCCGATGGATCTGTTCAAGACTATACAAGAGCTTTACGCCGAAAAGGAAAAGCTCGAACGGGTGATTGCCTCTTTAGAGGAGTTGCAGAGAGCGGCGGGCGGGGCGCCGATTTTACCGCGCGGGGGAAAGCGCCGGGGTAGGAAATCCATGAGCGCCAAGGAGCGCCTGGAAGTTTCGGAGCGAATGAAGCGCTACTGGGCGAATCGCCGCAAGCAGCGCGCGGAATAATCGCGGTTCACTGCGTTTTCAGAAGCGAAATTTTCGGCCGATTTGGCCGCCTCGTCTGCAGTGACGGTCGCCGTCGGCTGGCTGTTTCGCACTGGTAGTAAGCTGACATTTGGTATATTAAAGAATACCAGCCAGATGTGGGCGGCTAGCTCAGCTGGGAGAGCACGGCGTTCGCAACGCCGGGGTCGTGGGTTCGAATCCCATGCCGTCCACCAGTCTATTCCAAGTTCGGCTTTTCACTTTCACCGGTTTGAATTGATGATTGGCCGGTCCTTGGTCCGGAAGCGGCGGCTGGAAGTGACGATTCTTACCCCGGACAACCCGTTCCTGGGGTGATCAACAGAAACCTGAGGGTTACCTTTGCCCATCTATAATGAAGGAATATGAAGGAGCATTTGCTGTGAGTCCCACACCCACATATCACGAGCCGCAGCCCGACCGTTCCGGGCTGAAGACTGCTTTAGTTGCGGGCGGCCTTATCGCCCTGGTGGCTGCCAACATTTACCTCTACGTGCAGCTAGATCATGTGCGCACCGACCTGGCGTCGGCGCGGCAATCGTTTGCCGCTGACCTGGCGAACCTGCGCGACGCTTCTAGCGTGACTACCGCCTCGCAAACCAAGCACCTCGAAACGCTGAAGCAGGAGCTGGATACGGCCAGGGAGCAGGCGCGCAATCTCTCGAGCGCAGCCAAAGCCGAGGCCACCGCGCGGGCCGAACAGCTTGCCAAACAATTGGCGGCCGAACAAGCGAAGGCGCAGCAACAGCTCAACACAGAGATCAGCGGTGTCAAACAATCCGCGGATGCCAATGCCGCCAGCCTGACAACCAAGATCACGGATGTTTCCACCGACGTAGGCGGCGTCAAGACGCAGCTCTCCTCCACCCAATCCGAGCTGGAGAAAACCATCGCCCAGCTTAAGAGCGTGCAGGGTGACTTGGGAGTGACCAGCGGGCTCGTCGCTACCAACGGGCAAGAACTGGCCGCCTTGAAGCTAAAAGGCGAGCGCAACTACGTTGATATTAAGCTCGGCAAGACGAAGGCGCCGGTGCGCTTCGCCGACGTCACGCTGCTTTTGAAGAAGACCGATCCCAAACATAACAAGTACACCGTGGACGTCAACGCCGACGATAAGTTGACCGAGAAGAAA
>CAZKVF010000088.1:0-6835 GCA_964556085.1 uncultured Solibacteraceae bacterium
AAGCAGGGAGCCCTTACCGACGCTGCCAGGGCTGCCAAGGATGCTTTCCGCGATTGGAACGCCATGCCTTGGGCTGGTGGGTGGGATAAGGACTCCATTGCGCCGTACTTCAAAATGATGCCCGCCGAAGTCGGCCGGACGTATGGTTACGGGGTACCGGAGCGAATGGTTGGGTGGCTCCGGTAGCTGTACTTCGATCCAGAGCGGCATGTCCACGGAGGCGGTCCCCTGCACTCGAATCGCAGCCCGATAGGGTCCGAACTGCACAGAGACGGCAGGGCTGGCCCGGCCCTCCCTGGTGACTACGAACGGCAAGGCGCCTTCGCCAACGTTGAGTGGAACGCGAAGGTTGATCTGTTTTTCCTGCACGTAGAGCAAATTGGCCGACACACCGGCGACAGTGACCGAGGTTCCGCAGAGGTCCTTGACGTCGCTCGCGCCCCCGGCTTCGGCGGAGCAGGGAGTTTCGGGTCCGAGGTGACGTCCGTAAATGGAGACTTCGATGCCGGGCTTAAACGGCCGGCGAGGACCCGGTGGGTTCTCGACCACGCCACCAGCATTGATCTGTGGTGTTTCCTGAGCGAGCCCCGCACCGAGGACAAAAGCGGCAAGAAGGGACACTCGAATCATTCAGAGAAGTTAGACTGGCTTTGAGGGAAAACAGTTCCCGGAGCCTGGCTATAGCGTATCCAAGTTTTTCTGGTCGAACCCGACGATCTCGCTGTAGGCTACCGTGATTGCCGCAAAGGTCACCGGTACCGTGACCATCAGCCCAATAACAAAACAGAGGAAGCCGAGGACGTTGAGCAGAAAGGCCAGGATCAGGAACATCACAAAACCGAAATAATCTCTCTTCACGACGGCATGGCTGGCCTGCATCGCCTGCCAGAAATCCATTCGCTTATCGACAATGAAAAGAAACGTGAACTTGTACATGGCCGCCACGATCAACCCCGGAATAAACAGCAGCAGAAACCCCACAAACGTAAACAGCCCAATCAGAAGCGATGCCGCCAGCGTAGGAACAAAGTAGTTAAATCCCTTGAACAGATCCCCAACGTCGGCGGGCCGGCGCATGATCTTCTTCATGGTGTAGATGTGAAAGCCCGCGATGAGAGCGCCCTGGATGAATGGCACCCCGTTCAGCAGAAAGAACAGCAGCGAGATGAGAAGGTAGTTGCCCAAGTCCTCTTTGACCAGTTCCCAGCCTGCGCTGAGCCAGCGGCCGGCCGTGACAGCCACATGCGTGGGCGGCGCCCAAACGGCAGGCAGCCCTGCTTCGCTCGGCGAACTTACCTCGTTTGTGAGGGACTGCCCGCAATTCTTGCAGAATCGAGCGGGCTCGTCGTTTTGAGCCCCGCAGTGGTGGCAGAACATTGGATCTCCTAAAGTGAAATGCACCTCAGGATACGACAACCGGCCGCATTAGCGAGCTCTTGCGTCCCGCCGGCCGCCTGCGTGCAAGCCGAACGCGCCCCGGGGACCCGCCACACACCATTCCGGAGCCGTGGTGATATGCTTGCGGGATGCTCATGCGAAGTCTCGTCGTTTATGGGGCCACCCTGGCCGCGCTTGCCGCTGTGCCTTCGGCAAGCGCACAGGCAAGCCGCGCCCCAGCGCCGAAATCCGCGCGCCTTTATATTCTCGATTGCGGCAAGATCGTCGGCGTAGGCGCGGCCGCGTTTGGCTTCAAGGATGGTCAACTCGCCACCACCGAAATGGTCACGCCTTGCTTCCTGATCGCGCACCCGCGCGGCACGCTGATGTGGGATACCGGCGAGATCCCCGATGCCGCCGTAAAGACCGATGGTACGGAGACCAAGCAGGGGGCGTTCATCGTTACGCGCCCGCTGCTGCCGCAATTGGCCGCCCTCGGCTATACACCCGCGGATATTACCTATCTTGCGCTCTCGCACTATCATGGCGATCACGTGGCCAACGCCAATTCGTTCGCGGGCTCTACCTGGATCGTGCAGAAAGTGGAGCGCGATGCCATGTTCGCGTCACGGCCGGCTAACGAAAAGAAGGGGCCGGGTACCCCGACGCCCTCGCTCTATAGCGCCTTGGAAAAGAGCAAGACGATGGTGCTCAACGGCGAAGATCACGATGTGTTCGGCGACGGGACTGTCACCATCAAGTTCACGCCCGGCCACACGCCGGGCCACCAGTCGCTCTACTTGAAACTCGCCAAGACCGGGCCGGTGCTGCTTTCGGGAGATCTATATCACTACCCCGAAGAGATGACTCTGAAAGTCGTCCCCTCGTTCGATTTCGATCAGGCGCAGACCGCGAAGAGCCGGGCGACGATTGAGGATTTTGTGAAGAAGAACCGGGCGCAGCTTTGGATCCAGCATGACGTGGTTAACGGCGCCAAGCTCAAGAAAGCCCCGGAATTTTACGATTAACCGCGGCAAGGAGGTACCCCCGATGCGACGTCAAAGCTTTCTTCAAGTGGCGGTTGGCTTGGTGTTGTTTATGCCCGGCGGGTGGGCGCAAGTGCAGGCGCCGCCGGCGCCCTGGAGAGGGGCCGGACCGACGCCTTGCGTGGGATCGGACGGCGGTATCCACCCGTGCCCGCCAGCGCTTGGTGTAGTAGCGGTCCGCGCCGGTCGCCTGTTTGATAGCAAAAAGGGCGTGATGCTCACGAAGCAGGTGGTGGTGGCTTCCGGCGAGCGGATCACGGCCACGGGTCCGGAGTCGCAAGTGAAGATTCCGGCGGGCGCTCGGGTGATCGATCTCTCGCAAGCCACGGTGCTGCCCGGCTTGATCGATGCGCACACCCACATGTTCAACGCGCGCAAGCCCAAGGGGTCGACCGAAGACTACATGCTGATCGCCGTGCAGAACGTGCAGAATAACCTTAGGGCGGGCTTTACGGCGGCGCGCGATATGACATCGCACGGTAATGGGTACGGCGACGTGGCAGTGCGTAATGCTATCAACGAGGGACGGATCGACGGCCCGCGGTACCAGGTCTCGACTCTGGGCATTGTCTGGGGCGCCAAACCACCCGACCCATCCATCCCCTTAAACCCGCTGGTCAGCACGGTGGTTCGTTCGCCGGAGGAAGGGCGCGCGGCTGTGCGCGAGCAGATCGCTCACGGCGCCGACTGGATCAAGCTGTATCCCGCGGGCGCGTACTCGTTCACTCCATCGGGAAAGGACGAGTATGAAGTGACCTATCCGCTGCCTGTGGTACAGGCCATGATCGAGGAGACGCATCGACTCGGCAAGAAGGCAGGCTGCCATGTCTACGGAGGCGAAGGGCTGAAGAACGCCATCGTCGCCGGCTGCGACACCATCGAGCACGGGTTCGGCCTCAACCAGGAACTAGTCAACATGATGGTGGCCAAGAAGCTGTATTATGACCCGACCATCGTCCGCTATACCGAGCCTTACATGGACGATAACGACGCCAAGAACACCGGCGGTAAGTATCGCATGATCCCGATCTTTGCGAAGGCCGCGCGGATGGCGGCGGCGACCCCGGGTATCAAAACAATGCTGGGCAGCGGCGCCGATGGCTCCACGTTCGCGCACGGCACACAGGCGCTGGAGTTTGAAGCTCTTGTGAAGTACGCCGGGCTCACTCCGGCGAAGGCGATTCAGTCTGGAACGATCATTAATGCCGAGGCATTGGGGTGGCAGGATCAGATTGGATCCATCGAAGAGGGTAAGTTTGCGGACCTGGTCGCCGTTTCGGGCGACCCGCTGGCCGATATCACCGAACTGCAGCGGGTGAAATTCGTGATGAAAGGCGGCAAGGTGATCCGCAACGATGTCGCAAAGTAGATGACAACCGGAAATCTGACGAGGCGCCACTTGCTCGCAGGGACGATGACTGCGGCGGCTTCGCCCATTTTCGCCTTCGCCCAGGAGCGCCGGAGCAGCGCGCTGGCACTAGCCCGCATCCTGAACGGGACGACGTTCGGCGAATTGCCGCCTGTCACGGTGAAGCACGCCAAGATGATCCTGGCCAGCACAATGGCGAGCGCGGCCTCGGGCGCGGGGATCGGTTCGGCGCGCATTGTCCGCGACCTGGCGAAGGAGCAGGGCGGCAAGCCAGAGGCGCCCATCTGGTTCGACGGCGCGAAGCTGCCGGTAAACCAGGCTGCGCGCGTCAACGCGATGCTGAGCGATGCCGCCGCTTCAGATGACAGCGACCTGCGCAACGTGGCCCACATCGGCACTTGCCTGACCGCCGTAGGACTGGCTCTTTCCGAGCGCATGGGCGCCACGGGCCAGGACCTGCTTTGCGCCATGGTGACGGGCTACGAGGCCTCCGGCCGCATCAGTGAGGCGGTGGGGCGGCCGGGTGAGGCGCTCAGCGGCAGTTGGGGGACGGGTTTCCATGCCTCGGTGATCGTGGCCTTCGGCGGTGTGGCAGCCGCAGGCAAGCTGTTGCGTTTGACCGATGAGCAGATGGCGCACGCCATCGGTTTGACGGCCACCACCATGGGCGGCCTGGCGATCGGCACGAATAGCTGGGCTCGCGAGTATCACGCCGGGAATGCGGCGCTATGCGCCGTCAACGCAGCGCTGGCCGCCGGCCGGGGGTATACGGTTAACGAGGACATGCTGGAAGCCGCGGGTGGATTTCTGGCGGTATTCAGCGGGCGCAAAGGGGAAGCGCCGAGCCTGGCGCGTGAAATCGGCAGCGAATGGGAAATCGCGCGCTTCCTGGCCATCAAGCTGGTCCCCGGCGCCCATGCGCTGCAGCCCGCGGTGGAGGCGGCCATCAAGGTGGCGCAAGAATCCCGGGTCCAGCCGGACGAAGTGGCGAAGATCCTGGTTTCCGGGCCGCAGATTCGAAGCATTGCCAACAACCGGCCGCCCAGAGATATGATCGAGGCGATTCACAGCCTTCCGTATTTCCTGGCTTCGGCCGTGGCAGACAAGGATTTTTCGTGGGTACACACCACGCCGGAAAAAATCCACCGTGCGGAGGTTGCACGGCTCATCGGCCTGGTCGAAGTGGACTCTGCGCCGCCTGCGGTTCGCTATCAGTGGAGCTGGGGCGCCACAGTAACGCTGATCACGCGATCGGGTGCGCGGTTCACCAGCACCATCGACGCGCCGAGGGGATCGGCCCCGCGCGGCATCGAGTGGAGCGACGTGGATGCAAAATACAATGCCCTGATGCCGGAATCGCGCCTGCCGGCAGCGCGGATCGATGAAGCCCTGAAGCTGATCCACGACTTCGAGCAGGTGAAGAGGGTGGCGCAGTTGACGGATTTGCTAGTGTGAACCAAAACTGACAGGCGAAAGCGCCTGTCCCACCCGCGCGTCCGCCCCACCAAGCTACAGCCCCGGTAATCTCTGCCGGAAGGGGTGCACCTGCCGTTCGCTCACCACGATCTCGGTCGCCGCGGCGTCGGACATGATGAGCAGGAAGCCGCTTTTGAAATAGGGCTTGATCTCCTTGATGCGCGTGAGGTTGACAAGCACGTCACGGCGGGCACGGAAGAAGAGATCCTCGGGAAGGGCCGCCTCCAGCTCACTTAACTGGTAGTTGACCCAAAAAGACTCGCTGGAGCTTCTCGCCTTGACGATCCCGCCTTCGACCTGAAACCAGAGGATCTGTTCCACCGGAACCAGAACCAGGCGGTCGCGCGAGCGGCAGACGACGCGGCGAAGAGGCTTGGGCGTGGTCTGCGCGGCTCGAAGGAGACTCTGCTTTTCGGCCTCCTTGTCGTCAGTGAAGGCGTTCAGACGGCGCGCGCGTTCTACGGCTTGCGCCAGGCGCTCGGGTTCCACCGGCTTCAGCAAATAAGCCAGAGCGTTCACTTCAAAAGCCGCAAGGGCGTGCTGATCATAACCGGTGGTGAAAATGATCAGTGGGAGGGGAATCTTTGAGGGAATCGAACGCACTACCTCGAAGCCCGTCAATCCAGGCATTTGGATATCGAGAAACAGCAGGTCGGGCAGGAGCTTCTCGATCTTCTCCAGCGCCTCGAGTCCGTCTTGCGCCTCGCCGGCGATGGAGATATCGGGATAGCTCTGAAGCAGCCGCCCGAGTCTGGCGCGGGCACCGGGTTCGTCATCAACTATGAGACTCTTCATCACCGTTCGATCCGCCGCGCGGCACCAGAAGAGTCGCACGCGCCCCCTCGGGTGTTCTCGGCTCGAGCGTGAGCTGTGCCCTGTCGTGGTAGAGTGTGGCCAAGCGCTGGGTTATGTTCCGAAGGCCCACACCTTGAGAAGGCAGGCTGTTCCCGTTGGTCTTTCTGGCTGCGCCACACAGTCCGACGCCATCATCCTCCACCGCGAGACAAATGCGATCGCCCTCCGGCTTGGCTGAGATCCACAACCGACCTGGACCCGTCTTCGGGGCGAGGCCGTGCTTGAGAGCGTTTTCGACCAGCGGCTGCAGGATGAGCGAGGGGACCGGATCGTGCGCGACGTCCGGAGAAACGTCGATCTCGATCTGAAGGCGGCTGCCGAACCGGGCTTCTTCGATTTCGAGATAGGTCCGCAGGAAGTCCATTTCGTCCGAAATCGGAGCCAGCGGCCGTGAAGAGTGTGCCAGCACGTGACGGAAAACCTTCGCGAGACGAAGAGTCATGGTTTCGGCGCGCGGCGGGTCGGTCACGATCAGATTGGCTATGGTGTTTAGAGAATTGAACAGAAAGTGGGGATTGATCTGCGCCCGCAGCGCCCGCAGTTCCGCCTCGGTTACCTGCTGCAGCAGCAGCGCTTCCCGATTCTGCCGATCGGCCATTTCGCGTTCGAGACGCAGCAGGTCGAGCCGGCTGCCGAACAGTTCCGCTACGTCCCTGAGATAAATCAGCTCCTGGCTTACGAGGGCGCGGCGCGCCGGACCGAGAGATACAGC
>CAZKVF010000089.1:0-16472 GCA_964556085.1 uncultured Solibacteraceae bacterium
CACCAGCCGTTTACGTCGGAGTGCACCAGCCTTAAAAACCTGGACCGAGTCGCGCAGAACCTCAAGTTTGAGGCTATCGCCGACAAGGATGCCAGGCAGAAGGCATTCGACGACGCGGAGAAGAACGGAACCCGTGTGAAGCCGGAATTCGGATCGGTGTGGATCCACGTGATGGGCCCGGATAAGGACCACGCACGCCGGCACACGACCATCGCCGTACCGGGCGCCACGGCGCAGTCGCTCGGGTTGCCCGATAATGGCCGCCAAGGCGGCGCGTGGATCATGAATGCGGGCACCTCAACCGCCCACATCATGACGCCGGGCAGCTAGGTAGCGGAGTACGCATAGTTCATTTCGGCCACGGAGAGCGCGGATGGGTCCGTGCATTCATCTGTGTCTATCCGTGGCTGAAAGTTTTTCAACCGTGATATGAAGTCCCCGATTGTAAGCCTCCTAGCCGTCGCGGCGCTATCCTCTGCGCAAAGCCAGCGGACCTTCACCGGTGTCATCACCGACAGCATGTGCGCCAACGGCGATCACTCCCGGATGAAAATGGGATCGAACGACGCCGAATGCACCATCGCCTGCGTGCAGGCCCACGGAGCGCAGTATGTGCTCTATGACGGCAAGGAAAGCTACACGTTAAGCGACCAGCAGAAGCCGGAGAAGTTCGCCGGTAAGAAGGTTACTGTCACCGGCACGCTGGACGCAAAAACCAAGACCATCAAGCTCGACTCGATCACCGCAAAATAAGGCAACGCCAGCGGTTTTGCCGCCGGCAGCGGACAGCCTCCTGGCCTCTCTTTAAACCTGGCTCAAACCCCGTCCGAAGTAGAAGCTGCGCGCCGTCTGGTCGTCCCAGCCGACGTTGCAGTGGGCCACCGACCATTTGTCCACTTTGCGCGGTTCGAGCACCGGCTTGCCCAGTGCCGGAGTCGAGAGGCAATAGCTTCCCTCGTGCGTGCCGACCCAGATCAGGTTGCGGTCCCACTCGACGAACACATTTTCCGTGGATCCGCGCCACCAGCTTTCGTAATCCTCGATTTCGCCTTCATGCGGCGGCACGAACCAGGCGACTTCCTTGGGCTCGGTCGGGTTTGACAGGTCGAACACGCGCACTCCCGCATTGAACCAGGCGATGGCGATAATCTCCGGGCGTGAGGCGCCGGGCGCCAGCCAGCACTGGGTGTTGTGGGAACCGAAGCGTCCGCGCGCGAAGCAGAAGTCGGTGTAGGGAGCGTCAGGCGGCACTTGCGGGCGCGGGAAGAACCCGATGATCTTGGGATTGCGCGGGTCCTTCGCGTCGACGACGTAGGGCGTGTGGTATACCTCGCGGCAATCGGCTTCGAGCGCCTCGTGCGTGGCCACGATGAGGTTCTGCAGGCGCGGATGGGCGGCGTCGGATATTACCGGGTAGCAGGTATGAAATGGGATAGTGCCCAGGGCGTTGAACTCGTACTGCACTTTTCCGTATGGTTTAGGCTTGGTGATATCGCTTAAATCCATCACGTACATCCCGAACGCGCCAAAGCCGCCGTAGCCGACTTTGCCTCCATCCTCTACGCGCCTGGGGACGCTGAGCGCGCCGTGATTGCCGGTCCACGAAGAACGGTCGCCGGCAAAGATGTACTTCTTGTACTCCTCTTCCTCACCCAAGCGCTGGCCCGGAACCCACCAGCGCGAAACCTCTTTCACCTTGGCGGGATCCGACATATCCACGATCATGATGGCGTTGCTGTAGGGCCGCTGGTGATTCTCGAGCCGCAGCTGATCGTCCCAGCCGCAATCGAGGTAGGCGTACTTCCCGCCATCATAGAAGTTGTGGTGCGTTCCATTGCCCTTTTCGCCGGTGTTGAACTCCTGAAGCAGCTCCGGCTTGGCTGGGTTGGTGATGTCGTAGTTGCGAATTCCCCGCAGTCCCTTAAAACCGGTGGACCGCTCGCGCAGTTCCTTGTCGTATTGCCCGTGGGGAAATTGAGGCGTGGCCGAAGTTAAAGGCGCCGCGGCGGTGCACATCATAATCCACTTTTTGAGTTTGGTGTTGTAGACCACGGCTCCGCCGCCGCGCACCACACCTTTATTCATGACGACGGGGTTTTTCGCATCGCTTACATCGATGAAGCCGCCGTTGGCCGGCAGGAGCCGCTGCTTGCCCCTCGCCCACATGGCCATCAGCGGTTCGCCACCGCTGATGGTGGACCCCGGAAGATGAGCGTGGATTTCCATGTTGTGGCTGTATTGTTTTCGGTCCAGGAAGGTAAGCGCGCCCATGGGAAGGCGGAAGGGCGGCGTGCCTCCATCGGGCACCAGGCCGGAGACCTGCGACCGCGCAACTGCGGCTCCAGCAAGCGCGGCGGCGCCTGCTCGCAAAAGACAACGCCGGCTGAGTGCTTCGCGGTTTGCTTCCTTTTTCATTCCTGCACCTCGGTGAACATTTCGATTGAAGGCGGGCGGGCTTGTCCTGCGGGCACGCCCGTGTGAGCAGTATATCCGCGAGGGTCTCGCCGCGGCAAGTCAAACGAGCCTCGCACGCGAAAATGCGGAGTGGGAGAATCGGAAATACTGTCTATGTTGAAAGCTACATGTTTGCTGTTTCCTCTCGGCCTGGCGCTGGCTCAGCCTGCGGGCGAAAAACCGGTGGCGCTCCTAAAGGGGATGGGGGCATGGCGGCATCCCATCGCCACGCGGAACGCCGAGGCGCAAAAATTCTTTGACCAGGGACTGGCCCTGCTCTATGGGTTCAACCGCTACGAATCACTGCGCTCGTTCCGCAAGGTGACGCAGCTGGATCCGCAGGCGATCATGGGCTACTGGGGCATGGCGATGGCGCAGGGACCCTACATCAACATGGATGGCGATCCCAGCTATGACCTGAAGGGCGCATGCGCTGCAGTCGAAGCGGGACGCAAGGCGGCAGGGCCGGCCGTGCGGGAGAAGGAGTATCTGGACGCAGCAGCGACGTGGTGCCCGGAGTACCGGCCGCCCGCGTATATCGAAGCCATGCGGGCGCTCTCGCAGCGCTATCCGGATGATCTGGATGCACTCACGTTTTACGCGGACAGCCTCATGATTCCGACGAGGTGGCATTGGTACGGAACGGACGGCAAGCCCGCGGCCGGGATGAGCGAGGCGGAGCGGGCGCTGGAGGAAGTGCTGCGCCGCTGGCCCCAACACCCCGGCGCCAATCACCTGTATATACACGCCGTGGAATCTTCACCCACCCCTGAGCGGGCCATTCCCAGCGCATATCGATTGATGGGCATTATGCCAGGCGCGGGCCACATCGTGCACATGCCGGGCCACATCTGGCTGGTCACTGGCGACTGGGAGACTGCCGCCGGCGTGAACGAGCGCGCAGCCGCTGTGGATCGTGAGTACTTCGCGACGACTAACGTGACCGGCGGTTCGTATACGCCTTACTATCTCCATAATCTGGATTTCATCCGCTATGCGCGGTCCATGCAGGGCCGCAAGGCGGACGCGTTGCGCGCCGCCGACACACTGGAATCGGCGAATGCGCCAATGGCGAAGGCCATGCCAGAAATGGCCGACAGTGTGTACCCAATGGTTCTGTTCACGCATTTGCGTTTCCAGGATTGGGATTACGTGATGCGCCTGCCCAAGCCGGACGAGAAGCGCAAGGTGGGGGTTGTTTCCTGGCACTATGCGCGCGCAGTAGCGCTATCCGCGCGAGGCGACAGCGCAGGAGCCGCTCGCGAAAAGACGGCCTTCGAGACCGCAAAAGCCGCGGTATGGGTGGATCAGCCGTGGGGCCAAAACAAAGCCGGACCTGTACTCGCAATGGTCTCCGAAACTTTGATCGCGCGTCTGGCGGCTCCGAAGGACGCGGTGGCGCACTGGCAGCGCGCCGTGGCCATGCAGGACGCTCTTACCTATGATGAGCCGCCCGCCTGGTATTATCCGCTCCGCGAATCACTGGGGGCGGCTTTGCTGCGCGCCGGTCAGCCGGTCGAGGCGGAGAAGGTCTTCCGCGAAGGCGTGAAGCGCTCGCCCCGCAACGGCCGCATGCTTTTCGGCCTGCTCGAAAGCTTGAAAGCCCAGAACAAGAGTGGCGCCGCCGACGGCGTGCGGCGCGAGTTCGAAGCCGCGTGGGCGAAAGCGGATGTGAAACTGAGAGTGGAAGATCTATAGAGGCTCCGACTCTTCTCACCGGACCGACGCGCCGGCTTCGGCTGCCTGCAAGTTCAGGCCAGCCCGTTCCCCGTTAATCAGCACGTAACTGCCATCGATCAATTGCTGGCCCGTGCAATCGAAATCGGCATAGGCTCTCACGTCCGGAAGCGGGAACAGGTACTCGACCGACATTGCGCTTTCCGCGGCTTCCTCGCCGGCGCCGAGCCGCACGGTCGCACTGAAGTCAATGCCATCGAAATCGTTACGGTCCTTAAAGTAGGCGTACACGGGCCGGATCAGATGGGCGATATGCTCGTCGAACGCCAGCGCGGCGAGCCGGTATTGGGAACCGGCCGCGCCGGCCGGCAAGGTCGTAGTCAGAGACAGCTGCAAATATATTCCGTTATGGAACGCAATGAACGTGGGGGGCGCGTAGCTGACGAAATGCGCCTGCATCTCCAATTCCTGAGCCATACGGTCCAGGACGGATTGATACGCTTTCTGCAATTCTTTCAGCGCCTGCGGGGAGCTGTCGCGCTCAGACTGCGTTTTCGTGGCCAAAGCAGGAATAGTGATGCCCTGCATGAGCCGGGGAGATACGGTGGGGGCGGGGGGCGCAGTTGGGGGCTTGGAATCGCCGGCGACAGCGGACGATGAACCTACGCTGCCCGAGGCCGCGAGCGACGCAATTGACTCGCCAGCGACAAGATCGCCTGCGCTACGGGAGCCACCGGGCCACAACGAAACAGGAACGGCATTCAGGAAAACTTCGGCGTCGAAGAGGGCCGCCTCTTGCACTTTTGGATCGGCCGAGTTCAGAATGCGTTCGGCCGAGGCTTTAGGTAGAATCAGCACCACGTTCTCGGCCGCCTCAGACGAGATTCCCAGCACCTTACGGCGCACGTGATGGGAAATCTCAAAGGCGAAAGCCTGCGGCGCATCCGCGTGCTCGAGCGCGCGCATGCATGCCCGCAGCAGCGGCAGCATCACTTCCTGATACGTTTCGCGCGCCCGCTCCTCCGGCTTCATCAACTCCGCCGAGTACGAAGCAAAATAGTTCCCGGTAATTTTGAGAACCACCTTGCCTTTGTAGCGGTCGAACTGCACCGAGCGCTGGTCGTTTCGCGGCTGGTCTTTTTCGGCCACGTCGAGCCTGCGGCTGAAGTAGAACTTGTAAGGAAATTCGTGGGCCCCCAAAATCTGGGGGATCAGCTTCAACTCGTTGCGGTACTTTTCCTGCAGGGCGCGCACCTGGGGATCGCGGATCTCTTCGGGAGCCAGGACCTGGGCGTGAGCGGCGGCGAGGAGACCGGCGGCAAAGGCCGCCGGCACTATGACGCACTTAGTTCGCATCGAAGACTCCTTGCCGGCGGTACGGCGGATCGGAAACGGCGCGGATATACGCGGCCAGGGCCTCGATTTCCACCTTCGTGAGGCGGTTTCCATAGGGCGGCATTTCGGCCGACTTATTGAGCGCCGCGCCGCCGTGACCGATGAACGCGACCAGGTTGGCATCGCTGATAACATTCAGCGCGGCGCCGTCCGTAAAAGCGTGCGGGTTGGCGTTGAGGTTGTCGTGATTCGAAACGCGCTCCGCGGTGGATTCGGGATCGTGGCAGCGCACGCAGTGAACGGCGCTCAGTTGCTGCCCCAGCCGCTCCTGGTAACCCAGCGCAATCTCGTCGATGCGCACTTCCTCACGTTTTCCTGCCGCGTCCGACGTGGAAGCCACGATCTGGTAATGGCCTGCCAGGCTGCCAAGGGCCACGCCAGTGCTGAACTGTCCGTCGGAGCCTGTCAGCCCGTGGTCCGGCTGGAATCGGACGCCGCCCGCTCCCGCAAAGCGCACCAGCGCCCCCGCCACGGGAGCGCCTTTGGCGTCGTTCACCTGCACCACCAGCGGCTGCTCCAACACCGCTCCCACCCCGGCTACCTGTTTTTCACCACTTACCGAAACCACGGCGGCGCCGAATGCTTTGGGCGGTGGCTCTGCCGTAGTTATCGAGCGCGGTTGGCAGGCGGAAGCGCCTGCCCCACAGAGCACCAACACCATCCACTCCACCCGCTTCATCTCGCCGCAGCCTCCTTCCGGGGTGCGCTCTTTTGCGCCATGACAAATGCCGTAACGGCCCGCGCGTCCTCGTCGGCCATGTTCCATACGGGTTCGAGCGTTTCTGGCCGCAACTGATCGGCATTCTTCAACCAATGAAAGATCCAGGCGGCGTTGAGCCGGGCGCCGGCCTGCGTCAGAGTCGGCCCGACATACCCTTTATCCTTGTCGGGGTCCACGATGTGGCAGGACTGGCAGGCGTACTTCGCATAGAAGAGCTCCCTGCCATGTGTTACATCCGCCGCAGCAAAGCGGCCGGACTCCAGGCCATCGCGGTCGAATTCCGGCGTTTGGTACACCGTCATGATGTAATCGGCCAGGGTATTAGCCTCCGCCTCCGTCATATTGAACCTGGGCATGCGGCGGATCAGCGCCGGGCGGAGCGTGTTGGGATTCTTCAGGAAGCTGACCAGCCAGGGGCGCGTGACGGCGGTACCCTCCCACGTCAATTCCGGCGCCATATCGCCGCCTCGCCCGTTAATGGTGTGGCAACTGAAGCAGCGCAGGTCTTCGATAAGCTGCCCGGCTTTTCCGGCGGCGCGATAGTTAGAAGTCCGCCTCGAAGCGACCCGCAGCGCCGCCGGCATACCCTGCGCCCGTTCGGTCTGCGCCAGCAATGCTGTCACCAGTGCGTCCACCTGCTGCGGTGCCAAGGTATACTGCGGCATCTTCAAGGCATCGCCGAACGATCGCGGCTGCCGGATTTTCGCCGCGATATAGTCCGGAAGCGTGTGCGGCATGCCCGGCGCAAACAGGATCTTCGCCAGCGGGCGGCTGCCCACCAGAGTCAGCTCCGGTGCGAAGTTGTCCGGCCGCGCTACGCCGTTGATTTCATGGCACGAGGCGCATCCGCGCTCGTTTACCAGTCTTTTGCCATGGTCGATTTGCTCGGCAGTCGCCGGATCGAAGTGAAGGTTGCCAACGAAGTCCGCGTCCGTCTTGTTGCCCAGAAACGCCAGCAGCAGCCCGACCTGCTTCTCGTCCAGCCGGTAATGCGGCATCTTGGTGTCGGGATCGTAGGCCCCGGGGTTGCGAAGCCAGGCCGCCAGCCATGCGGTTTTCACTTTCGAACCGACGCGCGTCAGCTCCGGTCCAAGAGTGCCGCCTACCAGTGTTCCGGCGGCATTCTGCGTGGCGTGGCAGGACGCGCAGAACGATTCGCCATAGAGGCTGGCGCCTTGCTGCTGCGCGGCCGCATCATCGGGAACCGGCGGCGGCTCCCGGTTCCCCGCCGGGTTCGGCGTACTCTGCGCGATCAGAAAAGCGGAGATGTCGCGGATATCCGCGTCGGCCAATTGGAAGTTCGGCATGGTGGCCGAGCCGGCGTAGGCCTGCGGATTCTTGAGCCAGGCGGCGATCCATTCGCGGCTGGTCTTCTCCGCGATATGTTCCAACGATGGCGGATCGTCCGTTCCGGACATGCGTACGCCCTCAGGCGTTTTGATGACGTGGCAGCGCACGCAGCCGTAGGCGGCGAGCGTCTCGCGTCCCTGATTCAGCAACGGCGTGCCCGTGAGCCGCTCGAGATGGCACTGCCCGCATGAGGCTTCCAGGTAACGGGCAGGCAGGATCGGATCTTCCCAGGATTTGGTGCTGCGGTGCGCCTCCTCCACCGTCGTGGCCGCGCCCTGGCCGCGGTGGCACAGCACGCAGCCGAATTCGGTGAGGCTGTGCGGCATCGCCGGGTGCGGCCGGAACGGCTGCGCCTTCACGCCTGCCAGACTAGCCTCTTTGAGCGCCGCGTGGCAGGTACCGCAGCGGTCAACAACGCCCAGCTCCGGCAGCCAGATCTGCTGCAGCCCCGGCTGGAAGCGCCGCGAGAGCGAAACCGCATCGCTGCGCCCGCGCACCAGGCGCAGGTAACCTTTCTGGTAACCGCGCCACTCGCGCAGGTAATCCTTCGCCGGCACGACCGCCAGCAGCGCCAGCAGCACCGCGCTCAGCGTGCCAAAAGCGCGCGCGCTGTCACCGAACAGGAAGCGCGCCGCGGAGGCCAGTCTGGCTCTCATATCTGGCCGCTCCAGGGCATTACGAACGACCATCCCGGGCCGCGGAAAAATGTCCCGATCAGCGTTAGTACCGCCGCCTGCACCAGGAACCACGACATGATCCAGAACGAAAGCGGCTTGGCGGCCAGCCACCGGTGCAGCCGTCCGGGGGACGCCGGATTCGCGGCCGAAAAGAACATGAAAGCTGCCACCAGCAGCGTTGGAATGAGCACTGCGACCACGTCAAACACGACCAGGAAAACCCCAAACGCCGCCACGACTACGGCAACGATGCGCAGTCGCTGCGCGCGGTTACGCATCCACAGACCTTCGGCTTCGATGTTGATCCGGAAGTACGGGATCACGATCAGGGCGATCACTACCAAAGTCGGAATCAGCACTCCGGCCACCACCGGCGGGAAATAGTGCAGCAGCTCCTGCAGGCCCAGGAAATACCAGGGCGCCTTGGCGGGATTGGGCGTTTGCAGAGGATCGGCGAGTTCCTCCAGCGGGGCATTCCACACAAGCGCCAGCGCTACCAAAACCAACGCTAGAATCTCGACCGCCACCATGCCGCGAAACAAGGCTTCCGGGAAAGTCATCACCGTCTGCTCGTCTCGCGCTTTCACCTGCGGCGAAGTGCGTCGCGTGACAAAGGCTACACGCACTGGTGTTTTGCGGCTATCGGAGTCGATGGCAGCCACGAACTCCTTTGGCGACACGCCTCTCGGCTTTTCCAGCGGGGCCGTACCAACGGCCTGGCCCGTGCCGTCTTTAACTTCGCTCATGCCGCCGGCCCTCGCCGAGATAGAGTCCTCCGTCCTTGCGGATACGCCAGAAATGGACCGCTACGAAAACCGCGGCCGCGAGCGGCAGGATCACACAGTGCAGCACGTAGAACCGCAGCAGCGCGTTGGCGTTCACGCTGTTGCCGCCGAGCATCAGGAAGCGGATACGCGCGCCCGCCACCGGCACCGCCGAAATCAGGTTCGACCCCACCGTGATCGCCCAGAACGCCAGTTGATCCCACGGCAGCAGGTATCCGGTGTAGCTCAAAAATAGCGTGAAGAGCAGCAGGAAGACGCCGATCACCCAGTTGAATTCGCGCGGCGGCCGGTATGCCCCTCGGTAAAACACCTTGAACATGTGCGCGAATACCAGAAGCACCATGGCGTGTGCCGACCAGCGGTGCAGGTTGCGCAGGAACAGGCCCGCCGAGACCACGAAGCGCAGGTCATTCATATCCGTGTAGGCCTGCGGCACGGAGGGATGGTAGTAGAGCATCAGTGGGATGCCCGTCAGCACGAGGATGGCGAACGTCCCCAGGCTGAGCGTACCGAGATACCACGTAACCCGCCAGGAGAGCGCCCGCTTACGCACCTTAACGGACGAAAGGTGCAGGAAGACGTTCTGCTGGATCGCGAGCGCGCGGTGCAGGTTTGTGTCTCCCCACCCGCCGCGGAAGATCGACCGCCAAACGCGCGTTTCGCGCAGATTCGCGAGGTTCGACTCGAGAAGGCTTGCCATGTCAGGTCCTCACGTACTGCTTCTGCTCGAGCGGCGAAGAGCGGTCTACCAGCAGGTCGCCCTCGTCGCTCAGCCAGGTTTTCAACCAGACCAGCGGTCGCGGCGCAGGCCCCTCGATCTTGCTGCCGTCGCGCCGGAACTTGCTGCCGTGGCAGGGGCACGCAACGATCCCCAATTCCGGCTTCCACGCCGTCAGGCAGCCCAGGTGCGTGCATACGGCCGACATGGCGTACAGGCCCTCCGGCCCGTGCACGATGTAAATGCCCGACTGCTGGTCCTGCGTCACCGTGCCTTCCGGATAACGGTCCGGCTTTCCGGCGTTCGTGATGGGAGACGGCTCGTAAAGGACATTCGGCGCTAGAAACTCGTAGCCGAATACCGCGCCTCCCGCGCAGGCCACGCAAATCGAGCCGACCCCGATCTGCACAAACTGCCGCCGGCTGGTTTGCGGGTCTCTCGTTTCCTTTTGATTGGTTTCGTTCATCAGATTCTTAACCCCCAATCCGGTGTGTCTCTCTGCGCCCTCCGCCGCCTCTGTGCTCTCAAAATTGTTCTTCTTTCGGTTTCTCTGTGCCTCTGTGTCTCTGTGGTGAATTCGCAGTTACGCCTCCACCGCGCGCAATGAATAAGCTTCCATAGTGATCACGTTCACCGGGCACCGCTCGGCGCACAACCCGCAGCGGATGCAGCGCGCCTCGTCCTTCAACATAGCCGCGCCGGTGACGATGCCCAGTTCGCCGGCCGCCACATCATCCAGTTCCACGCGGAAAAGAGACGGGGCGGACGCGAGCCGGTCCAGCACTTCCGCCGGAAACTCGATGCTTTCGAGCGGAACCAGGCGGATGCAGCGCTCCGGGCACACGTCCACGCAACCGCCGCAGAGGATGCACTCGGAGCCATTCCGCTCGTCGCCCTCGAACACCGTGTTGATCCAGCAGCGCAAGCAACGGCGCGCTTCGCGCATGGCCGCGATCTCGTCGTAGCCGGTCTCTACTTCGGTCACACCCGTGCGGCGATCGAGCGGCAGCAGGGGCACCGGCTCGCGGCTGAGATTCAGGAAATCCGCGAACATGCGGTGGTGGTCGAGGAGTTCGATTTCTATTTCGGGCCGGGCGGCTTCCCGGCCAGTTAAATAGCGGTCGATGCCAGCAGCGATGCGCTTGCCGTCCCCGACGCTATCGATAATCAGGCGTGGGCCGAACACACAGTCGCCGCCGGCGAAGACACCGGGCGCCGTGGTCATGAGCGTATTCCGGTCCGCCACGATCAGGCCCCGGCTTGAAATTTCCACACCGTCGTCAGGGGTCAGAAAGTCGAGCCGCGGCGCCTGCCCGATCGCCAGGATCACCGTGTCGCATTCGAGAGCGGCTTCGCTGTTCTCGACGAAGGTCGGGTTGAAGCGGCCATCAGCGTCGAACACCGACTTGGTCTTCACTGTCTCCAGTCCAACCACGCGACCGTCCCTGCCCAGAATGCGCTTGGGGCCAAGGCCATCGTGCAGCGCGATTCCTTCGACTTCGGCCTCTTCCACTTCTTCCAGGGCCGCCGGCATTTCGTGGCGGCGCTCCAGGCATACAATGCTGACTTCCCGGGCGCCCAGCCGTAGAGCGGAAAGCGAAATGTCGACCATCTCCTGGGTGGCCACCGCGGCGATATTCTCCGTGCTCGGCTCGGCTTCCTCGGGGCGGTGTTGCCGGAGCACCTCACGGGCCGCCGATCGCGCCACGTCCATCGCCACGTTCCCGCCCCCGATCACCACCACCCTCTTGCCGATGCTGAAGCGGTAGCCCAGGTTGGCGTTCAGCAGGAAGTCGATGCCCTTGTGCACGCCGTCCAGGTCGACACCAGGAATCGAAAGGTCGCGGCTGCGATGCGCGCCGACGGCCAGCACCACGGCATCGAACGTGTCGCGCAACTGGCGGATGCTAAAATCGCGCCCGGCCGCCTGGTTCGTGTGCAGCGCCACATCGCCGGTTTCGAGGATCTCGCGGATCTGCGCGTCCACCACGCTGCGCGGGAGCCGGTACTCCGGAATGCCGAGAACGAGCATCCCCCCGGCCACCGATGCCGCCTCGAAGATGGTGACGGCGTACCCCTTTAGAGCCAGGTCGTGAGCCGCCGAGAGTCCCACGGGACCGCTTCCCACGATGGCCACGCGGTACGGAAGGCGCGCAGGCGCGCGGCCCCTCTCGAGCGGGCGCCGCGACTCCGGCCCATAGCGCTCGGTCAGAAACCGCTTCAGGGCGCGAATCGAAATCGGTTTGTCGATCGCGCCGCGGCGGCAGGCGGTTTCGCAGGGGTGCGCGCAGACGCGCCCACACACGCTGGCCATCGGGTTGGGATCGCGCGCCTGCTGGTACGCCTCCTCAAAGCGCCCCTCCGAGATCAGCGCCACATAGCGCCCCGCGTTGGTGCCGGCCGGGCACGCCATCATGCATGGAAAATTGCTCTCCAGCCAGTCCCGGTCGACTTTCTTTTCGGCGAATTGGCTCAGCATGTTAGTTAGGTGGGGCAGGCCTTTCGGCCTGCCGCGAGCTTCTGCCCGGCGCGCCGCCCCGAAGCTCCGTTACTTCGTCAGCGAGAACTCGGCCGTGGCTTCCCCCGCCACGGTGACCGGTTTTGACTGCACCTTATACCCTTCGTGCCATGCCGTAACCGTGTAGGCGCCGTCTGGAACGTTGGCGATCTTGAAATTGCCCGCGTCGTCGCTCTCCGCAAAGTATGGTGTGGGTGTGACGATGATATAGCCCGACATCTCGGGATGCACGTTGCACAGCAGCGGCACTACTCCCGGCATATCGAATTGGAAATTGCGCGTCTGCCCTTTGGGCCAAGTCCCCATGTTGTGCGTCAGTTTCTTGTTTCCGCTGATCGAAGGCCAGAAGATGTTGTGCTGTACGTTGTCGCTGTTCAGGAACTCCACCGTCGCTCCAGCCGGAACGACCATAATGTGCGGCTGGAAGAGCAATTGTTTCTGATCCATAGTGAACGGCTTGTCCGGCTTGGGGAAGGTCTTCCCCGCTACTGCGTCCACCCACACCACGGAATTGCCTTTACCGGCGGCGACCTTGCCGCTGATGTTGCCGGCACGGGCGGACATGGCGCCCAGCGCCACGAAAGTTAGAATCGTTCCTAATTTAGACACGGTGAATTTCACTCCTTTTGCTCAAATGCCGGACCAAAGCCCGGCGCCTGCCCCACGATCTCTAATAAACAAACTCCAGCCCGAACAGCGCGGTATTCACGCGGAACGGATTAACCGCTGTCAACTTCCCCGTGACGGCATCGGTTTCCACCACCACGAACTGCTCCGGACGCAGCTGATACTCGAACGAAAACTTTATGTTGGGATGGATCAGGAATTGCACGCCCGGCGTGAAGCGGTTGCGCATCGAGTGCAGCGGCGCGAAGAACGGCGTCCCCGTGGCCAAGGCCAGCCCGTTGATCCGGTCGGCCGTCGAATTCACCCCGTCCCACCGCATAATCGCCATTACCCACGGATGTACCATGAAGTCCGCCTGCACGAAACCGCCGTTGAATCTCGCCGGCACGCCTTTTATAAAACTCACCGGCAGCGGCGAATCGGTCCCCAGCGGCAGCGGGATCAGGTCCCCGTTCTTGTCCAGCGGCAGCAGGTTCTCATCGCGCCCATACATATAGACGCCGTACATGTTGAAGCGCCGGTAATTGAAATTGAAATCGCCCCCCGCGCGGAAGTACGGCTCACGCACATGCAGAATGGCGTCGGACCCGGCGTATTGCTGTAGAGCGTCTCCATACAGGTAGAACGAGCCGAAATTCAGGTAGGTGTGGTCGTGCGGCCCCGTGGGTCCCGCCGCCTGGATGTCATGCCTGCTTTCCGAATCGTGCTCCAGGTTGAAGCGGTAGGAAAGCCTTCCATAGAAATTCTTGAAACTGGAACTCGATCCAAAACCGACACCGCCGTTCGCGCCGCCGGTGGCTGAAGGGACGTAAGGGCTGGTATTCGAGGATTGAGCAACGCCCGCATTGTTCTGATCCACTACCGCCACCGAGTAGTGATACCCGCCGTACTGGTGCCCCCCGCTCAACTCGATCCCCCTTACCGCATTGGCGAAGACGAACGGGTTGGAGACGTTCTGCTGCAGGGATACCATGGAGTTCACGGCCCCGATATTGGCCTCCTGATAGATGTCATAGGGGCTGAGATTGTAGCTCCTCGCCTGAGTGATCGGTAAATCAAGCTCGAACTGCCCGAACCGCACCGAGAAGGAATCCCGGGGGAGCTTGACGAACCGGCTGACATTGACAAATTTCAGGTATGCGTCGCCCAAACCGCCGGCACTATTGTCACCGCTGACGCTAATATCATCGTCCACCCAAAAGGCGATATTGCTGCCGAAGTTGCCGGCCGTGAAGATGCTGAAGAAGCCCGAGGCGAAGTCGGTGGCGGGTATAACCTGCGGAACGCTGCCGGGCGCGGCCAGCGCGTTGAACTGGTTGCGTCCTGAACCTGTAGCCTGGAAGAACGAATTGAAGCGCAACCCGATCGGCGGCATTCCCGGAATGGTGCCCGGCCACACCGACTTGGGAAAGACCTGCTTCTGGGCCTCTGCTCCCAACATAACTGGCGCGACCTTAACTACGGTCTCGCCACCGGCCGCCTCTTCGCCCTTGGGAAACTGAAAGCCTGCATCCTTGAACGCCTTGCCGAAGTCATTCAGCTTCGGAAAAACGCTATGGCACGTCTGGCACGACGTGCCATATTGGCGCGCGAAAGCAGGGATCGCTTCTCCCGGCCGCGTTATCACGAAGAGGCAAGATGCCACGACGGCCGCAGACACGCAAGTCTTAAATAATGCCGTTTGCACCGCAAAATCCCCCTTCTGACTCTGATCTGGCGCCGTCCTACTCCGGAGGCGTTCCATTCCTGCACTCGGGGGGCCACGAGAGGGGATATTTTCCATCCTCTTGATCCGGCATCGCTTGAGCTTCCGGACCGATGTAGCTCCTGGTGTGAGTTGTGGGCGCAAGCACTCAGCGCTCCAGGGCGTGCGCCAAATCACCCAGTCGTGAAGGAATTTCAGATCCGATCTGCGGCTAAACTACGCAATATGCCATAGACATTGACTTGAACGGCTCTTCCTCGCCGTGATAGCGTGGTACCGCTCCTGTTCCGAAGCTCTGTTGACGGAGGCATGAGAATGCGCGCTTTCTTCTTGGCCGTTGCCTGTTTGGCTTTCTGGCTCCAATGCGAGGCGCCGGCTGCGCCGGCGGAGACGCCCCACTCGATACCTCTTACCGGACGAGTCACTTCGGCGGAAGAAGGGGCCATGGAAGGAGTCCTTATCAGTGCCAAGAAAGCCGGCTCCACCATGACCATCACGGTGGTAAGCGATGACCAGGGCCGGTATCGATTCCCCTCTTCGAAGCTGACGGTCGGCGAGTACAGCTTGCGGATTCGAGCGGTGGGATACGACCTCGAGAGCCCCGCCTCGGTGCAAGTCGGCGCGGGCGAGACGACCACAGCGGATTTGAAGCTTCGCAAGGCGGCGGACGTGGCGGCGCAACTCTCCAATGCCGAGTGGTTCGACAGCCTCCCGGGCACGGACCAGCAAAAGGCGTCCATCCGGAATTGCACGCACTGCCATACGCTGGAGCGCGTGATGCGGATGCGCGGCGATGCCGACGCCATGGCGAAGATCGTCGAGCGAATGACCACCTATCCGCAACTGTCATTCCCACTGATGCCGCAAAAGCTGGTGGCGGCGCGCGTTGGCGGCGGAGAGGATCCGCTGGAGCGGCGGACGGAAGTGTGGCGGCGCCAAGCCCAATACCTGAGCAGCATCAACCTGAGTTCCACCGATTCCTGGAAGTTCCCTTTTAAACCGCATGCCCGTCCCAAGGGCCGCGCGACGCAGGTGATTTACACGGAATACGATCTCCCGCAGCGCACGCGGCAGCCGCACGACGTGATCGTGGATTCCGAGGGCATGGCTTGGTACGCGAGCTTCGGCGAGCAGATCCTAGGCAAGATAGATACGCGCACGGGCAAGGTGACCGAATACCAGGTGCCCCGGTTGAAGGCGAACCTGCCCACCGGCATCCTGGCTTTGCGCTTCGATCAGGATGAGAACCTTTGGATGGCGATGCAGTTTCAAGGGGGCATCGCGAAGTTCGACCGCAAGACGGAGAAGTTCCAGACCTGGAGCCTGCCGCCGGAACTCAACGGGGATTATGTTCAGATCAACCAGGTGGCTCCGGAACACTGGCAGGTGGATGGGAAGGTGTGGCTGCAGGATGCGGGCACCTACACCGTGCTGCGCCTGGATTTGAAGTCCGGCAAATTCGAGGCATTCGCGCCCTTTGCCATTCCAAGACCCAACATTTACGACGTCATCTCCGACCCTCAGAACAACGTTTATTTCACGGTTCTGGGAAAGGAAGATATCGGCAGGATCGATGCGGCCACAGGGAAAATTACCTTGAAGCAGACGCCAACGGCGGGCTCCGGCCCGCGGCGCGGCATGCTCGACCGGGAGGGGCGGCTGTGGTTCGGGGAGAACCGCGGGGACCGGATTGGGATGTTCGATACGAAAACGGAGCAATTCAAGGAGTGGCCTGCGCCGACGCCGGGCTCCTGGCCATACGACGTTGCCGGCGACAAGAATGGAGAAGCGTGGGCCGGAGGGGAGTTTACCGATACGGTCCAGCGCTTGAATCCGCGTACCGGC
>CAZKVF010000090.1:0-8475 GCA_964556085.1 uncultured Solibacteraceae bacterium
CTGGGACTGCTTACCGAGCAGATCCAGGAGAAGCAAAAGCCCGGACGGCCAACTGCCGGAGCGGGCGAATAGGGTGAATGTAGCGTAAGGCTAGAGGAGCAATCTTATGGGGATGGCAGTAGGTGGCAAGGGCGGAGCCAAAGCGGATATCAATATGACGCCCATGATAGATGTTCTGCTGGTGCTGATCATTATCTTTATGGTGATCACGCCTCTGACGCCGAAGGGACTCGAAACGCTGGTGCCCCAGCCGCCGAATCCCAATCAGCCGCAGAACCAGGCCGACACGCGGACCGTGGTGATCGTCATCAATCGCGATAAATCCATGATGATCAACCAGGAAGTCACCGACGACCAGCGGCTGGGGCCGCGGCTGGAGGAGATCTTCAAGACGCGAGCAGAACGCGTGGTCTTTGTCAAAGGCGACCCGGACCTGGAATATCAATACGTAGCCAAAGCCATCGATATCGCGCATGGCGCGGGCATCGATAAGGTGGGCCTGATGACGCCTCAAATGGAGGCCGGACAGTAATGAAACGCTACCTAGCCGCGCTGGTGGGAATAGCCGCGCTGGCACTCGGCGCCACCGGCTGCAATAAGCTCAAGGCGCGTGACAATCTAAACCGCGGCGTGCAGGCGTACAAGAGCACGCAGTACACGCAGGCGGTGGAGCGGTTCGAGACGGCCGTTCAACTCGACCCCACCTTCACGCCTGCCCGGCTGTACCTGGCGATGGCGTACTATATGCAATACATCCCGGGGGCCGAGTCTCCGGAGAACCAGCAGATGGCGGATCGCGCTCTAGACCAGTTTCAAAAGGTGCTGCAACAGGATCCCAAAAACGACGTCGCCACCAAGTCGATTGCCTCGCTATACTACAACCAGAAGAAGTGGGATCAGGCGGACGAGTGGTATAAGAAGAGCCTCCAGCTCAATCCCAGCGACAAGGAAGCGTATTACACGCTGGGCGTCATCGCCTGGAGCAAGTGGTATCCCATCTACGGGACGGCACGAGCGAAGCTGAGCATGAGGCCGGAAGACCCGGGTCCGATCAAGGACAAGAAGGTGAAGGAAGAACTGAAGACCCAGTATCTTCCGCTGGTGAACGAGGGGATTCAAGACCTGCAAAAGGCGCTCGATATCGACAAGGAATACGACGACGCCATGGCCTACATGAACCTCCTGGTTCGTGAGCGGGCCGATCTCGACGATACTCCGGAACAGTACCAAAAGGACATCGAGGTCGCTAATAACTGGATACAGAAGACGCTCGAAACCAAGAAGATCAAGGCCGAGCGCAAACCCGTCAGCACAGGTCTCAGCGCGCAGTAGAAAAACAGGTTCCAGGTGTTAGGTGCCAGGTTCCGGCGAGCAACGGGCCGGGCCTGTCGAAGCAGGATCTTGACCTAACACCTAGCACCTAACACCTCTTACAATTAAATCGTGGCTTCTGAGCCTCTACCGGCATCGCCTGACCCTTCTGTAGAAAAGCTGTTTGCCGATCTCATCGCCAGGGTGCACGAAGCCCGGCCGCGGGACGATCTCGCGCCCGTCGAGAAGGCCTTCCGCTTTTCCTCCGAACATCACAAGCTGCAAACCCGGGATTCGGGCGACCCCTACATGGTTCATCCCCTCATGGTGTCGCACTACCTGGCGGACATGCGGATGGATCTGGTGAGCATCGAGACCGGCCTGCTACACGACGTGGTGGAAGACACCAGCGTCACTATTGAGGATATTCACAAGAATTTCGGCGAGGATGTGGCTCGCTGCGTGGACGGCGTTACCAAGCTGAGCAAGCTCGATTTCTTCTCGGCGGAAGAGCGCCAGGCGGAGAGCTTCCGCAAGATGCTGCTGGCGATGGTGAACGACATTCGCGTCATCATCGTGAAACTGGCGGACCGGCTGCATAACATGCGGACGCTCGGCTTCATCCAGGAACCGGAGCGGCGCGAACGCATCGCGCGCGAGACCATTGAGATCTACGGGCCGATCGCGCACCGGCTCGGGATGGGCAAAATTCGCGGCGAGCTCGAAGACCTCTCGTTCCGGTATATAGATCCGGCCGCGTTCGAAGAGATCACACACGCCCTGGAGTCAGACCGCCACGCCAACGAAGAGTTCCTTATGCGGATTCGCCAGATGATCGAGGCGGAACTGCGGCGCGAGGGCATTCCGGCTCGCGTGGAGGGCCGGCTGAAACGCGCCTACTCGATCTATCAGAAGATGAAGCGCCAGAAAATAACGATCGAGCAGGTTTACGATCTGATGGCCATCCGCATCATCACCGATTCGGTAAAGAGCTGCTACGCCGCTCTGGGTGTGATCCACAACGAGTGGCGGCCGGTGCCAGGGCGCATCAAAGACTTCATCGCGATTCCCCGCCCTAATCTCTATCAGTCGCTGCATACCTCGGTGGTGGGGCCCGAGGGCCGGCACTTCGAAGTACAGATCCGGACCGAGGAGATGCACCGCATCGCCGAAGAAGGGATTGCTGCGCACTGGAAATACAAGGAAGGCAAGAAGGGGCCGGCGGATGACGACCAGCGCATCGCCTGGCTGCGTCACCTGGTGGAGTGGCAGCGCGACGTGCAGGATGCGGGCGAGTTTATGTCCACTCTCAGGGTGGATCTTTACCCTGAGGAAGTCTACACCTTTACGCCGCGCGGCAAGGTGATCGTGCTTCCACGCGACGCGACTCCCATCGACTTCGCCTACGCCATCCACTCGGATGTCGGCCAAGCATGCGTAGGCGCGAAAGTAAACAGCCGGATTGTTCCTCTCCGCTATACGCTAAAAAACGGCGACATCGTAGAAATCATCACGCAAGCCGGCCACCAGCCCAGCAAAGACTGGCTGGCGGTGGTGAAAACCCCCCGCGCGCGCAACAAGATCAAGCACGTCATTAATGCCAACGAGCGCACCAAGGCCATCGAAATCGGCCAGAAATATCTGGAGAAGGAAGCCCGCCGTCTGGGCGTGCAGTTAAGCAAAGTCGAGCGCAGCGATCTGGAGAAGGCTGTGGCAGATTATGGCGTCAGCAAGATCGAGGACCTGTACGCCGCGCTGGGCTACGGCAAGTTCTCGGCCCGCCAGGCCCTCCAGAAGCTGGCGCCGCAACAGTTCAAGGAGGAACAGTTGGAGTTGCCCAGCAACTCTGTTCCAGAGCCGGTTCCGGTTGGAGCACCGTCGCAGTACGACGGCGACGCGGTCATCAAAGTGAAGGGTGTGGACGATCTGCTGGTGTACCGCGCCAAATGCTGCAATCCGATCCGCGGCGAAGCCATCGTCGGATATGTGACGCGGGGCAAGGGCATCGCCGTACATTCCAAGATGTGTCCCAACGTTCAGAATCTGCTCTACGACGTGGAGCGCAAGATCGAAGTGGAGTGGGCGCGCAACACCGCCGACGCTTTCCCTGTCAGAATCGTGATCCACACCGACGACCGCCCCGGCCTGCTGGCACAGCTCACCTCCGTACTTTCCTCGGAGAACACCAACATCCGCAGCCTGGAGGCGCGCACGGAGGTCAATGCGGCCGACGGCGCGCTGGTGGAGATGACCGTGGATGTGCGCGACAAGAAGCAACTCGAAAAGCTGGTCTCGGCCATGCGCCGCATTTCGGGGATCCGGGATGTCGAACGGCTCTTCAATTAAATTCATGGTTTCAACCGATCCCGAACACATTGCCATCTCGAAATCCAAGGGCATCACCATCGATTGGAAAGACGGGCACGCCAGCAGCTACGGCCTGGATTACCTCCGCGAAAACTGCCCCTGCGCCACGTGCACTGGCGCTCATGGTACTCCGCCCTCGACCAAACCCGCGGCTTCGCCTTTTCCCATGTATAAGCCGGCGCTCAAAATGCTGGATGTGGAATCGGTCGGGAATTACGCCATCCGCATCATGTGGAGCGACGGTCATAGCACGGGCATCTATTCGTTCGAGCACTTCCGCAAGATCTGTCCCTGCCCGGAATGCCGGGCCGCGCGATCATGAAAGCCGGCGCAGTTTTCCCTACCAAGCGCAAGATGGAGGTGGTGGCGCTCGACGAACCGCGGATCTCGTCACCGGCCGAGGTCAAGATTCGCATGCTGGAAGTTGGCGTGTGCGGAACAGACCGTGAGATTGCCAGCTTCCATCACGGCACACCGCCCGAAGGCTTCGACTTTCTGGTGCTGGGGCACGAGTCGCTGGGCGAGGTGGTGGAAACCGGCCCTGCCGTAAGCCGCTTCAAGCCGGGCGACCTGGTGGTTCCCATGGTCCGCCGGCCTTGCCCGCACGCCGAATGTCTCGCATGTGGAGCTGGCCGCCAGGACTTCTGCTATACCGATGATTTTCGCGAGCGCGGCATCAAGCAACAACACGGTTTTATGACCGGCTTCGTGGTGGACGATGAGAAGTACCTGAACGCCGTTCCTCGTGAACTCCGCGCCGTGGCCGTGCTGGTTGAGCCGCTGACCATCGCCGAGAAAGCTCTTCTGCAGATCCGGTCGATCCAGCAAAGGCTGCCCTGGAACTCTTCGAGCCATCGCCTGCGCGCGGTCGTGTTGGGCGCCGGACCCGTGGGACTGCTTGGCGCGATGGCGCTGGTGAACAACGGATTCGACACGTTCGTCTATTCGCGGGAAATGGCGCCGAATTTCAGGATCGACCTGGCAGACAGCTTCGGCGCGCACTACATTTCTTCCGCGACAAACTCGGTCGAACAACTGGCCGCGCGCGTAGGCAATATCGACGTGGTTTACGAGGCCGCAGGCGCCTCGCAGACGGCTTTCGACCTGCTGCAGGTGCTGGGCCCGGATGGCGTCTACTGCTTCACCGGCGTGCCGCGCCACCGCGAGCCTGTCTCCATCGATGCCCATGCGCTTCTGTTTAACCTGGTGCTGAAGAACCAGGTGATCCTGGGAACCGTCAACTCGGGCAAGGATGCTTTCGAGGCAGCCATCCGCGACCTCAGCGTGTTTTACAAACGGTGGCCGGAGGCGGTGAGTTCCCTGATCACGGGGCGTTACTCCATCGAGGAATTCCGCGAGCCCATTTTCGATCGATCGGGAATCAAGAATATCATTGTGCTGGATGGGAGCGTTTGATGGCGGGTGAGAAAGGGAAGGCCGAGCGCCAGCGGCTGGCCGAGGATTCGCGGCGCGAGAAAAATTGGAAACGCTGGGGCCCGTATCTTTCCGAACGGCAATGGGGGACAGTTCGCGAAGATTATTCCGCGGACGGCAACTGCTGGGATTATTTGCCGCACGATCATGCGCGCATCCGCGCGTACCGCTGGGGCGAAGACGGGTTGCTCGGCATCTGCGATCGTGAGGGCCGCATGTGCTTCGCCTTGGCCCTGTGGAACGGCCGCGATCCTATCCTCAAAGAACGCCTGTTCGGCGTGGGCGGTCCGGAGGGCAATCACGGCGAGGACGTCAAGGAGTGCTATTTCTACCTGGATTCCACACCCACGCACTCCTACATGAAAGCGCTTTACAAGTACCCGCAGGCCGAGTTTCCTTATGCGTGGCTGTCCAGCGAGAACCGCAACAGGAACCGTCACCAGCCGGAATTCGAGATCCTCGAAACTGGCGTCTTCAGTGACGACCGTTACTTCGATGTTTTCGCGGAATATGCCAAGGCGGACACAGACGACATAGTGATCCGCATCGAAGCCGCGAACCGCGGTCCCGAGGCCGCGACGCTTCACCTGCTGCCGACGCTGTGGTTTCGCAATACCTGGTCGTGGGGCCGCATAGGTGAAGGGTACTGGCCCAAACCCAAGTTGTCGCGAGGCGATGAGACGCGGATCCTGGCGGAGCATACCACGCTTGGAAAGTATCAGCTCGAATTCGATCCCGCCTCCGAGGTACTTTTCACCGAAAACGAGACCAACTTCCACCGGCTTTTCGCCCTGGAAAACGCCACGCCGTACGTGAAGGATTCGTTCCACGATTACGTAATTCATGGCCGGCGGGAAGCCGTAAACCCGCAGTGTGTGGGAACCAAAGCGGCCGTGCATTACCGTTTGCTCCTGGCGCCTGGCGAAAGCAAAACGGTGACCCTGAGGCTGAGCGCCTTGCCGCTGCCTGATAACAGACCAACAGGTTCGCAGGTCATGGAGCAGCGCCTTCAGGAGGCCGAAGAATTCTACGCCGATTTAGTGTGCGGTTCCGAGGCCGCACGCGTCATTATGCGCCAGGCTTACGCCGGATTGCTCTGGACCAAGCAGTTTTACCACTACGCCGTGGCGGACTGGCTGGAGGGCGACCCTGCCCAGCCGCCGCCTCCAGCCAGCCGGTTGGAGGGCCGCAACTCCGATTGGGGCCATCTGTATAACCGCGACGTCATTTCCATGCCGGATAACTGGGAGTATCCGTGGTATGCCGCCTGGGACCTGGCCTTCCACATGATCCCTTTCGCGCACCTCGATCCGCAGTTCACCAAGGATCAACTGGTGCTGATGCTGCGCGAATGGTACATGCATCCCAATGGCGAAGTCCCGGCTTATGAATTCGCATTCTCGGACGTGAATCCGCCCGTGCACGCCTGGGCTTGCTGGCGCGTCTACAAGATGACCGGGCGGCGCGGCGGACGCGACCGGGAATTTCTTGCCCGCGTGTTCCAGAAATTGCTGCTCAATTTTACCTGGTGGGTGAACCGCAAGGACATTCGCGGCAAGCACGTTTTTGCCGGCGGATTCCTGGGCCTGGATAATGTGGGCGTCTTCGACCGGTCTAAGCCTCTTCCCGGAGGCGGCGCGCTGGAACAGGCCGATGGAACCGCGTGGATGGCCTTCTACTGCGCCACCATGCTCTCCATGGCGCTGGAACTGGCTACCTACGATTCTTCTTATGAAGACATCGCCTCCAAGTTCTTCGAACACTTTGTCGCCATCGCCGATGCTATGAACACCCTGGGCGGCAACGGCCTTTGGGACGAAGAAGAAGGTTTCTACTACGACCAGTTGCAGATTGGGGGTACGAACCTGCCGCTGCGCGTGCGCTCGGTGGTGGGCCTGGTGCCGCTGTTCGCTGTCGAGGTTCTGGATCAAGCGACCATCGACCTGGTCCCCGGGTTCCGCAAACGCATGGAGTGGTTCCTGCATAACCGCCGTGATTTGGCGCGGCAGATTTCCTACATGGAGATGGGCGGCAAAAAGGCTCACCGGCTGCTGGCCATCCCATCCCGCAACCGTCTGGAGCGCGTCCTCAAATATTTGCTCGACCCCAACGAATTCCTGTCGCCTTATGGAATCCGCTCGCTCTCGCGGATTCACCGCGAGCAGCCCTTTGTATTGCGCGTGGATGGAGAAGAGCGGCGGGTCGATTACGCGCCCGGCGAGTCGACCGACGGCCTGTTCGGCGGGAATTCCAACTGGCGCGGGCCGATCTGGTTTCCCGTGAACTACCTGTTGATTGAGGCCCTCGAACGTTACCATTTCTTCTATGGAGACAGCTTGCGCGTCGAGTGTCCCACCGGCTCGGGCAGGATGATGAACCTGAAGGAGGTCGCCAACGAACTAATGCGCCGTGTGGCCGCCATTTTTCTTCCCGATGCCACCGGCCGCAGCCCGTGGCAGGGCGACATGCGGGTCTTCGCCGAGAATCCGCACTGGCGCGACCTGGTGTGGTTCTTCGAATATTTCCATGGGGACAACGGCCGTGGCTGTGGAGCCAATCACCAGACCGGTTGGACGGCCCTGATCACGCGCCTGCTGGCAGAGATTGGTTAGGGGAGCTTCTGCCCGCGCACGTTCGCGGTTACAATGAATCCTAATGATCCGAAAAGAGACCGTGCTGGATTCCTGGAAAACCGTCCGGCAGGATACTGCCCAGGCCGTTGAAGATTTTCCCGCCGCCGAGCTGGATTTCAAGCCGGTGGCCGAGGTGATGACCTTCCGGGAGATCGCCCGCCATATTCTGGAAGCAGGCCACGCCCTCACTGGGCTGATGCTGGACGGCGTCGAGAACATGGCAACCCCGCAGTTCCGCGAGAGTCTGTCGAAGTATATTGCGGAACTGCCCGCGACTCCGGACGCCACGGCCCTGGCTGAAGCCTTACGCCAGAACATGGAACTGCGAGCGGCCCAACTCGCGGCGCAGCCTGCGGAGTTCTTCGATCACATCATCACGCGCTTCGATGGCCAGCGCATCACGCGGCTGGAAATGGTTCAGTTCGCCAAGGAACACGAACTCACCCATCGCGCGCAGATGTTCATGTACCTCCGGCTGAAGAATCTCGTGCCGGCGACCACGCGCCGCCGCCTGGCGAAACAGCAAAGGGCTTGATTTAGGATTGACGGCGGAGAGTTCTGATATAAGCTATAAGCAGAAGGCGCCTTTATGGTCAATTGTCCCGTATGCGAAGGCACAATCGACGTGGAAGAGGAAGATGTCGACGAAGGGGATTCGTTGAGCTGCGATGAATGCGGCGCGGATCTCAAAGTCGTCGGCAAGAACCCCTTGGAACTCGAATCCGCCGAT
>CAZKVF010000091.1:0-6420 GCA_964556085.1 uncultured Solibacteraceae bacterium
CCTACGCCGCCGTCGAAGGACTGAATATCGAGAACGTGGTGACTGCGGATTTCGTCACGGCGCACGTCACGGCCACTTACTACACAGACCGAGACCAGAACCAGGAGCTTGAAATTACGCCGCGCGGCTCGATGTTTCACAAGCTGCGCATCGCCGGCCGCGATATTGAGCTTGAGCCGAATGTGGACCTGTACCACGAACTCGACACTTTGGCGAAAGTGATGCAGGCATATAGCGACAATAAGGACGGGTTCAAAGACAGGTTCGATCGCGATACCTTTGCGGGCCAGGAGAACCAACTCCCGGCTTCGCATCACCGGTTCTTTCCCTGGAGGAAGCAGCAACCCAACGGGAATCTCCCCGTCTGTAATGGGCACACGATCGTTCCGTTGTTCACCGTGAAAAACCCGAACGAGCCGGGCGTGTTCGAAGTAAGAGGAAATGTAGTCTATGTTCCTAATTTCGGTAGAATCCACTTGGGGGAAATGGTCGTTACCCCCAACGAACGCCGGGTGATGATGATCCATGCTGACATGGGTTCACCAGCGGATGCGGACCTTTTCGCAGCCTCCGGTTGCGGCGGCGGCGGGTCTACCGATCCGTAGACAATATTCGCTCTTAGCCGTCGTTGCGGCCGTCTTGCTTGCAGCCTGCGGTCGCCAATCGAGCTCGTTGCAGCACATCAACAGCCTGCAGTCTCACGGCAAATCCAAAGAGGCGCTACAGCTAACCGAAAAGCTTCTTTCTCGCGAGCCCGGCAGCACGCGGCTCCATGGGGAGCTACTGCTGCGTAGAATTCAACTGTTGGAAGAGTCGGGCCGGCTGCAGGAAGCGCTCGAGTCGCTCAGTTCTCCGGCTCGAACCCAATCGCTGCCGCCCGACTTACGTCTGTTACTGCTCCGCGAGCTGGCTGCCATCGAGAAGAATCTCGGTCGATTTGAGGCTGCGAACCAACATCTTCTCGAAGCACTGGCTCTGGCCCGCTCGTCTGGCCAGGCGGAGATGGCAACCCGCCTGAACATACGTCGAGCCTACGTGCTAATCCAACTCCATCGCTTGGACGAGGCCCAACAGTGCCTTGCGGCGGCCCAAGAGTACTCGCAGACAACCAGCGATCATTCGTTTGATCCCTATATCCTCAACTACCGTGGGCAGGCGCTCGGCGCTAAGAATCAGTTCGAGGAAGCCATTCCCCTGCTGGAAGCCTCGCTTCAGGGCTTTCGGCAACAGAAGCAGGACGCGCTGGCGGCCGAAGTTACCGTTCACCTGGCATGGTATTACTTCCGGCTTGGACAGATCGACAGAGCGTTAGAACTGGATCAGAAAGCTCTGCGCATGGCGAAATCGGAGGATTTTCACCTGATCTGGGGAAACCTGGCCAACATGCTTCTCGAGCAGCACTCTTTCGACAGGGCGGCGGATTATTCGAAAAAAGCAATCGAAACGGTCAAAGGACAAGACCGGGCGTTACAAGTGAGATGGCGCAATAATTTGGCTGTTGCGTTACTCGAGCAGGGTAAGTGGAAAGAGGCCGAACCCGTTAACCGGGAAACGCTGGTCCTGCTAAAAAGCATCGAAGACCCGCAGGCGCGGGCCCTGGCATTAGTCAATCAAGGACGCCTCGAAGCAGCCAAGGGCGACTATCATGCCGCCGAACTGGTTCTCCAGTCTGTCGCCGAATCGGGCGATGGAACTAACCTGCACGCTTTGGATGCGTACTCGGCCCTCGCCGAGTTGTACCAGCAAATGAACCGGCCGGGAGACGCCAGACGGCAGTTGGATTTTGCGCTGAGCACGGCCGACAGAAACCGTGCCCGATTGCGGGAAGACGAAAATAAGATCACTTACCTTTCCAAACTAACTGACATCCATCGCCAGTACGTCGACTTCCTCCTGGCCAGCGGCGATAGGGCCGGCGCTTTCTCCATCGCTGAATCCAGCCGGGCGCGCCTCCTCCGCGAGCGGCTCGATCTGGCGAGCGCCAAATCGCATCACTACGCCATCGCGCAATATCAGGCGGCCGCGCGGAAAAGCGGCGCAACGTTCTTATCCTATTGGGTCGGTCCGGAACATTCGTACCTATGGGCCATCTCCGGCAACCGCTTCGATTTGTTTCCGCTGCCGCCCGAGCCCGAAATTCGCTCGCTCGTAGAGCGCTATCAGCGAGCCGTCGAACGCGACCCTTCCAGCCAGGCGGATGACGTCGCGGCAGGCACAAAACTCTTCCAGGTGCTGCTACCGGCCGACGTGCTCAAACCGGGTGGCAGATACCTGATCGTCCCCGACGGCCCTCTATACGCGCTGAATTTCGAAACTCTGCCCGTCCCCGGCGCTCGCCCGCATTACTGGATCGAAGACGCGACTGTCGCGGTGGCGCCGTCGCTCGATCTGCTCCTGGCAAATCAGGTGCAGCCATCGCCCGGCCGTTCCCTGCTCCTGGTGGGCGATGCCAATGAGTGGAATCCGCAGTATCCCAAATTGCTGCACGCCAAAAAAGAAATGGCCGACATCGAGCAGGTGTTCCCCCCTAATGACCGGAAGGTGCTGGCTCAGGCCGATGCCACGGCAGCCGCCTATCTGCAGGCGCAACCCGCCGACTACAACTACATTCATTTCACCGCCCACGCCACTGCCAATAAGAATTCGCCATTCGATTCGGCTATCATCCTGTCTCGGGAAAACGGATCGTCCGCGGCGGGGAAATTGTCAGCCAAGGAAGTGTTGAGCACGCGAGTGCGTGCCGAACTGGTCACTATCTCCGCCTGTCACAGCGCGGGTGCGCGCACCTATTGGGGCGAAGGGCTGGTGGGTTTCGCCTGGGCGTTCTTGCAATCGGGCGCCCACGGAGTGATCGCAGGGCTGTGGGACGTCAGCGACTACTCGTCACCCCGGCTCATGCACGATCTCTACGCGGGCCTGGCGGCCTCCGCAAGTCCTGCGGATGCCCTCCGTGCGGCCAAACTGAACTTGATCGGCAGCAGCAAGTACGCCGACCCCTATTACTGGGGGGCCTTCCAGCTTTATCAGGGCGCGCTGTATGCCGGAAAGAAAGCGCATCCGGCCGAAGTCGCGATTGAAAAGGCCGAGCTCATAAGGTAGAAAATAGAGCCGCTCACGCTGGACCGGACACCGGCCATTTCTCGCTAAATTTCTGCGACGCATTTTCAATGATCGGCTTCCCATGCCCGAAGCACGCGACTTGGAAATCCAGCTTGCCGAGCTTCGCCAGGTCTTTCTTCCCTTGCTCGAAATCTTCGTAACCTAAGCTCCACCCCAAGCCCATCATGTTGCTGCACGCGTCCCCCGCGAACAGAACGCCTCCCTGCTGGCCCCATAGGAAGGCAAGCTGGCCCGCGCAGTGGCCTGGGACGTGGATGGCAGTGAGTCCTCCGGCTACCGGTAATTGCTCGCCGTCTTCGATTTGGCGATCGACGGCCGCGGGATCAACCGTCCGGTCGAGCTTCACGAACAGTCCGAAGAGGATGCCGGTGAGCAATCCGGGCGCAGCTTTCATTGGCCGGAACCCTTTGCCTG
Source organism: uncultured Solibacteraceae bacterium (assembly GCA_964556085.1). Taxonomy (GTDB): domain Bacteria; phylum Acidobacteriota; class Terriglobia; order Bryobacterales; family Bryobacteraceae; genus PSRJ01. Next base: position 3,535 of record CAZKVF010000091.1, read on the forward strand.
ACGTGGCGATGGAAGCGTCCGCGGGATGAATATAAGTGACCGCGCCGGTAGCCTTCTTCACTGCAGCCAGGCTGCCAATATGATCCGGGTGCGCATGTGTCAGAAGGATGTGACGGATCGCGCTCGGCGCTTTCCCCAACCCGGCTACGGCCTTTGTAATCGCGTCGGCGCTGCCAGGGAGCCCGGTGTCTATCAACACGTAACCGTCATCCGACTTGAGCAGAAACATATTGACCGGGCCGACTGAAATCATGTACACGCCGGATACGACTTGTCGCACTGCCATTTAGTCCTCCACAAAGCGAAAATTCTTTTGGAGCTACATTTTACGCAACCCGCGGAACTAAAACCGCCTTTGATCGTATAGCAAACCATAGGAGTGGACATGGGCATTCTGGGTGACGTGCGCTATGCCTTGCGGGCTCTGGCGAAATCGCCGGTCTTCACCACCGTCGCGGTGTTCTCCTTGGCGCTCGGAATCGGCGCCAACACGGCCGTCTACAGCCTGGTCGATGGCGTGCTCCTCAATCTGCTGCCGGTGAAGGACCCCAACGCACTGGTGCAGTTGAAGGAAGTCGGCCACCACTACGGTTCCAATACCGGAATGAACGCCCTCTCCTATCCGATCTACGAAGACTTCCGCGACCAGAACCAGGTTTTCAGTGGAATGCTCTGCCGCTTTCAGACACCCGTAAGTGTGACCGACGCCGGGCGCAACGAGCGCGCCCAGGGGGAACTGGTTTCCGGGACCTACTTTCAGGTGCTAGGCGTCGGGGCCGCGCTGGGCCGCGTCTTCACCGCCGAGGACGATCGCACGCGCAGTGGCGCGCCATACGCCGTGCTTTCCTACGATTATTGGCAGACTCGATATGGTGGCGACCCCGGCGTGGTCGGCCGCGAGATCCTGGTGAATGATCACAAGCTCACCATCGTCGGAATTGCCGAACGTGGCTTTGAGGGCGTGGGCCGGCTGTTCGAAACCCAGATCTACTTGCCGGTGATGATGGCTCCGGAGACGATTGTCTTTTGGGAGCGGCCGCTTGACGACCGCCGCCGGCGCTGGGTCCAGGTGTTCGCGCGCCTGAGGCCGGGCGTAAGCATCGGCCAGGCGAAGGCTTCCCTTGCGCCGGTCTTTCACCACGTGCTCGAAATTGAAGTCCAGCAAAAGGAATTTGCGCATGCGTCAGCTTACGCCCGCGAACAATTTCTGAAGCAGACCTTGGAAGTACTGCCAGGAGGTACCGGGCAAAACGAAGGACGCGAGTTTCTGGGACCAGCACTGGTGGCGATGATGGCCTTGGTCGGCCTGGTGCTCCTGATCGCGTGCGCCAATGTCGCCAACCTGATGATCGCGCGGTCCACCGCGCGCCAGAAGGAGATCGCGGTGCGGCTCTCGTTGGGAGCGAGCCGCTGGCGGCTGGTGCGGCAGCTCCTGGTGGAAAGCGTTCTGCTCGCTCTTGCCGGTGGCGCCCTAGGCTTTGCTCTGGTTCTGCCCACTACCCATCTGCTCGCCAATACGCTGCCGCAGATGGACCCGCCGGTCCGTTTCGTGACTTCGCCCAACCTGAGTGTGCTGGGCTTCTCACTGGCAATCTCGCTCATCACCGCGCTCCTGTTCGGCCTCGCCCCGGCCCTCCAGACGACGCAGCCCGATCTCGCTGCCACACTGAAAGACCAGGCAGCGGCGGTGGTTGGCGGCGCGCACGCGCGCTGGCGCAAGATGCTCGCCGCCGCCCAGGTCAGTCTGTCGCTTGTGTTGTTGATCGCCGCCGGGCTCTTTGTCCGGAGCCTCGCCAACCTGAAGGACCTGAACCCGGGATTCGATGTGAACAACGTGCTCACGTTCTCGGTCGACCCCACGCTCAACGGTTACAAGGTCCCGCAGGCCAAGACATTCTATAAGCAACTCACGCGAGAGCTGGCGGTGGTGCCCGGCGTGCGTTCGGCGGCGTTGTGCGTCGTTCCGCCGCTCAGCTTCGACGAATGGGACAGCTCCATCACCGTGGAAGGCTACGCCGCCAAACCGGGCGAGGACATGAACCCATGGGTGAACCACGTCTCGCCGGGCTTCTTCGAGGCACTCAAAATTCCTATGCGCGCGGGCCGCGATTTCACGGAGCGGGACGCCGGCACACCGAAAGTCGCGATCGTGAACCAGAAGTTTGCGCTGCATTATTTCGGCGACCGGCCGGCCGTGGGGCGCCACATCGGAATGGGCAACGACCCCGGCACCAAGACGGACATCGAGATTATCGGCGTCGTGGGCGACACGCGCTATCAGACGATGAAGCAGGACCCCCCGCGGCAGGTCTTCTTCCCTTACCTGCAGAACGAGTGGGCCGGCCAGATGACGGCCTATGTGCGTACCGATCTGCAGCCGCCGCAGATGTTTCCGGCGCTGCGCAACGTGGTGCGCCGCCTTAGCCCCAACCTGCCTGTATTTCTGATGAAAACCGAAGAACGGCAGCGCGACGATTCACTCGCGGTGGAACTGTTAGCCGCCAGCCTTTCCGGCGCCTTCGGCGTGCTGGCCACCGTGTTGGCCGGCATCGGGCTCTATGGTGTGATGGCGTTCGTGGTGAGCCGCCGCACTCGCGAGATCGGCATCCGCATGGCCCTCGGTGCCTTGACAACCGATGTGGTCTGGCTGGTGATGCGCGAAGTGGCGCTTCTGGCCGGCGCCGGACTCGTTGCGGGTATGGTCGCGGCGCTGGCCCTAACCCGCCTCCTCGGCAGCCAGCTTTTCGGCATCCACCCCAACGACCCCGCCACTATTGCCCTCGCCACCGCAGGCATCGCGGCGATTGCCGCCGTCTCAGGCTATATCCCCGCCCGCCGCGCCACCCGCGTCGATCCGGTCACTGCCATCCGCTGGGAATAGGTAAC
>CAZKVF010000092.1:0-6156 GCA_964556085.1 uncultured Solibacteraceae bacterium
CAAACATGATAGGATCTATCGGCATGAAACACGCCACGTGCGCTGCCGCGATCGCGGTAGGCCTTGCTGTTCTCAGTTTGGCGGCCGCAGCGCAGAACGCTCCCGTCCGCGTCCTGGCCTCTAACGGAGTAAAGGCCGTTATCCAAGAGCTTCAGCCACAATGCGAACGCGCCATCGGGCGTTCTCTGGCGATCCAGTTCGGCTCAACAACAGATCTTGTGAATAAGATCGATGCCGGTGAATCATTTGATCTCGCTATGTTGACATACGAAGCGATCGATCAATTGGAGAAAGCGGGAAAACTGGCGCCCAAGCCCACGCGCCTGGCGCGCTGCGGTGTCGGCGTCGGTATTCGCTCCGGTGTACCCAAGCCCGATATCGGCACTCCGGAAGCCATGAAGCGCACGCTGTTGAATGCCAAGTCCGTGACATATGCCGAGGACGGCGCCAGCCGGCCTTTCGTCGAAAAAATGGAGGAGCGGTTGGGTATAACGAATGAACTCAAGGCCAAGACCACGCTCACCCACGGGTCGGGCACGGCCACGGCCAATGTCGCGGATGGAAAAGCGGACCTGGCATTGACGCTCGCCAGCGAGATTCTGCCCGTGCACGGGATCGAACTCGTGGGTCCGCTTCCCGAGGCGCTGCAGGGCTACGTCAATTTTGCCGCGGGGATCGACCCCCACAGCAAAAATGCGGAGGCCGCCAAGTCCATCATCCAGTTTTTGACGGGGCCCTCCGCCGCGGCGGTATATAAAAGCAAAGGCATGGAAGCGCGTTGAGCTTCATGTCACAAATGAAGGCCGCCAACATGAATCGCTCAGCTGCCGTTTTCCTGGTCGGCGTTTGCCTCGCTACCGGCTCGCGTGCCGCTTCGGAAAAGCCGCAAGCGCCCGACTGGGCCTATGGATATCTGAAGGCGCTCGGACCGCAGGATACCGTAGCGCCGCCATGCCCGCCGGCGGCCAAGCCGTTTCCGGACTGCGCCTACACCGGTGCGCCAGTGCCCGACGACGGGATCAAGCGCGAACTGCCTGGTGCGCCCGCCAAATTTACGCGCAATGAAGCCTACTTCGATTACGGACCGGCCGACTGGTATCCCGGCGATCATCCGCCGATGCCTGACATCGTGGCCCACGGCAGGCAATCGGCTGGAGTTCGCGCTTGCGCCCTTTGTCACTTCCCGAATGGGCAGGGAAAAATGGAAAATGGCGGTGTCGCGGGCTTGCCTGCCTCTTACATCCTCGATCAGCTCAAGAAATTCAAGGCCGGCGAGCGCCGCAGCGCCGATCCGCGCAAGGCCAATACCAACGAGATGGCGCAAATCGCTCGTTTGCTCACCGACGAAGAAGCCATGGGAGCGGCCAACTATTTCGCTTCGATGAAATGGCGCGCCTGGGCGAAGGTCATGGAGGCAGACACGGCGCCCGCCGTGCGCTCCACCACTAACGGCCTGTTTCTGCCGCTCGCGACCGCCCCGCCGATTGCGCCCGGCAACCGGATCATCGAAGTGCCGGAGAATCCCGAGCGCACCGACGTTATGCGCGATCCGCGCTCCGGCTTTATTGCCTACGTGCCGCCTGGCAGCATCGCGAGGGGGCAGGCGCTCGCCACCAGCGGTAAGATCACTCGCTGCAGCCTGTGCCACGGGCCCGACCTGAAAGGAACGGACAAAGTGCCAGGTATCGCCGGCCGGACTGCAAGCTATCTGATGCGCCAGCTTTGGGACATCCACCAGGGCACGCGAAAGAGCCAGGTCATGGTGCCTCTGGTGGCGAAGCTTGAACTCGATGAGATGACCGATCTGGCGGCATACGCTGCATCGCTCGCGCCATAGTCTGGCGGAAGCGGTTCGCGGCCGCGGATGATACCATTTTTCCGTGGAGATCCGCCCGGCAAGCGATCGCTCGCTGCTGGTGTCCTTCGGCGAAGGCATTTCGCTCGATCTGCACCACCAGGTCCTGCGAGTGCTGCACGCCTTCGAAGCCGTGCCCCCGGGCATTCTGAATCTGCATCCCGCTTTCGCCAGTGTGCTGATCGATTTCGATCCGCGCCGCTGGAACCACTCTGCGGTTGAAAACCTGGTAAGCAAGCGGCTGGCCGAGGAGAAAGGCGCTGACGCGCCGGAAACGCGTACGGTCGAAATCCCGGTCCGCTACGGTGGCGAATTCGGCCCGGATCTGGAAGACGTGGCGCGCCACACCGGCCTTTCAACCCACGAGGTAGTGCGCTTACACTCGGGCGCCTCTTACCTGGTTTACTTTCTGGGCTTTTCGCCGGGGTTCCCGTATCTTGGCGGCATGCCGCCCGCGTTGGCCACTCCGCGGCTCGCGGCGCCGCGAAAACGCGTCCCCGCCGGTAGCATTGCTATCGGCGGCAGCCAGACGGGCGTTTATCCGGCCGAGTCTCCGGGTGGGTGGCGCATCATCGGGCACACGTCACTGCGCCTGTTCGACACCCAAGCGATTCCTCCGGCGCTGTTGCGCGCGGGCGATTCGGTTCGGTTCATCCCTCTGTGAACGCGATCCACGTCCGGGAGCCAGGCTTTCAGACCACGGTGCAGGACCTTGGCCGCTTCGGGTATGCACACCTCGGAGTGTCCGCATCGGGCGCCGCCGATGCACTAGCGCTGCGAGCCGGCAACCTGCTGGTGGGCAATACGGAAAACGCCGCGGGCCTGGAGATGACTCTGACGGGAGCCGCGCTGGAATTCGAGACTGCCGCGGTGATCGCCATCACGGGCTCCGATTTCGGTTCTGGCTTGCCGCTCTGGACGGCCCTCGAGATTGCCGCCGGAACGGTCGTTCGCTGTGGTATGACGCGTTCCGGCGCGCGCTGTTATCTCGCCGTGCGCGGTGGCATCCAGGCGCCCACCGTGCTGGGCAGCGCTTCCACGCACCTGATGACCGGCATTGGTGGCCGCGCGCTTCGCAAGGGAGACATACTTCGCGTGGGCGATGATGCGATCCGGCGCCAACGCGCGGTCGCGGTCGCGCCGCCTCCGGCTGATGGTCCGTTACGCGTCACGGGCGGCCCGCAGGCGGTATGGTTCGGCGACGAACTCTACCAGTCCCCGTACCATGTCACCGAAGCATCCAACCGCATGGGCGTGCGTCTGCGCGGCCTGGCCATTCCCAGTCCAGCCGGGCACATGGTCACGGAAGGCGTCGCCCTCGGGGCCGTTCAGGTTCCGCCCGACGGTCAGCCCATCATTCTGTTCGTGGAGCACCAAACCACAGGAGGCTATCCAAAGCCCGCCAATGTGATTTCAGCCGACCTGTGGCGCGTGGCTCAGTTGCGGCCGCGCGACGGCGTGGTATTCCAGCGTGTGACGATAGAGGAAGCACTCGATCTGCTGCGCCGGCAGGAAGAGTGGCTCTATTCGTTAATATGACCATCGACCTCAATTGCGATATGGGAGAACTCGAGGATGCTGCCCACGAGGCGGCGCTGATGGAGTACATCACCTCAGCCAACATCGCCTGCGGCAGCCACGCCGGCGACGATGCCACCATGGAGCGGACCGCGCGCCTGGCTCTGGCGCGCGGCGTGCACATCGGCGCGCATCCCAGCTTTCCCGATCGCGCCAGCTTCGGACGGCTGGAAATGGCGATGCCGGCCGCGGCCATAGAGCAGACGGTGCGGGAGCAAATCGAGCGGCTTGAAGGCGTCGTCACGAAGCTGGGTGCGCATATCGTTCACGTCAAGGCGCACGGGGCGCTTTATAACGTGGCGGCGCGCGATGAAAGCGTGGCCCGCGCCATTGGCACGGCAGTAGCCGGATGGAACGCCCGCGCCATCGTCTTCGGCCTCGCGGGATCGCTCGCCGTGGACGTGTGGCGCGGCATGGGCTTACCGGTTGCTGCAGAGGCCTTCGCCGACCGCCGCTACGAACCGGATGGCTCGCTCCGGTCGCGAAAGTTCGCCGATGCTCTCATCACCGATCCCGCCGCAGCTTCGGCCCAAGCCCTGCGCTTCGCTCGCGAAGGCAACGTCCAGACGATCTGCGTCCACGGCGACACACCGGGGGCGTTGGAGATTCTAAAGGCCTGCCGGAAGGCGCTGGGCGCCCGATAAGCCCCTAGCCTGAAACTGGCGGTGTGCCTGGTGGGCGTGTTAGGCCGACGCGTCAAGCTTGTGTTAGGCCCCTCGAGTTGGGAGATGAGAAGCGACAGGCTCATGAGCTGATCGAGCAACTTCCTGCCTACCAGCTCGGCGGTCGTAGCGCTCTTGGAAGCGATGATCGATCCCGTCTCGCGCAAGCTGGCCACGGCCCCCATAGACGAGGAGCCGGAAAGCAGGGGACGTCAATCCGCCATCGGCGGGAAGCCTACCGATGAAGGCACGCGACACTGAACGATCTGATATCTTGCAGGGATGCGAACACTTCGCCTTTCGATCATGGTCGGTTTTCCGCTGGCGCTGGCCGTAGCGCAGAATCCCGATGCCAGATCGCCCATCCCGCGCGCAGCGGCCTCGAGCGTTGCTCGCCGGACAATCCAAACCACGGGCGGTCAGACCATCGAAGGGCAGGTGCTGAGCGAAGGCATGTCCGATCTCGCGCTGCGCACGAGCGACAAGCGCATCGTGCTGCTCCGCAAACAGGGGGACCGCTATCGCCAGGTGACTTCTCAAGTGGATTGGCCCACCTATCACGGCAGCCCCGGCGGCAACCGGTATTCGGCCCTGACGCAGATCGACCGCGGCAACGTGTCGCGCCTCGCCCCGAAATGGATTTTTCCGCTGCCCAACGCCGCGCAGGTAGAAAACACGCCCCTCGTGGTCGAGGGACTTATGTATGTCTCCAATGCCAATGAGTGCTGGGCGCTGGATGCGGGCAGCGGCCGCCAGGTTTGGCATTACCAGCGTGCGCGCACCAAGGGCATCACAGGCAATGCAGCGGCGGGGTTTAATCGCGGAGTGGCGTGGGCGGGCGACCGCATCTTCATGCTCACCGACAATGCCCACCTGATCGCCCTCGACCGCTTCAACGGCGAACTCCTGTGGGAGACCGAGATGGCCGACTGGCATCAGAACTACAACGGCACCTCCGCGCCCCTGGTGGTGGGAAACCTGGTGATCTCGGGGACTGCCGGCGGCGACGAGGGTGTGCGCGGCTTCGTCGCGGCGTTCGATCAAGCCACCGGCAAGGAGGCTTGGCGCTTCTGGACGGTGCCCAAAGCGGGGGAACCGGGCTCGGAGACGTGGACTGCGAAGGCGCTCGAGCACCCGTCCGGCGCGACCTGGATGACAGGCAGTTACGACCCGCAACTCGACCTCGTTTTCTGGCCGGTGGGCAACCCGGGGCCGGATTTCTATGGCGACGAACGCGAGGGCGACAACCTTTATACCGATTCGATCCTGGCGCTCGAAGCCAGAAGCGGCAAGCTCAAATGGCATTACCAATTTACGCCCCACGACGTGCACGACTGGGATGCCGAGGAACCGCCGGTGCTCGTGGATGCCGACTGGCAGGGGCAGCCCCGAAAGCTGCTCATTCAGGCCAACCGCAACGGCTTTTTCTATGTGCTGGACCGCGCCACGGGTCAACTGCTCCTGGCAAAGCAGTTTCTCAAAAAGCTGAATTGGGCGGACGGGATCGGCAAAGACGGCCGGCCGATCCTGAAACCGCTGCCCGAGGCGGTGGGAGGCGGCCTTTACGTGTGTCCCGGCTTCCAGGGCGGCACAAACTGGTTCTCGACCTCTTATAGTCCGGCGACCGGCCTTTACTACTTTCAGGCTCTGGAGCGCTGCAATATCTTCAATAAGAAGAGCATGGAATGGGAGGCCGGCAAGGGTTACATGGGCGGCACAGCGCGGCCGGCGCCCGGCGAGAGTTTCGAAAAATCTCTACGCGCGGTGAACATACAGACCGGCGAAATCGTGTGGGATGTACCGCAGGTCGGCGGTACCCTGACGGCCTCCGCTGGAGTTCTTTCGACCGCATCGGGCCTGGTGTTTTTCGGAGAGAACAGCGGCGCGTTTATGGCGGTGGACGCCAAGACCGGCGCCGCGCTCTGGCAATTCCCGACCAACCAGGTATGGAAAGCCTCGCCCATGACGTATATGTTCGATAACAAGCAATATGTCGCAATTGCGGTGGGAACGGACATCGTCTCTTTTGGGCTGCCGGACTAGGAACTTTTGGCGGTTCCT
>CAZKVF010000093.1:0-21404 GCA_964556085.1 uncultured Solibacteraceae bacterium
CACCGGCTTGGCGTTGACTACGGCCCACTTTTATACTCCCAGCGGCCGGCTGATCCAGCGCGATTATTCCAGGCGTTCCTTCTATGACTACTATTTCCACAAAGACACCGATGCGCGGAACATGGCCGATGTGAAAGCGACTGATTCGGGGCGCACGGTGTATGGTGGGGGTGGCATCACACCCGATGAGAAATACGAGACGCCGGCGCTGGATACCCTCGAAACGGAATTGACGCGGAAAAGCGCTTTCTTCAATTTCACGCGCCACTATTTCGGTTCACACTCAACCAGCCTGCCCAAGGGCTGGATGCCGGACGACGTGACGCTGAACGAGTTCCACGATTATCTGCTGCAGCAATCCTACAATTTTAAGGAAAGCGAATTTACTCAGGATCACGACTGGATCCAGCGCGGCCTGGCGGTAGAGATGTACATCACGGCCTTCAATAAGGACGAGAGCGACCGCGTCATGGCCCAGACCGATCCGGAAGTGCAGCGTGCGGTGGACGCTATGCCGCGAGCCCGCGCCCTGCTGGAAACAGCGAAGAAGATCATCGTGCAGCGCATGTCCGGCCAGCAGCGCGTCGCCTCGCTGACGAAACAATAAGTGGGACAGGCGTCTGGCCTGTCCACCCGATATTTCCGAGCTGCGGCTGGGGAATGGTCGCTGGCCGCATCTTTTCGATTTCTTGCAGCCTGACCCACAAATTATCGTGCTCGATGCCGGTGGGCAGTATTGCCACCTGATAGCACGCAAGGTTCGCGAATTCGGCGTTTACGCCGAAGCCCGGCCGAGCGAGACCTGCGCTTCGGAACTCTCCGCGGCCAGAGGCATCATCATTTCCGGCGGCCCCAGCAGTGTTTACGACGCCGGAAGCCCGACCGTCGATCCCGAGATCTTCGCCCGGCAACAGCCGGTCCTGGGTATCTGTTATGGACAGCAATTGATGGCTTACTTGCTGGGTGGGCATGTTCGCAAAGGGGACAAGGGGGAATACGGGCTGGCAACCCTGGAACTCGACGCCACTTCCGACCCGCTGTTTTCGGGCCTAACCGGCAGCCAGCAGATCTGGATGAGCCATCGCGACGCGGTCGCGGAGGTCCCCCAAGGATTTAAAGTTGCGGGCCGCACAGCCACCTGCGAAGTGGCTGCTATGGCCGCGCCGGAACGCAAACTCTACGCGGTTCAGTTCCATCCGGAGGTGGTTCATACTACGCGGGGACGCGAGTTGCTGCACAACTTTGTGTTTCGCGTCTGCGGCTGCACGGCAGATTGGGACCCGCAGCACCGCGCTGCGCGGCTCGAAGAGGAGATCCGCGAATATGCGGACGGCCGCAAGGTGTTTTTCTTCGTCAGCGGGGGCGTGGATTCGAGCGTGGCTTTCGCGCTGTGCGTGCGCGCTTTGGGCGAACACCGTGTTCGCGGGGTCTATGTGGATACGGGCCTCATGCGCGAGGGGGAAACGGAATCGATCGCCCGCCTGCCCGGCATCTCCGTGGAGCATGCTGAACAGCAGTTTCTCGGCGCGCTAACGGGTGTGATCGACCCCGAGGAGAAGCGCCACATCATCGGCGAAGAGTTCGTGCGCGTGCAGGAAAGAGTAATCGAAGCCTGCCGCCTCGAGGAGGAAGACTGGATTCTAGGGCAAGGAACCATATACCCCGATACCATCGAATCCGGAGGCACGGCCAAAGCTTCGCTGATCAAGACGCATCACAATCGCGTAGCCGGCATCCAGAAACTGCTTGACGCGGGGCGCGTGCTCGAGCCGCTCAAGTCTCTATATAAGGACGAAGTCCGCGCGGTGGGACGCGAACTCGGCTTGCCCGGCGATTTGCTTGACCGGCATCCGTTCCCAGGGCCGGGGCTGGCGATACGCTGCCTCTGCTCGCCCTGCGATGCGCCCGTGCGGGCGACCTCCGATGGATGGATCATCCCGGTTCATTCCGTTGGCGTCCAGGGCGACGAACGCAGCTACCGGGCGGTTATCGCAATCGAACGGCTCGACCATAATGCCGGGACAGAGCTGATCAACCGCCTTTCAGGAGTCAACCGGGTGGTCGCCACCGTGGCCTTGCGCGCACCACTCTCGGCCATGTCCGTGCGAGCTTGCTCGCTCACTCAAAGCCGGATCGAACGCCTGCGAAACGCCGATGCCATCGTGCGGCGCCTGTGCCACCAAACCGGCTTCGATGGGCACGTGTGGCAGTTCCCCGTGATTCTGATCCCGCTGGGTATAGATGATGGGCCGGACTCGATCGTGCTGCGGCCCGTGGAGTCGGTGGATGGCATGACAGCACAATCGGCCGTCATGCCCGAGGGTCTACTGCAACAGATCGCTGGAGAATTACTGGACCTGCAGGGCACAGCAGGCGTGTTCTATGATCTGACTCACAAACCGCCGGGCACTATCGAGTGGGAATGAATGTGGTAGCGCCGCGGTCTGTTGCCGGCGGCGACTTAATCCGCTTCGGCCTGAACGCCAGCTTGTTCGCCTATTCTCTGACCAAGAAACGCGACCACTGCTGCCATCTCCGAAAGAGCATTACGTGCCTGGACCGGAGCCAGTGTGCGGGTGAGGCGATACCAGACGCGCATCAGTTTGTAATCCAGTACCAGAATCCGTTCTTCCAGGGACTGTTCCGCCAGACCTGCACCATGGCGGCATAAATAGGTAAACAGGCGATAGTCGCGTTCCACGGCCCGGCGCACTGGATCGAGATCGCCCTCCACGGGCACCTCATCTGGACGCTGCACCTGGCTACGCAAGAGCAATAAGCAACTGTAACGAAACCAGTAGCACAGTAAGACCATAGAAACAACGCTGATGAGGATACTCGCCACCATTCGCTCCGCCGTATGGACGGTACTATGCCATCCATGACGAGTGTATCATCCAGGTGCGGTGTGATGCAATACTTAAGTCCGGATTCTCTTATCCGATCTTGGGAGGTACCCGGCCCTTTCAGAAGGGCTTGAGGGAACGCTTGTATTTTGTTGTTTATTAACGATATTAAATCTCAGACCGAAGCCGGTCGGGGACTGCGGATGGGGCCTTCCCAGATCCGTTACAATATGAACAAGTTTACAATTAGTTCCGGAATTGATCAGTACCCGGCCGATTGGTTTACAAATTTTGCTTCGAACCGGCGGGGGTATCCATTCGAGCTAGTACTCGCCGGGCGCCGGCAGCCCACTGTAGCGCCGGCGGTCGTGCCGCCGGTGTATGGCTGGCGTCTCGATTTACGTGGCAGGCGATCGGCAGACTAGAATGAACACAGTGCAGCATATTTATTTTGACCACAACGCCACGACGCCGATTGACTCCGCGGTTCTCGAGGCCGTGGTGTCGGCGCTGGGTCAAACTTACGGGAATGCTTCCAGCATCCATTTCTTTGGTCAGGCTGCCAAACAGCAGATGGAAGGCGCCCGCCGGCAGATTGCGGCGCTCATTCACGCCAGTCCCAAGGAAGTGGTGTTCACCAGCGGCGGCACGGAATCGGACAACATGGCACTGTTGGGCGTAGCCCGCCATGCTTCCGGGCCGCGTCATGTCGTCACCACCGTCATCGAACACCCCGCCGTGCTGGCTGCCTGCGCGCAACTCGAGCGCGAAGGAGTTGAGGTTACGCGCGTCCGGGTTGGTTCTGCGGGTGTTGTCGATGCGGACGACGTGCGCGCGGTTCTCCGCCCGGAAACTATCCTCGTCTCGGTCATGCACGCCAACAACGAAACCGGCGCTATCCAGCCGGTCGGGGAGATTGCCCGGATCACACGCGAGGCTGGAATCCCATTTCACGTCGACGGCGTGCAGGCATTGGGCAAGATTTCCGTCGATGTTGCGTCGCTCGGTGCGGATTTTTATAGCATGAGCGCGCACAAGTTGTATGCACCGAAGGGCGTTGGCGCGCTACATATCCGTAAGGGTGCTGCCTGGAGCCCGCTGAGCTTCGGCGGCCACCACGAGCGTGACCGGCGTCCCGGAACCGAAAATGTGCCGGGAATTGTGGGATTCGGTGCGGCCGCGGAGATCGCCGGGCGCAGCCTCTCTGGCGGCGTTTTGGCCGCAATCGCAACTTTGAGGGATCGTCTGGAATCTGCGGTGCTCGATCGCATCCCGGGAACGGGCGTGAACGGAAGAGGCGCGACCCGAGTGCCCAACACCACGAACATGTATTTTGATGGCATCGATGGGGAGGCGCTGGTGATCGCGCTCGACCTGGCGGGCTTCGCCGTATCCACTGGCTCGGCCTGTTCGAGTGGTGCGGTCACGCCTTCCCACGTTCTCACGGCGATGGGGCTTCCGGGCGAGCGCGCCCGGGCCAGCATTCGCTTCTCTCTGGGCGCCTCGAATACGGTGGAACAGGTAGATGCGCTGGTCAACGCGCTCGAGCATTCCGTGGCGCGTCTTCGCAAGATATCGGTGTATGCCTGATTTGCCCATTGCCGTCGCCATGAGCGGCGGCGTCGATAGTTCGACCGTGGCCGCGCTGCTGGCACAGCAGGGTCGGCGTGTCGTCGGCCTCACCATGCAGCTATGGAATCAGCGGCGGCTGCCGGAGCTCGGCGGCGAAGCCGGCGGAACGGGCCGTTGCTGCTCGCTGGATGATGTTTACGACGCGCGCCGCGTGGCCGGCCAGATCGGCATTCCCTATTACGTCGTAAATTTCGAAGAACAGTTCGAAGAGCGCGTAGTGAAGCCGTTCGTCGAAGAATACCTGGCGGGCCGCACGCCCATCCCTTGCACACTTTGCAATAACTACATCAAGTTCGACCAGTTCCTGGAAATGGCCGATGCCGTAGGGGCCCGCCAGATTGCCACCGGCCATTACGCCCGCATCCGCCAGTGCCCCGAGTCCCGGCGTTACCAGTTGCTGCGCGCTATAGATCCCGCCAAGGACCAGACCTACTTCCTGTTCGGCTTAACCCAGGAGCAACTCGAGCGGACCCTGTTCCCCTTGGGCGAAATGACCAAGAGCGAAGTCCGCGAACTGGCTCGCGAGCTGAACCTGGCCGTGGCCGCAAAAGGTGATAGCCAGGAAATCTGTTTCGTACCTAACGGGGATTACGCGGGGTTTCTGGATGCCTATCTGAAGGAGCGCGGCGAGGCGCTTCCCTCGGCTCGCGGGGCCATTGTCACGACAACCGGCCGCGCAGTGGGCGAACACGATGGCGTCCACCATTTCACGGTAGGGCAGCGCCGCGGCCTGGGCATCGCCGCAGGCGCACCGCTCTACGTGATCGCCACCGATCCCCGGACGCGCAAGGTGGTGGTGGGCGGTGGCGACGAACTGCTTCGGTCGCGAGCATTCGTAAAGGACGTCAATTGGATCTCGCTCGCCGCTCCCTGCGAACCGGTTAGCGCCCAAGTTAAGATTCGCAACAAGCATACCGCCGCGCCGGCGTGGATCCTGCCGGCGGGAGAACCGAACCGCGTGGAAATCAGTTTCGGCGAGCCTCAGCGCGCCATCACCCCGGGACAGGCCGCGGTCTTTTATCAGGACGACCTGGTTCTGGGCGGCGGGTGGATTGAGTGACACTATGCCACGGAGAGGCACTGCGCCAGTCTCTACCTGGCGCGACGGGCCGCCGAAGCGCTCACGGCTCCGAAACCATGCGGAATATGCGCTGGCCTGGGCCGCGCTGAAGTCCCTGGAGTGGGCGCCGCTACCCGCCGCTCACATCCTGGCCCGCGCCTACGTTGGCATGGTGAGCTTCGCGCTGCCGCGCCTTACACGCGTGGCTTACCGCAATCTTTCGCTTGCCCTGCCACAACTGACGCCTGAGAAGCGCGCGGGCATCACTAGCGGCATGTTTCGGTCGGTGGCCCGCGTCCTGGTCGCGCTCGCGAAAATCCCGTCCGTTCGCCGCGAGAATCTGGCCAAATGGATCCGCCTCGAAGGCTGCGAACACGTGGAGAAGGCGCGCCTCGCCGGCCGCGGCGTACTCTTCGCCACCGCGCACCTCGGCAATTGGGAACTGAGCGCGTATGCTTATGGGCTGGTTGTGGGCCCACTGAACGTGGTGGTGCGTCCGCTCGATAATCCCCTGCTCGACCGGCTTGTGGAGCGGCGCCGCGCGCTCTCCGGCAACCATATCCTCTCAAAACGAGATCCCGCGCGCCCCATCATGAAGGCGCTGGCCGCGAACGAGGCCGTTGGCATCCTCATCGATCAGAACACCTCGCTCGATTCCGGCGTGTTCGTCGACTTCTTCGGGATCCCAGCGGCGGCTTCCGGTGGTTTTGTGCGCCTCGCTGACCGGAGCGGGGCGGCCGTGATTCCTGGTTTCGCCCTCTGGCGCCCGGAAGAGCGGCGCTACGTCCTGCGCTTCTATCCGCCGGTTCCCATGACCGGCGATACCGTCCGCGATACGCAGGCCGTGCAAAGCGTGCTGGAGTCCGTGATCCGCGCCCATCCGGACCAGTGGCTCTGGATCCACCGCCGCTGGAAGACACGGCCGCCGGGCGCTCCGTCCTTATATGAAGCGGAGCGCGCCGCCTCTGAGGCCGTGTAGGATTAGTGCCTGGACTTGCGATGAACCCGTTGCCCCGCTCCCCTTTGCATAGTAGCGTTTTCGCGATCGTCGTGACCGCGGTTGCCGTCCTGCTCTCGTTCGTATTCGGGCCGTTCCTCTCGCCTGACGCCTACCTGTTGTTCCTGGCAGCGGTGTGGGTCAGCACCTGGTACCACGGCCGGACCGGCGGATTCGTGGCCACCGCCTTTTCTATCCTGGTATTCGCCTATTACTATTTCGGTTCCGGGTTATCGCCCGACCCGGCGCCTGTCGCCTGGCGGCGGATCCTCTCCTTTCTGCTGCTGAGCGTTTGCATGACCTGGCTAACAGATTCCTGGTTGCGCGGCCGCAGGCTGCTCGGCTCCAGCCTTTCCAGCATTGGAGACGCAGTGCTGGCTACCGACCGTAGAGGCAGAGTCACTTTCTTGAACCCGGTCGCGGAGGCGCTTACCGGCTGGCCTGCCCGGCTCGCTCGCGGCAAGAGCGCCAGTGAGGTGCTGCGGCTCATCGACGAATCCCGGAAGGAACTCCTCGAAAGTCCGATCACAGTTGCCGTACGCGAACGCATTACGGTAACCGTTCCAGAGCGGCCACTGCTGGTCTCCCGCAGCGGTTCGGAAGTGCAGATCGAGCAGACCGCGGCCCCGATCCGGGACGATTCCGGAGAGGTGCGCGGCGGCATCGTCGTCTTTCGCGACGTCAGCAAACGGCGACAGCTCGAAGAGCGCGAGAGCCACGCTCAGAAGATGGAGGCCGTGGGAAGGCTGGCCGGCGGAGTTGCCAGCGATTTCAACAACGCCTTGACCGTGATCGCAGGCTACGCCGAGTTGCTCCGCGCCGAGATTGCCGCTATCAATCCGTTGCGGCGCTTCGTTGACGAGATCATTTGGGCCACCGATCGAGCCGCCGGCCTGACGCGCCACCTCCTGGCCTTCCGAGGCGGCGTCTCCGAGCAGGGGCGCGTAATGGATCTCAATGCGGTGGTTACCGGCATGGAGCAGATGCTCCGACGCCTGCTAGGAAACGACATCGAGCTGATTCTTCTGCCCGGGGCGGGCCTGGGACATGTGCAGGCCGATCCGGACCAAATCGAGCTGGTCCTCATCAACCTGCTGACGAATTCCCGCGAGGCCATGCCGCAGGGCGGCAAGGTGGTGATCGAGTCGGCCAATGTCGAGCTGGACGCCGCCAACGGCAAGACGCTCGGCCTCAACCCCGGACCGTATGTGTTGCTCGCCATCAGCGATACCGGCGTCGGCATGGACGCGGAGACCCGCTCCCGAGTATTCGAGCCGTTCTTTACCACCAAGAATCAGGCGAAAGGCAGCGGCCTGGGCCTGGCCACCGTGTATGGCATCGTGAAGCAATCGCAGGGGCAAATTACCGTTTATAGCCAGCCCGGGTGTGGGACAATTTTTGAAATTTACCTGCCGCGATTTACCGGTCCGGTGACGCAGGATCTGCACGAGCCCGCTCCCGAGGGCTCGGAAACCATCATGGTTGTCGACGATGAAAAGAGCGTTCGCGAGGTTGTGTCGACCGTGCTTAAGTCACACGGTTATGACGTGATCGAAGCCGGCGACGCCGGAGCCGCGCTGGCCGAGTGCGAAAAACGCGGCCGCCGGATCGACCTGGTCCTCACCGAAGTGGTGATGCCCGAAATGAACGGCCTGGAACTGGGGCGGGCCTTGGTAGCTCGCGAGCCGCGGCTAAAAATCCTGTACATGTCCGGGTACCGCGATGCTCTGGCGCGCGCCGCGCCGGACGGGACTAATGAAACCCTTCTGGTGAAGCCATTCACTCCGGAAGTGCTCCTATCGCGCGTCCGCGAGGTCCTGGACGGGGAGTAGGCTTCTTGGCCAGTGCATGCACCCGATCTCGGCCTGATTCGCATTCGGGCGAATCGCGCTGACCAGCACTTTCCGAAAGTTTGGATTTTGTGCAGCCCTGTTGGAATCTGACCCTTTGACGTGCGGATCCCCAGGTCAAATATTTTAGGGCAACCTCCGCCTCGATCCTCCCGGAAAGTTTGGCCAAAAGCTATCAGGCGCTTTTCTCCCGGAATTCCCAGATTGGAAGCCCACTTGCATTTTACATTCCTCGACGCAGCAGATCGCTTAAAGTAACCGCGGCAAAAGGCCACGAGAGTTCATAGGAGTCTGATGTTCATTGCTAAGGATCAGCAAAGGTATGAAAACCTGTATAATCGCTACTAAGGACGGCGGAAATTCTACGATACGCTGTACCCGGAACAGATTTCGGGAGTTTTCGAGAGTCCTGCGTCCCGACGTCTTATCGAGCCAACATCAAGTCGGCAATCCGGAAAGCGATGGGTGCGTCTGGACTTGCGGAAAGGCAAGTTACAGGAATCACACATTATCCCGCTTATGACATTTTCTCCGACGCTTTTCCGCGTAGGTGTCCTTTATGAACGGATCCGAGCGGCGAATTTTCTAGAACCACTGCGCAGTTCCCTCTGTGTGTTCGAGAAGACGGGGAATACGAAAGGTCTGTCGGATTCGTCCGATCCCTGCGACCACGCCCAGGTAGAGGTTTCATAGTGCCGGTTCGCGGAATTGTTTTGCTGATATTCGTTATCGGCAGCTTGCCAGTCTGCTTCATGCGGCCGTTCTATGGCATCGCCTTGTGGACAATTTTCGCGTTTGCGAATCCCCAACAGCTTATCTGGGGCGCCGCCGACGCGTTTCCCTGGGCTGTCGCCATTGGGGTTGCCACAATCGCGGGATATCTTGTTTTCAATCGGAGTTTGGGCGGGAGGACGGCTTTGCCACACCTCGCGCTACTCGCAGTTCTGTGGACGTGGTTCCTGATTACATCTATAATCAGCACCCACGTCCCGATGCTGGAGCATCACACGGAAGACACTTGGTACCGCTTTGACTTCGTATCCAAGATTCTGCTAATGACCGTCGTCTTAATCGGCCTCGTAGACAGCTTTGAGCGCTTGCGAATCCTGGTCAAGGTGATCGCTGGATGCTTTGCGTTCTTCGTTCTGAAGGCCCTACCGTTCATCGCATTGGCCGGTGGCGCGTACCGCGTGTTCGGACCGGAGCACTCGATGATTGGAGACAACAACGATTTTGGTTTGGCGATAGATATGACCGTGCCGCTGTTCTTTTTCATCGCCCAAACTGAGCCGGGCCGCTGGAGCAAGTTGTTTTGGGGCTTCACGTTCATCGCCAGCATGACGGATCGAAATCGGAGCCACGTGTCGAATGAAGAAAGAAAATTCCTCGGCGGGGCACTATGGAACCCCTACCGGCGCACGGCCGAGCGAGCCTGAGGCATGAGAAAGGCTCGGTGGGTTCCCAGTTTTCTCGAACACGCACAGGATAGAGCTACGCAGCGAGGAAAGGAAACCAAGGGAAGTGAACCGTTCATAGAGAATACCCAGCCGGAAGAGTAGCGGGGAAAAGGTAAGGTATGCAGGATAATGTGTGATGCTGGTCAGTTGCTTTTCAGCAAGTCCAGAGGCCGCCATGGCTTTTCGGATCGCCGACCGAGTATTGGCTCGGTAAAAGGTCGGAAACACGTCGTCCTCCGATACCCCAAAGATCCGGCTGACTAAGCGTTGGTGAAACCGGTGCGGGGTCAGGCTGGCGATCAGGGAGACATAGTCGTACTTATTCGGTGTCACCATGATCAGCATTCCCCCGGGGCGCAGGATTCGCGAAAACTCCCGAAACACCTGAGCCGGGTCTGAGAGATGCTCGACAACGCTACGCGACACCACCATGTCAAACGAACCGGAATAGAACGGCAGGCGGCTCAGATCTCCGCGAACACCGAACGGAGCGTTTTGGTTATTTGTCTCGAGCGCCGTTTCGAGATCGATGCCGACCATCTGGGCCTTTCCCGACAGCTCCCTGCACAACTTCAGATAACGGCCGCAGCCAGCGTCGAGAACCCGGTTCCAGGGGCGCAGGAATTCGTGGATCTGGTCCCGGTAGAGCGAATCGTAGAACTTGCGACCGGCGTAGTATCGATCGAAGAGGCGCTGGCATTCATGACGGTCTTTAGCGGTGAACATCGAATTCCCTATTGGCGTGGTCGACCCTGGTACTCTCCCTTTCGATGCTAGCCGTGGTAGCGGTTTCTTGTGTTGAGGCTTAGAATAGCAAGTTGAGTTCCAGGAGGGAATTGCCTGCAAAGTCCTCTGAATTTCTTCCAGTCAAATTCCCCCGGAGCCATTGGATCAAGGATAGCGTTACCTGACCGAGGAGTTGAGGCCACAATCGCGCAACGCACGACCCGGCCGGTTTGGATCGACGGGAGAATCGTCTCAAGTGTACCCCGCGCATTAGCAGATATGAGCCTGGCCCCGGCCGGTTGCCAAACGAGTGAGCTGACCGAAGGTCTAATTCCTAAGGTTTAGGAAAAAGCCGGAAAATTGGCAACGGCAGCGCTTGGAAGAATCGGGTTCAAGAAACCCACCGCGTCAGAAAATGCAGCCAAATGTCACGTTTTAGCGCCGCAAATGGGCGATTTTGGACGGCAGCAATCTTGCATTGATCGAAGGCGATTTATGACCGATTTCCCACTTCACAACGTTAACCTTTGCGTCGTTGGCTGCGGCCATTGGGGGAAGAACCTGGCCCGGAATTTTGCTGAACTGGGCCAATTATATGCTATTTGTGAGAGCGATCCTGAGCGCCTCAAATCGTTTACCAACCTCTACCCTAAGGCCAAACCGTACGCTAGCTTTGAATCGGCACTGAAAGATGACGACCTTCGTGCGATAGTCCTTGCTACGCCTGCGGAGCAACACCACAGGATGGCAATCGCCGCGTTGAAGTCCGGTAAAGATGTCTTCGTGGAAAAACCGTTAGCGCTTGAGTACGAGGATGCCGAAGAAATCGTGGATACCGCCTGCCAGTATTCCCGGCTCGTCATGGTGGGACATCTGTTGCGGTATCATCCCGCAGTCTTGAAAATCCAGCAGCTCCAAGCGGAAGGAGTTCTTGGAGACATCGAGTATATTTACTCGAATCGGCTGAATATGGGGAAAATCAGGCGCGAAGAGAACGCTCTCTGGAGTTTCGCCCCGCACGACATCTCCGTGATTCTGGCTTTGATGGGAGAGGACCCGGTCCAGGTTATCGCGACGGGTGGAGCATACCTGCAACCGAATATTGCTGATGTGACGGTGTCTCACCTTTTGTTTAGCCGCGGCTCGCGAGCACACATTTTCGTGAGCTGGTTGCACCCGTACAAGGAGCAACGTCTCGTGGTAATTGGGAGCCGTCGAATGCTAGTGTTTGAAGACACCCGCAGCGAGAACAAGCTGATGCTATTTGATAAGCACATCGAACTAAAGAATGGCGCCTTGGAAGCGGCCCCGCCAAAAGGTATCCCGGTAGCCTTCGATGCAGATGAACCACTTCGCCGCGAATGCCTCCATTTCTTGGAATGTGTGGGTACGCGACGGGAACCTGAGACGCCGGGCGAGGAAGGGAAACGAGTGTTGCAGGTTCTCCAAGGATGCCAGCGCTCGCTGCAGATGAATGGTGAACCTGTGCAACTGAATTTCAGGTCCCGTCGTAAGATACTTGCCCTATAAAAACTTTTCTTCGCCTCGGGGGACCAGTTCAAAACCAGCCATATATGGGAGCGCCGCTCTAGATCCAGTTGTGCAGCCGATACCAACCCAGTCCGAGAACTTCATGCAGCGTGATCTCATTACGGCGAATCGCTTCCCAACTCGGGAGTAATTCTGCCCGCAGCGGACCGAACTCCCGAAATTCGGAGGGCGCCGCCACCACCGCGATCCCGGCCTTTCGAAAACAGGCTTCTGCACGAAGCATGCTGCTCGCATCCACAACCAATGCGATCGCCGTCACGCCATGTCGCCTCAGGACTTCCGTTCCGAACACTGCATTTTCATGCGTGCTTCGCGAACGCTCCTCGGTCCAGATCTTTTCGCCGGGCACACCCGCTTGTTCGAGCAGGATCCGTATCGCTTCGGCAACCGGGTGCTGCCCTCTCTCTTGGGATCCCCCGCAGGCGAGTACCGGAAGCGGCTTCCACTTCTTGTGCAGCCATGCCGCGAATGCGGCGCGGTGAAATGTTTGGCCGTCCGGGCTGGGGTACGGCCGTTCCAATACCGGCCGCTCCACGGAAGACCCCAGAACCACGATGGCTTCCGCAGGAGCGGTTGGATAAGCCCGGATGGGGTACCACATTTCCAGCGGTCGCGACAGGAGCCAGTCAACTGGTGGCCAAGAAATCAACAACAGGCCCAGCACTCCCAGCACGACAAGCCAATACCCCTGATGCTGGCGCCGCAATCGGAAGAGCCCCAGCACGGCGATCGCGCAGAGGAGTGTGATCAGCGGCTCCGTGTAGGTCATCCCGGTGGACACCCCACTATAACATTGGGCTTTCGAATGCTTAGTCTCACCACATCGGCTCTCACGACACGACTTCACATTCAGGATGCAGGATGGGCCCCGCCAATGACTATTTGTGAGATCCTTGGATATGCGAATCTGCCTACCCTTTCTTTCGGTATGAGCGGAGCGACACTAACCCACCTCCAGGCTCTCGAGGCTGAAAGCATTCACGTTATGCGCGAGGTCGTCGCCGAGTGCGAGAACCCGGTGATGCTCTATTCCATCGGCAAAGATAGTGCCGTAATGCTGCATGTTGCCATGAAAGCTTTTTATCCCGGCACGTTGCCGTTCCCTCTGCTGCATGTTGACACCACGTGGAAATTCCGGGAAATGATCGCCTTCCGCGACGACATGGCGAAGAACCTTGGTCTCAATCTTCTGGTATACGTAAACGCCGCGGGAGTGGCCCAGGGAATCAACCCGTTTACACACGGCTCGGGCATCCACACCGACGTGATGAAGACTCAGGCCCTCAAGCAAGCGATTAACAAATACGCCTTCGACGCCGCCCTCGGCGGCGCGCGGCGCGATGAAGAGAAGAGCCGCGCTAAGGAGCGCATTTTCTCGTTCCGCTCTGCGCAGCATCATTGGGATCCGAAGCGCCAACGGCCTGAGCTCTGGCGGCTGTATAACACCCGAAGGCACAAAGGCGAGACCTTCCGCGTCTTTCCGATGTCGAACTGGACCGAAGTCGACGTTTGGCATTATATTTTTCTGGAGAACGTTCCCATTGTGCCGCTCTATCTGGCCAAGGAACGGCCTGTAGTCGAACGGGAAGGCTCTCTCATCATGGTGGATGATGAGCGCATGCCTCTGGCTCCCGGCGAAAAGCCGATAATGAAGAAAGTTCGATTCCGGACCCTCGGTTGCTATCCGCTGACTGGGGCCATTGAAAGTGAAGCCGATACTCTCCCCGCCGTTATTCAGGAGCTGTTGCTTACGAAAATTTCCGAGCGCCAGGGGCGGGTAATTGACTACGATACGTCGGCTTCCATGGAAAAAAAGAAGCGGGAAGGATACTTCTGATGTCCCCTAAGTCCCAGCTTGTCGCCACGGATATCGGCGCGTATCTGAAAGCGCACGAACACAAGTCCCTTTTGTGGTTCATGACCTGTGGCAGCGTTGACGATGGCAAAAGCACTCTGATCGGGAGGTTGATGTTCGAGTCCGGGATGGTTTTCGAAGATCAGCTCGCCGCACTCGAATCGGATTCCCAAAGAATCGGAACTCAGGGGAGCAATCTTGATTTCGCTCTCTTGGTCGACGGTTTATCTGCCGAGCGGGAGCAAGCCATTACGATTGATGTCGGTTATCGATTTTTTTCGACCGACCGGCGCAAATACATCGTGGCCGATACCCCAGGCCATGAACAGTACACGCGCAATATGGTCACAGCGGCGTCGAACGCCGATCTTGCGGTGATCCTCATCGATGCCAATAAGGGATTGCTGACGCAAACGCGTCGGCACAGCTACATTGCCTCGCTGTTGGGCATCCGCAAAGTCGTCCTGGCGGTCAACAAAATGGACCAGATCGGGTATGCGAGGGAAACCTTCGACGCTATTGTGAGGGATTATCATGAGTTCGCGAAAGAAATTGGTATCGCCGATTTCTTGGCGATTCCGATATCCGCGCTGAAGGGAGATAACATCACTGCCGTCAGCCCGCACACACCCTGGTACAACGGGCCTAGTTTGATGGAATATCTGGAGTCGGTCGAGACTAGCCAGGAACTCCAGAGCCGTCCGTTCAGGATGCCGGTGCAATGGGTGAATCGCCCCAATCAAGACTTCCGTGGCTTTGCCGGCACGATCTCTAGCGGATCTGTCGCTAAAGCCGATCGCATCAGAGTAATGCCCTCAGGGAGGGAGAGCTCGGTGACGCGCATTGTCACCAAAGATGGCGATCTGGAGCGGGCGATCGCGGGTCAGTCGGTCACTCTTACTCTGGCGCACGACATCGACATCAGCCGTGGCGACCTCCTCACCAGTGCCGATTCACCCGCTGCTATAGCGGACCAGTTTCTCGTGACCCTCATCTGGATGCAAGAGGATCCGATGCTCCCCGGCCGCCCCTACCTCTTGAAGATTGGAACGCGCATCGTGGGGGTGACGATCACCTCGCTGAAATACAAGGTCAACGTAAACACCCTGGAACACCTGGCCGGGAAGCAACTTGAACTGAATGAAATCGGCATCTGCAACATCGCCCTGGATCGGCAGATCCCGTTCGATCCTTACCTCGAGAACCGGGAGACAGGCGGATTCATCCTCATTGACCGCTTCACCAATGATACTGTCGGTGCCGGCCTGATTCAGTATTCGTTATGGCGTGCGGATAACATCCATTGGCAAGCGCTCGATGTCGACAAAGCAGCGCGCGCCCGGATTATGGGCCAGAAACCCTGCGCCCTGTGGTTCACCGGGCTTTCCGGGGCTGGCAAATCGACGATTGCAAACCTTCTCGATAAACGCCTGCTTGCGGCCGGAAAGCATACGTATCTCCTCGATGGCGATAATGTCCGGCATGGACTCAACAAGGATCTGGGGTTCACTAATGCCGACCGCGTCGAAAACATTCGCCGCGTCGCGGAAGTGATGCGGCTGATGGTTGATGCCGGATTGATCGTGATGGTGTCGTTCATCTCCCCTTTTCGCTCGGAGCGGCGAATGGCGCGCAATCTTGTAGCCGAAGGCGAATTCATCGAAATATTTGTGGATACGCCGCTCGCCGAGGCCGAGAGACGTGACACTAAGGGCCTTTACAAAAAGGCTCGCCGCGGGGAACTCAAACACTTCACCGGCATCGATTCGCCCTATGAAGAGCCCGAACATCCGGAGATCCGAATCGATACGATCGCCACTCCGCCAGACGAGGCAGTCGAGCTGATCGTTCGAAAACTCGCCGGTTCCGGTATCTTTGGTGACGGGTTCTAGGACAGCGCAAATCCAGCAGCGACCGTGAGGAATCGAGCTAAGCAGGCAGGCCAGACACGGAATGACTAGGTATCCCGATCGCGTGACACTTTAGCGCCGGCCCCGCTTGACCTCACGGCGCCAAACTGATCTGGTACGTATCGATCGTCCGCGCCGTCGCGCGGTCTAGATTGGCCAGGGATTCTGCCAAATCGGCTCGCGCCCGCACCTCCCGACTGCGCGCCGCGATAAAGTCGGTCTGCCGCTGGAGCACCAGAAAGACTGTCGAGGTGCCGGCCTGGAACTGGCGCTGCTCGCTGTCGTACTGCTCCTGTGCGGTGCGGCTGCCCTCCATGGCCGCGTCGTGGCGGGCGCGCGCCGTGTTCACTGATTCCAGTGCGTTGCGCACGTCCGCTACGACGGCCATCTCAAGCTGGCTGCGCAATACCTCGAGCCTGCGCTTCTCGGCGACAGCCAAGGCCAGGTTCGCCTCCGCGGTACGGTTGCGCAGCGGGAGCGAAACCTGGACACCCACTTTCGCCGAAGCAAAATTGCCGCCGGCCAAGTTCGAAAGGGACTGCCCGTAGCTGCCCAACAGAACTGCCGGCAAGGGGGTCTCGGCGAAGGAAAAGCCTGCAAGAGATGGCGAGGCGTGGGGTGCTCCCGCCAGACCGGCCGAGGTCAGCGTAGCGACCGCGTCCACGCGCGGTTTGGTGGCATCGCGGTTCAACTGCACCTGGAGTCCGCTGATCTCCCGGTTAATCAGGTTTTCCGATAGCTCGGGGCGCGTGCTCAAAGCGTGCTGGACCGCTTCGTCCACGGTCGGAGGAATTACGTTGAGATCGGGGGCAGTCTCGGGCACGAGCGCCATGTTCCAGGCGGGGTCGCTCGCGCCATTCAGCATGAGCGTCTTCAGGTTGTTTTCCGCCGTGGTTAGCGCTTGTTGCGCGGCGAAAAGGTTTTGCTCGAAAGTGGCGATCTGCGTCTGGGCGGCTACTACATCGATGGGCGCCAGTATTCCCTCATCGGCTTGCCGGCGATTGCTGGCCCTTTGGTCTTCTGCGAGGCGTACAGCCTGTGTCTGCACTTTCAGGTTTTCGACCGCGTAATCCAGCTCCCAGTAGTACTGAACTGCCTGCGTTACGACTTCAATCACGCGCTGCCGCAATTGCTCGGCGCTCAGGCCGGTGTTCTTCCGCGCCACCTGCAGGTTGTAGCGGCCGTTGTCGATCCGAAAACCTCGCCATAGCGGCTGCGTGAGATTCAAACTAAGCGAGGTGGGGTATTGCGGGTTGAGAGTGGCGAATGTGCTGTCGGTTCGGGTCTGTGAATTCGCGAAACTCAGGTTATAGGAGCCTCCAAACCATGGCGAAAAGCCGTTCATCACCGGGCTGACGGCGAGTTCGGACTGTGTGAGCTTGCCCGTCGCGGAGCCGCCAATGAGGGACGCAATCGGCGTCACGGTCCGGTAGCGATGAGCTTCGAACCCGGCTGTCGGATCATAGTAGCCTCCGGCAGCGGTCAGGTTGTAGTCCGCCTCCTGGCGCAGAATGCGCGCGATCTGCAAGTCGGGATTATTGGCCACGACGCGCTCGATGACGCGTTGCAACGTAATGGGATACTGTCCGGCTACACCGGTGCGCGGCGGTACCTGAACCTCTTGGTAGGGCTCCAGTTCCACGCGGCTGCGTGGAGTGATGGGGCCCTGAAGTTGCGCGGTCTGGCTCCAGAGAGGAAGGGCGAATAGAAACGCCAATGACACTTTCAGTGGGGCGGACCCTCCGGTCCGCGGCCGACCCCTCGGTCGGCCTCCCGAATTCACTGAAAATGCCATGGCGGGGCGAGGGCGCCCCGCGCGGGTCAGGGGACCCGCCCCACGGTTCGCGATGGCCCTCACTGTGCTTCACCTTTCGCCACTGCCTGCCGCAGCACGCCTGCAGCAACGTGCACTGCTTCGGGAACCTCACTGGCGTCAGAGACCACCGCCACGGCTCGTTTTCGCCCAAACAAAGCCATTCTGCGCCTCCCCAGGAAATCTCCGAAATCCTCCCACAGTGAATAGAAAACCGGAACTGCGACTAGAGTAAGCACCAGGCACAACGTCTGGCCGCCAGCCACCAACACGCCGATCGAGCGATTAGTGGCGGCCCCGGCGCCGCTCGAAATCACCAGAGGCACCATCCCGGCGACGAGCGCAAGGGTCGTCATCAGGATCGGCCGCAACCGGTCGCGATTGGCCTGAATGATAGCGTCGTACCGGTTCATTCCCGCGGCGCGCAAGCCGTTGGTGTGATCGATCTGTAAAATGGCGTTCTTCTTCACGATTCCGAACAGCAGGAGAAGGCCCAGGCCCGAGAAGATGTTTACGGTTTGATGCGCGATCAGCAGAGATAGAATGCCGAAAGGAATCGCCAGCGGAAGCGTAATCAGAATCGTAATGGGGTGAATGAAAGATTCAAACTGTGCGGCCAGGACTATATACATAAAGATAAATGTGAGAGCGAAGGCCAGCATGAAATAATAGCCGGCCCTTCCCAGTTCCCTCGAACGCCCGGTAAGCCCGGCGCGGTAGTCGGGATCCATCTTTGATTCGTTCGTGATCTCGGTCATGCGGTTCTGGACGGCCGCCTGCGAGCCGCCTGCAGCCACGTTGCCGCTCAGCGTTACCTGTCTTTGCCGGCCGATACGGTTGATAGAAGCTGGTCCGGTAGAGGTTATTACGTGGACCACTTCATCCAACCCCACGGAACCGACCTTCGACGAGGCGACCGTCATTTTAGCGAGCCCCTCGACGCCGCCCCGGAACTTTTCTTCGGCCCGGACAACCACGTCGTACTGATCCTCGCCCGCATTGAACTCCGATGCCGTCTGGCCCGCTACCAGGGTATTCAGGGCCTGCTCGATATTCTCGACCGAAACGCCGAGGTCGGCAGCGCGCGGCCGGTCAATTTCGAGCCGCACCTCGGGCTTGCCATTGCGCAGCGTTGAATCCGCATCCACGAAATTCGGGATCGTCTTCATTTTGGCCAGCAGGGCTTCTGAGTACGCTGCCAGTTTGGTGAGATCCGGGCCGGTCACGAAGAACTGAACATCGGCGTTGCTCTGGTTGCCCCCGACATTGTTCACGGGTTCGACGCTGGTGTGGATCTCCTTCGGATATGATTGCAGCATGGCGCGTGTCTGCGTCATAAACTGCTCCTGCGAAAAGGCGCGCTGATCGAGGTCCACCAGTTGGACATAGATCGAAGCGTTGTTTACCGACTTGTCGGCGCTGCCGCCTACGGTCACGAGCGTGTGCGCCACACCAGGCGTCTGCCGCAGTTTCTGCGCGATCTGCTCGCCCAGGTAGGTTGTCGCGGCGAGCGAAGTGCCTTCGGGGGTCCGGTAAATGATGTTGAACTGCGATTGATCGTCCGCCGGAATGAAGTTCTTGCCTACCAGCATAAACAAGGGCACGATGCTGATCACGACCACGACGCATAGCGCAACTACCGCACGGCGGTGCGCCATGGCCCACTCCAGGAGCCGCTTGTAATTCCCGTCCAGAAATCGGAAAATCAGCGAGTCCTTGGATTTGTGCGTGGCGGCGGAGCCGCGTCTGACCGCAGTCTCTTCGGTCTTAACTTTCACGAAGCGCGAGCACAGCATGGGCGTCAGCGTGAACGAAACCAGAAGGGATACGGCGATGGCAAATGCACTCGTGAACCCGAAGCTGCTCATGAAACGGCCGACGATGCCGCCCATGAATCCCACCGGCAGGAACACCGCCAGGAGCGACATGGTGGTCGCCAGCACGGCGAGGCCGATTTCCTGCGTGCCATGGATCGCGGCCTCGAACGGCGACATACCCTTCTCTTCAATCGAGCGGTAGATGTTTTCGAGCACGATGATGGCGTCATCGATCACCACGCCCACCATCAGTGTCAACGCGAGCATGGTGATCATGTTCAGCGTGAACCCCATGGCCGACATCAGCGCGAAGGCCGAGATGATCGAGGTCGGGATGGCTATCGCGGAAATGATAGTCGTCCGCCAGTTGGCCAGGAAGAAGAAGATCACGATGGCCGCGAGAAGGCTGCCCTCCACCAGGTGTTCTTTGATTGCATCCAGGGCCGCCTTGATAAAGACCGACTGGTCGGAAATAATCCGCCAGCGCACGTCTTTGGGAAGTGTGGGCCCGATTTCGGCGAGCCGTTCCTTGATGGCGTCCGCGGTCTCCACGGTGTTGGCGCCGGATTGCTTGGCGATGGTCAGGACCACTGCCGGCTGGCCATCCAGGCGCCCGGACGTGCGAGGCTCTTCCGAGCTGTCCTCCGCCGAGCCGATATCTTTCACCTTGATGACGTAGCCATTCCGATTGGCGATAGTGATCAGGTTGAACTGCGCGGGGTCGGTAACCCGGCCTGTGGTGCGTATCGTCAATTCGCGGGCGCCTGCATTGAGATTGCCGCCCGGCATTTCGAGGTTCTGCTGCTTTAGAGCATTGAATACGTCGGTGACCGTCAGGTTGTAGGAGCGCAGGCGGTCCGGATTCACTTGCACGTGAATCTCGCGTTTGGCCCCGCCGTTGATCGTGACCTCGCCCACACCCTTGGCGTTTTCCAGCTTCTGTTTGATGAGCTTGTCGGCAATCAGCGTTACATCGCGCGTGGAACGGGATGCCGAAACGGCGATCTGCATGATGGGCGTGGCGCCCGGGTCGAACTTCTGCACCACCGGCTGCTTGGCCGATTGCGGGAGATCGGGCAGCGTCAGGTTGACTTTATTCTGTACCTCCTGCGCCGCCACGTCGCCACTCTTGGAAAGCTCGAAGGTGATGATTACCAGCGACAGACCTTCCGAAGAGGTAGAGCGGATCTCGTCCACCTGACTGATGGTGTTGACCGCGTCCTCGATCTTTTTGGTGATCTCGGTTTCGATTTCTTCGGGCGAAGCTCCGGGGTTCGAGACCGAGACCGAGACAGTTGGAATATCGATGTTAGGGTACTGATCGACTCCCAGCCCGAAATACGAGAAGGCGCCCACCACCACCAGCGCCATAATCAGCATGGTCGCGAAGACCGGTCGCTTTACGCAGAGTTTTGCCAGTGCGTGCATGGTTTCGGCCTCTTACGATCGCGGTTCGACCGGCGCGCCGTCGAACAGCTCGCTCAAATTGCTTGTCGCGACGGTTTCCGTGCCCGCCAGGCCCGAGCTGATGCGGATGGAATCGCCTTCTGTGTCGCCGGTCACCACCACGCGCAGGCGGGCGACCCCGTTATTGACGGTAAAAACCTGGTACGAGTCGGTCGTTTTATCGTGTGTTACTGCCGAGCGAGGCACAAAGATCGCGCTTTCTCCGCCGTTGAGGAGAACCTTTCCTATGGCGAACATCCCGGGACGAAGTTCGGCCTTCGGATTATCGAAACGAGCTTCGACCACGAACACCCGGGAGTTCGGATCCACCGAAGGATTGATTGCCGTGATCCTCCCTGTAAATACGCGATCTGGATAAGCGGACACTCGCGCTTCGACAGCCAGGCCGACATGGGCCGTGGCGGCGCGCTGCTCAGGCGTTTG